>NZ_JXAQ01000013.1:0-377974 GCF_000815295.1 Bacillus sp. MSP13
ACGTACTACTACTACTACTACTACTACTACACACACGCGNTGNTNTNTTTGTTTATAAGCTTTTCTCCGCTCGCTCCTTCGTTAATCCAAAAAACGCCAGCGAACCGATGACCGCTGTCACAAACATGATCGCTCCCATTGGAATGGCAGTCGTTTCATTAATGCCGACAAGCGGGGAAACGATCGATCCGAGGAGAAGCGGAAGCATGCCAAGCAGCGCACTTGCGCTTCCGGCTCGGTGCCCCTGCTTCTCCATAGCCAGCGTAAACGTGCTGGTCAGAACCATGCCAATTGTAATCATGTAAATAAAAATGGATATGACTAATGTGGCGAGAGGGCCGTGAATCATGGTCATAGCCAAAAGCACAGCCGTCGCAAGCATAGCGGTAATGACCGCTATGCGAAGCAGGCTTTTTTCATGGATGATTCCGCCAAAACGCCCGATGATAAAGCTGCCCGATATAATCGCCAGGCCGTTAATGCCGAACAGAATACTAAACACCTGCGGCGACACTCCATAAATATCCTGGTATACAAAAGGCGTACCGGACACATATGCAAAGCTTCCCCCGTGAACAAATCCGACCGTTAACGCATACCCCATAAAGGACCGATCCTTCAGCAGGCTGCCCATCGTTTTAACAGATGTTCCGATTGAGCTTGGAATCCGTTTTTCCGGCGGCAGCGTTTCTTTTAATCGAAACGCAATCAACAAGACAAGTAAAAACCCGATGATTGTTAACACGTGAAAAATTGTATGCCACGTTGCAAATGGCAAAAGCAAAATGGCGCCGCCTGTCATTGGCGCAACCATTGGCGCAACAGCTGTAATAACCATTAACAGCGAGAAAAATTTAGAAAGCTCTCTTCCGGTAAACACATCGCGGACGATGGCGCGAGACAGCACAAGTCCCGCGGAAGCGGTGAACCCTTGTAAAAAGCGCGCAGCCACTAGTGTTGTAATGTTGGGCGACAGCGCACAAAACAGAGAAGATAACGCAAATAAAAAAATACAGATTAATAGCGGCTTTCGTCTTCCCTGCGCGTCACTGACCGGCCCGACGATCAACTGGCCGATGGTAAGGCCGACCAGACAGGCTGTTAAACTTAACTGTACAAGTGAGGCACTTGCTGATAAATCATCCGCGATTTCAGGAAAACTCGGCAAATACATATCTATGTTAAGCGGGCCCAATATAGCAAGCATGCCGAGCAGCAACGCCAATGCCAAGCGTTCTTTTCCAGTAGGATTTTGCAGCATGTTATCAAACCTTCCCTTCACCCTAGTCCCTTATGTCAAATCGATGTCAACTCCAACGATGGATTGAAGCTGTGAAACATTTGTATATTGTATCATAACTTTCAAACTGCGAAAGCCGCTTAAAGCTTGAACGAAAGACAAAAAAATCAGGGTCTTCTGCCCTGATCAAGTAAGTGCCAATCCTCTTGTTTTATGCCCATAACCGCAATCCCGCCATAAGAAGTACACCGCTGATCACAGTAATGGATAAGCTTTTCGTTTTCATCGCAATCAAGAGGGTCGGGATCAAGATGGCGGCTGCAGGCCAATTCAATTGCACAGTACCATTAGACTGAATCATACAATCCTTTACGACCAGCGCTGTCAATATACACACCGGCACATAGGAAAGCCATTTGAGCACGGGCTCCGGCAAAGTGATATTCCGTACAACTAAAAAAGGAATGATACGGGGAATCATCGTCACCAGCGCACAGCCAATAATCACCATCAAGACGTATGTATTGATACTCATTTATCCGTCACCACCCCGATTGTCGCTACGATGACCGTTGATATGATGACAGCAAGATGAGACGGCATAAAGAAAGAAAACACAACCATTGCGATCACCATATAGATCATGAGAGAGACATAATGTTTGAGCTTCGCCGGCACAACATGCTCCAATTGAAGAACCAGCAGCGCTAAAAACATGGCCGTCACCGCGAAATCAAGTCCGAATGATTCCGGGTCGGTTATCCATTTGCCAAAAACAGCACCCGCCAGACAAGACAGCACCCAGCACGCATATGCTGTAAGGTTTAAGCCGAACATCCAGCGATCGTTAATCGGCTCGTTTTTGACAATCTTATTGGAAGCCACACCGAACGACTCATCTGTCACCATCATGCCGATCCCTACATTTTTCGCCAGTGAATACTTTGAAAAATGAGGAGCGAGCGCAGCGCTTAATAGAAAATTCCGTAAATTCACGATAAACGTGGTCAAAATAATGGCGGACATCGGGCTGTTTGCCGCCAACAACGCACACATAATAAACTGGGCGCCGCCCGCAAAAACCAATCCCGACATAAGCACAATTTCCATCACGCTCAAATGCGATGCAACTCCCACGATTCCGAGTGCCAATCCTACACTGATGTAACCGATCAACGTCGGGATACAATCTTGAAGCCCCTTCAGAAATGTCGGCTCGTCAGTTTGTGCATGAGCCATTTCTTTCTCAGATATCATTCTGGTCCCCTCCTCGTCTAATATATTATACACTTGTATGTTATAACTGACAACAGAATGTGATAACAGATTTCTATATGTTATAATGAAAGCGAATATGGACGTAAGGAGATACATGTATGGATGATATCCAAGCCATTATCGCAATGAATCTGGTCAAACTTAGAAAAAACAGAAAACTGACTCTTGATCAAGTTTCTGAATTAACGGGTGTCAGCAAAGCGATGCTCGGACAAATCGAAAAAGGGAAATCAACCCCGACTGTCACCACGCTATGGAAGATCGCAAACGGGCTTCAAGTATCCTTTTCTATATTTCTGAAAGAAGACAAGCCGAAAGTGAAAAAAATCAATCTGAAGGATATTGAACCTGTTACAGATAATGAAGAAAACTACAGTGTCTACCCTTTTTTTCCCTACAATCCTGAAACAAAGTTTGAAATTTATGTTGTTGATCTGAAACCTGGATGTATACATGAAGCAAAAACACATTTAGGAGAAGAATATCTATTCATTAAAGAAGGTGAATTAACGGTTAAACTGCAAGACCAAAAGCACATGCTCGCTTCAGGAGATGCCTTGCAATTTACAGGATCAACCCCGCACAGCTACATCAATTCTTCTGAAAAAACGGCCAGCTTTTTTCTGCTGATGTTTTATCCTGAGCCGCAAGAATGACCAAAACCTCCCTTCATAAACGAGGGAGGTTTTTCAAATGTGCAAATGGCTTGCAAGTTGGAATCAATCATTGTATATTAATTGACGTGTCAATCATTGATATATCAATTAATAGGTTTGACAAGAAAGAAGGGATGGGTTTTGGCATCATTTTGTTCAGAGGAAGCCGAGATTTTATATCAGCTGCAAGGCGTGAACAAGGTGATTGGCGTGAAGTTCGAGGCATGCACGGGCATCAGCCAATCTCGTTTGGAATTGCTGACATTGCTTTATCATGCAGATGAGATCAGTCAAAGCGACCTTCAAAAGAAAGTAAATATAGATAGCGCAGCCGTCACTAGACACCTGAAACAGCTGGAAGCCAAAGGCATGGTCTCAAGACGGCGCAAGCCTGAGGACAATCGCATCACCCTTGTTCGGTTGACAGCCCAGGGAAGAGAGCGGATCGAGTCTTCTAAGAAAGAAAAGGAGCGTTTCATGAAGGAAATGCTCGCAAATGTAAGTGCTGACGAGCGCCGCCTGCTTATTGGTGTGCTGGCGCGCATGCGTAACAACATAGACAATATCGAAGCTTAAGAGGAGTGTATCCACATGATCAAAACAAACGATTTTATGGAGATTATGAAAGGCCGCCGTTCTATTCGCAACTATGATCCAGCGGTGACAATCAGCAAAGAAGAGATGAAAGAAATCTTAGAGGAAGCAACAACTGCGCCATCTTCTGTTAACGCGCAGCCATGGCGTTTTCTCGTCATCGACAGCCCGGAAGGAAAAGAAAAGCTCGCACCGCTTGCAAGCTTTAACCAAACACAAGTCACAACATCATCTGCCGTCATCGCTGTATTTGCAGACATGAACAATGCAGACTACTTAGAAGAAATTTATTCAAAAGCGGTGGAACTCGGTTACATGCCTCAAGAGGTCAAAGATAGACAAATCGCCGCGCTGACCGCTCATTTTGAAAAGCTTCCGGCGCAGGTGAACCGCGAAACCATCCTGATTGACGGAGGGCTCGTTTCGATGCAGCTGATGCTGACTGCACGCGCGCACGGCTATGATACAAATCCGATCGGCGGTTACGATAAAGAAAACATCGCGGAAACGTTCGGATTAGATAAAGAACGGTATGTACCGGTCATGCTTCTTTCTATCGGAAAAGCAGCGGACGAAGGCTATGCTTCCTACCGTCTGCCAATTGATACAATTGCAGAATGGAAGTAAAACAAAGAGCCCAGACTCATTTCTGGGCTCTTTTCTCTATTATTCTTTGATTTTCTTCCTTCTAAACGGCCACCAGTTGCCTTCTCCAAAGGTCACGATGATTGCCGGCATAAAGAGCGGAAGAATGACAAGGCCGTAAAGCAGCAGCCCGATAATGATGACACTCGCCACCTGCATCAGCGTATTGACGCCCGAGGGCATCATCGCCGCGAACGTGCCGGCCAATATAATGGCCGCTGTAATAATGACGGACCCCATTTTGCTCATTGACTTGATGACACCTTGCTCTATGCCAAGGTGCACCTCCTCCTTAAAGCGGTCAAGCAAGAAGATCGAATAATCCACGCCTAACGCGATCAAGATGACAAAGCTGAAGAACGGTACTGCCCAGCTGACGCCGGCATTTCCCAGGCCGTTCACAAAAATTAATTCTGTTATGGATATCGACGTATAGTACGTCAACAGCAATGACGCGATCATATAAATCGGCATGATCATCGAGCGGAACAAAATGGTTAACACAATAAACAAGCCTATAATCATGATCACCATTGTTCTGGAGAAGTCCGCTGTGGACAGTTCTTTTAAATCCGCATTCACACTTGTGACTCCGCCGTATACGATCTGGGCATCCTCCAGAGGAGTGCCGTCAACTTCGTTTGCTACGGCTTTTTTGATTTGATTGATTGTTGTAATGGCCTGTTCTGAATAAGGATTAGAGTCCAGGACGACGCTTAATTTCACGCCTTTGCCATCCGCAAAGGAATATTGGTCAATTGACTTCTTAAAGCCTTTATCCTTCATGACTTGCTCAGGAATAAAAATGCCTGTATCTCTTACGCTTGAGCTTTTGCCCATGTTCTCTAACATATCACTGGCAGCTGACATGCCGTCAGAGATTTTCGTCAGGCCGTCATTTGCACTCTTCACGCCTCCAGCGAGCTTCTTCAGGCTTTCTGTCAGCGTTCCGGCTTGTGCCTGCTGGCCTGAGAGCTGCTGGTCCGCTTGTTCAAGGCCGGTTTGAATCTGTCCAAGCTGTCCGCTGATTGCCGTAAGCTGCTGCACGGTCTGTGCGGTATTGCCGGTTTGGGAAATCTGTTTGCTCACAAGCTGCAGCTGCTGATTGATTTTGCCCAATCCGTCTGCCGCATCGCCTAGTGAACCGCCGGAGCTGCTATCTGAGGCAGAGCCGGTTTGCCCAGCCATTTGATTCAATCCATTTTCTATATCCGTTAAACCGCTCTGGACATCGGTGATTCCTTTTGCCGTCTTATCCAGACCGTCTGAAACTGAGTTTAGCTGTTTATCAATATATAAATCTTTGATTGTATCACCGGTCGGCTGTGTAATGGTCATGACAGAGTCAACATGATCGACTTTCTCAATCGCTTTGCTGACATTTCCAAGGTAAGGGATTGTATCAGCTGTCGTGAGTTCTTTGTCTCCTTTCACGATAACATTGATCGGGAACGCTTTCCCTTCACCGAATCCATCTTTGATAACCTCAAGAGCTTTTACTGATTGATAATCGCTGCTGATTTCCGCAGTCGAATCGAATGAAATCTGGTCATCATAGGCCAAGATGAACGGAAGCGTGATGATCACCGTGATGACAATAAACAGAAACGGACGCACAACCGAATGTCTGCCAAGAAACGCCCATAATTTATTGTCGCTGTGCGACAGCACTTTCTTAGAAGGCCAGAATAACTTTTCGCCTAGTGTCACCATAAATAATGGCAGCAGTGTGTAGAGGATGATCATTAAAATTCCGACACCGACTGCGACTCCTACTGCGGATTGGAAAATCGCAAATTTCGCAAAACCTAAGGCAGAAAACCCGATTAATACAGCAAAACCGCTGATAAATAAGGTTTTTCCTCCTGTACGGTAAGCGATAAGGGCGGCTTCTTTTTTGTCATATCCATTTGCCAATTCTTCACGGAATCGGGTCAGAAGCAGAATGCAGTAATCTGTTCCGATACCGAACAGGATGGCGACTAGGAAAGTCTGTGTAAACGTCGAGATAGAAAAATCAACATTGTACACGAGAATGCCCAAAATGGATTGACTGATGAGATAAGAGAACCCGACAACCACAATCGGGATAAAAGGCGTCACAACAGAGCGGAACACAATCAGCAATAAACCGATGATCAAGCAGACTGTGATCACTTCCGTTTTCTTGAGCCCTTCCTCTGAACTGTGAGCGAAGTCCTGATTGATAAGAGAAGCTCCTGTTATATATGCGGTTACATCATCAGGAACGACTTTATACATGTCATCCGCGATTTTTTCCGCCTTTTTATCAGAACCTGTAATCGTGACAGGAATGAGGACGGTTTTCTTGTCTTGCGAGATCAATTGGTCTTTGACTTCTTTTTCCGCCGTCAAAGGAGACGTAACATCTTCTACCCCGTCAATTTTTTTGATTTTATCAATCATTGTCCGGAGCTGATCCTCTGTGTCTTTTTTCAAAGCGTGGTCTAATGTCAAGACCATACTGATCGAATTATTGTCTTCTCCCGCTTGTTTTAAAATGGCATTCGCTTTTTCTGAAACAGCATCAGCGGGAAGCTGTGCCTGCCCCTTTTGATTGGCAAGCTCCGTGACGTTCGGAGAAAACAAACTCAGTATCACGGTTAGTGCTAATATAACGGCTGCAATAGCCCACTTGAATTTGATGATTGCTCTCATTCGGCGGGATCTCCTCCTTTAAATTTGCTTTTTAGAATGGTGAATATCTCTATGATAGAGTTTAAGTGTTCCTCATCTATATCATCGATTAGCTCTTTAAGAGCGTTAAAAATGGCTGAATCTAATTCATCTAGTATGTCTTCACCGCTGGATGTGATGTGAATAAGCTTAGAGCGCTTATCACGATTTGCCGGACAGTCATCCCATTCAACCAATCCTTTTTCAAGCAGCTTTTTCAATCTGTTCGAAATCGCGCTCTTATGTACATTTTGATACATAGCCAGGCTGCCGGGAGAGGTTGGTCCTTTAACTTTTAAAATTTTTAACAGGTCGGCCTGTTCTCTTGAGATATGTTTGAAGACATCCTGATTGATTTCACGATGCACAAACTCTGTCCCCTCGAGTAATACTTCCACAAACAGGTTTATCGCCTGACATAACTTTTGTTCATTCAACATCTTCCCCTCCTCTAATTAGTTTACCCCTCTAAACTATATGATCAATGTCAATTAGTTTATTCCTCTAAACTATGTCTGTCAACCTATTTTATTCATGAACACTCCACAAGAAACGCTCGTTCGTTATACAATGGAGGTATAAACCCGAAAGGAGAATACCGACATGTCAGATTTCTCACTGCATTTTTATGAATATAACGTATGGGCCAATCAGCAAATATTCAATCGGTTAAAAGAGCTTCCAAAAGAGGTCTACCGCCTAGACATTCAAAGTGTGTTTCCGTCTATATCCCATGTCTTATCTCATGTTTACCTCTCTGATCTCGGCTGGATTGAAGTATTTTCCGGCAAAAGCATGAACGATGCTCTGGCATTGGCTGAACAGCTCAAGGACCAGACAGAGACAAAAGAAATAGAGGAGATGGAAGCCCAGTTTTTGAAGTTAGCCGAGCGCTACACCTTATGTTTACAGCAAAACTTACAGATCGATAAACCTCTCCAGATTCAAAACCCCTCAGGCGGAATCATGCAAACGACTGTTGCTGAGCTGGTTCCCCACGTAGTCAATCACGGGACATACCACCGCGGAAATATCACAGCAATGCTGCGGCAGGCAGGATACTCATCTGCTCCGACAGATTATGGGCTCTACCTGTATATGAAAAATACAGACATGGCATAAATAGACTGCGGCTCCCAAAATAGAACCGCTTTTTTCAAATGGATTTTTCAAAAAACATTAAAATTTCTTTTCATTTACCTTTATAGTAAAAAAGTTAGAAATTTTAGTGTTATAATAATCATTAAAAACGTATTGCTGGCTCAAAACAATTTTCAATGGAGGAACATACAAAGTGACAGACGATATGACGAAAAACAATATAAATCAGCAAAACTTGCAGAGGGGCCTGAAAAACAGGCACATCCAGCTCATCGCCATCGGCGGGGCGATTGGGACGGGGTTATTTCTCGGCTCAGGAAAATCGATTCATTTTGCCGGCCCTTCGATTTTATTCGCCTACTTGATCACAGGGATCATTTGTTTTTTAATTATGAGATCTCTCGGTGAACTGCTGTTATCGAATTTGAACTATCACTCTTTTGTTGATTTTGTACAAGACTATCTAGGCGATATGGCAGCCTTTATCACCGGCTGGACATACTGGTTCTGCTGGATTTCCATCGCGATGGCTGATTTGACAGCCGTCGGGCTTTACACTCAATATTGGCTCCCCGGTGTCCCGCAATGGGTGCCCGGCTTGATCGCTCTGATTGTTTTATTGATTATGAACCTGGCAACCGTCAAGCTTTTTGGAGAATTAGAATTTTGGTTTGCGTTAATTAAAGTCATTGCCATTTTGGCGCTGATCGCCATTGGTCTTGTGATGATCTTCAAAGGCTTTCCCACTAGCTCAGGGGCCTCCAGCTTCACAAATCTCTGGAGCCATGGAGGCATGTTCCCGAATGGAATGCACGGGTTTATCCTCTCGTTCCAGATGGTTGTGTTTGCCTTTGTCGGCATTGAGCTGGTCGGACTTACAGCTGGTGAAACAGAGAACCCTGAAAAAGTCATTCCTAAGGCGATTAACAATATCCCAATCCGGGTGTTGCTTTTCTATATCGGTGCTCTTCTTGTGATTATGAGCATCTATCCTTGGAATGTCATCAATCCAAGCGAAAGCCCATTCGTACAAGTATTTGTCGCGGTTGGCATCGTAGCGGCAGCAAGTATTATCAACTTTGTTGTTTTGACATCCGCTGCTTCTGCATGCAACAGCGCTGTGTTCAGTACAAGCCGCATGATGTATTCCCTGGCGAAAGATAGCAACGCGCCGGAATCAATGGCGAAACTGACTCCGCGTAAAGTACCTAGAAATGCGTTGTTCTTTTCAGGTATCGTGATTTTAATCGGTGTCACGCTAAACTACATCATGCCAGAAGGCGTATTCACCTTGATCACAAGCATTTCAACCGTCTGCTTTATCTATATTTGGGGCATTACGGTCATCTGCCATATGAAATACCGAAAAACAAGACCTGAATTAGCGAAAACAAACAAGTTTAAGCTTCCGCTTTATCCATTTGCAAATTACCTGATTCTTGCGTTCCTGGCGTTTATCATTGTTGTTTTAGCATTAGCTCAAGACACTCGGATTTCCTTATTTGTTACGCCGGTTTGGTTTATTTTGCTGATTGTGATTTATAAAGTGCGAAAAGCAAAACTTCAATAAGACTCGCGTCTCCTGCCTCAAAAGTGAGAGCAGGAGTTTTTTTGATGAAAAATATACCAAATGACCTTCGCTTTCGCATGTGAAGTTATGCTATAGTGTGTGTAACAAACAAGAAGGGATGATGGGTGGACAATGATTAACTAATCTTATTTTTACGTTTGAAATCAATATTTCAAATCAGAAAAAATAGGATTAGTCTGCCCATTTTCTATATATACGACATGGCTATTGATGAACAATAGCTTATTTGATCATGCAACGGCGCGGCTAATCCTTCCAACACATTTGGGAGGATTTTTTGATTCTCCCTTTAAAGCGAGGGATATGAATGAAAGAGATCGTCACATTAACAAATGTCAGCTATGAAGTGAGGAACCTCACTGTTTTTAAAAACGTAAATGCCAGTGTACAGCAAGGAGATATCATTGGGATGATCGGCAAAAATGGCGCTGGGAAATCAACATTGCTGCACCTCATTCACAATGGCTTAGCCCCTGCACAGGGGCAAATCCAAAGATTTCGGCAGGATTTAAAAATGACGCTGGTAGAACAGGAAACCTTGTCGTATTCCTTTGCGGACCAGACGCCCGCCGAAAAGAAATTACTGAAGAAATGGCGTGTGCCCGTCCGTGATTTCCAACAGTTAAGCGGCGGCGAAAAACTGAAAGCGCGGCTGGCGAAAGGACTATCAGAGGATGCAGACCTTTTACTGTTAGATGAACCGACAAACCACCTTGATGAAGAAAGCTTGCAATTCCTCATTCAACAGCTGAAAAGTTATAGAGGGACTGTGATTCTTGTTTCTCACGATCGTTATTTTTTAGACGAAACCGCAACAAAAATATGGTCGCTCGAAGCTCAAACCTTGATTGAATTCAAAGGAAATTACTCTGGGTATATGAAGCACCGGGAAAAGCAAAGGCTCGCCCAGCAGCGTGAATATGAGAAGCAGCAAAAAATGGTTGAACGGATTGAAGCCCAAATGAATGAGCTTAGTACATGGTCGGAAAAAGCACACGCCCAATCGACGAAAAAGGAAGGGTTTAAAGAATATCACCGTGTAAAAGCGAAGCGTACGGATGCCCAAATGAAATCCAAGCGCAAGCGGCTTGAACAAGAGCTGGAAAAAGCAAAGGCGGAACCCGTTGAGCCGGAATATGCTGTCCGTTTTTCAATGGATACAACCAAAAAAACAGGAAAACGCTTTTTGGAAGTTCAGCATGTAACGAAGGCTTTTGGAGAAAGAATCCTATTTAAAAACGCACACTTTACAATTCAGCACGGCGAAAAGGTTGCAATCATAGGCCCCAATGGCAGCGGAAAAACAACATTACTGAAAATCATTCTGGGAAAGGAAACGGCTGAGGGGCATGTATGGGTGTCGCCGTCTGCAAACATCGGCTATCTAACGCAGGAGGTGTTTGACTTGCCTTTAGAACAAACACCGGAAGAGGTATTTGATCATGAAACATACGAAGCAAGAGGACACGTTCAAAATCTAATGAAGCACTTAGGTTTTACAGCTCCGCAATGGGCGGAGCCGATCAAACATATGAGTATGGGCGAACGTGTAAAGGTCAAACTAATGGCTTATATTCTCGAGGAAAAAGACGTGCTGATGTTAGATGAGCCGACAAACCATCTCGACCTGCCCTCACGCGAACAGCTGGAAGATACACTGTCACACTACAGCGGCACATTGCTGGCGGTGTCACATGACCGCTACTTTCTCGAAAAAACAACAAACTGTAAACTCGTCATCTCGGACGATGGCATCGAAAAGAAGTTACATGGCGCTCCTTCAGAAAGAAATGAGCGGGAGGAGCTTCGTTTAAAGCTTGAGACAGAAAGACAAGAAGTGCTGGGAAAGCTCAGTTTGATGACGCCGAATGATAAAGGATACAAGGAGCTTGATCAGGCGTTCAATGACATTACAAAACGAATGAAAGAGCTTGATCAATAGCGGTAAGGGATACCAAGGGCTGTTCACCCTTGGTATTTTTTAAGGTTTTGCCTTCAGCCCTTGCCAAAAAATTTCGAAGGAAATCTCTAAAGATCTCTCAAATGATTGTTTATTCTCATATACCAGCTGAATGTTCAGCCCGTCAAAAAGAGTGATAAAGGCAATCGCACACTTCTCGGGCGGACAGGTGATACCCGATTCTTTAAAAACAAGGGCAATTCGGCTTTTCAAAGCATGCAGAAACAGCAGGTACTGGGCTGAAATAAAATCACTTACTTCAGCAGGAGCCTTAAACGACATCGCCTGCAAAAAGGCTACATTGGGCATAGCATGAAAGCGCACCTGGGTTTCTTTTAAAAAATCATATACTAAATTTTTGGCTGGCATATCCTTTCCGGATTCAAAAAAATCATTGATAAACGCTACTTCTTCTTCAACAATCTCCGGATATACTTCCGTCAACAGATCCTTTTTTGATGAAAAATGGTAGGACAGAGATTGTTTCCGGATTCCCAATTCTTTGGCAATATGCGCCATTTTAACTCCCTCATACCCAAGCTGATTAAATTGGCGAACGGCTTCGCGTTTTATATGTTCTCGGGTCACTGTTCCGCCCTCCCCCTAATGTTTTATTCCTTTTCTCTTGGAACAGATAAATAAAATATATAATAAAAGAAACAGCAGGTACACCAAAATGGAAGCGATATAAAGCGCCTGATAAGAATAGACCGTTGCCACAACACCTAGTAATAAAGAGCCTCCGCCAATTCCCATATCAAAAAAATTAAAGAATGTCCCCATGGCATCCTCATGTTCATGCTCTTCAACAAGGTTGATACACCATGTCTGGATAGCCGGAAATATAGACCCAAATCCAAACCCGTAACATATTGCCGCAGCAAAAAACATGCCATCGGTTTGGGCAAGATACAGTATTGACAGCCCTGCTAAAGAGAAAATTGAAGCGGGGATAAGGATAGCGGCCGCTCCGAATCGGTCAAACGTTTTCCCTGAGATAAGACGTATAAAAAAACTGGCTGCCGCAATCAGAAAGAAAAACATTCCGACACTTCGGAAACCCTTTTCTATCGCATAGAGTGAAAAAAAGGACATGATCGCAGATGCAGCTATTCCGACTAACAATATGAGAAACGAAGGAAACAGCACACGTCTTTCTAACACCTTGACCTTTACCATTCCCTTTTCAGCGGTGTCTTTTCCTTCAGGCCGCCTCCGAACGAGTACAGCCATTAACACAGCCAGTAAAAGAACAGACATCCCGCCTAAAAAAAGTCTCTGAAAATCATAAAGCTCCAGTGCCGCGATACCAATCATCGGCCCAACCGAAACCGCAATCGTTTCGCCTACTCCAAAATATCCAATCCCCTCACCCCGGCGCTCCTTCGGAATAATTTCCGCGGCGATCGTCGCAAAATAAGTGGTTGCTAACCCAAAACCGGCTCCATGTATTAAACGAATGAGCAATAGGACGCCTACGTCTGATGCAAGATAATAGGCACCAGTTGAGCAGGCACTGATCACAATCCCACATATAAGTAAATATTTTTTGTTAAATCGTTTAGCCAAAATCCCTGCAAAAGGGCGTATGGCAATGGCAGATATCATAAAAATACCTGTAACCAATCCAACTTGCTTTGCCCCACCCCCGATAGCCGTAACAAACAAAGGTAATGTCGGCAATAACATTTCAAACACCATAAATAAAAATGCATTTGAAAGTGTGACAAAAATAAATGATATGGACCATATTTTTGCAGTATGTATTTTTTCCGCATGTAAATCCATCAGCTTCTTCTCCTTTTCTTTTGATCTATCACACTCACTTTATCTGACTATGGTCAGGTTGTAAACTATAAACTTATAAATAACATTTGGTAATTACTTGATTATTACAATCGCAAACTGACACTAGTCAGATTGAAATTCAATGGTTGAAAATAAGTTTATTAGTCGTTACAGGCGAGGATATCTATAGAATGCTGACAATTTCAATAATCATTACATCAAAAAGACTGGCTGCCACCAGGATATCTTACCGTTGTCAAACATCAACACGAACCGAAAATGGTATGAAGAGTCCTTCTACATCTAATATAATTGAAGGAACATTGCGGATGACTATAGAAGAATCAAACAAAGTGAGGGATGATCATATGACTGAAGACTTTTACTGTGATGAGGTTTTTAGCGGGAATACGAAGGTGAATAAAGTAATAGAGACAGATAACGTATTGGCTTATTATCATACAAAGCCCTTTTATCCAGTCCACATTGTGGCTGTTCCTAAGAAACATATCTCCTCATTGATCACTCTGGAAGAGCAAGACCATGGCTTGCTCCTTGAATTAATGAGTGTCATTCAAGAGGTCGCTTCCATGGTGACGGAAGAAAAAGGCGCATGCCGTGTCATCACCAACTTAGGCGCTTATCAGGACTCTAAACATTTACATTGGCATATTGTGTTTGGAGAACCGCTAAAGTAAGCGGCGGTATCAGTTCAGCTGTTTCCGCATACGTATATTGGTCATGGCATAGCCCATCTTTTGATAGAGATGAACGGCTGTCTCGTTGTGCGCAAACACATGGAGAGCAAGTCTTTCCGCGCCAAGCTTTCTTGCTCTTTCATCCAGCGTTTGAAGCGCCAATTGCGCCAGCCCCTTTCCGCGGAAGGCCTCATACATTCCAAATGAATAGATAAACGCTTCCTTTTGCGGATGGTGCGGATCAGCATACAGCCAGAGCCAGCCGATCCTTTCTCCTTGTTCATTTGTGATGTTCCAAAAATAATGATTGCTGCTGTTTCGTCCGTTCGGGATCATTTTCTCATATGCCTGCTCTGATTTCTCAAGCGCCTCTTTTTCTGTCCGAGTACCTGATTCTATGTTTTGTTTGGCATAATTTTGCACGGACATTCCGCGAAATGCCCCGAATTCTTCGGCAGTCATGTCTACTAAAGTAATCGCCACTCTGTATTCCTCCTTTATGAAAAAAGTCCAGCCAACGCCAGTCGAATAACGATGCAGAAATTCAACCAGCCGGTTTAAACCTCTGACTCTCTTTCTTTCGCTAAGAGAAATCAATCTCCTGCAAATCAACCATAATAGACTGTTACATCATGAATTCCCGCATAACGATCATGACCGAAACAACCAAACAGATTATCGCGGGGATCGTCATGAGAACCGATTGGCGCGCTCGAATCATGTGCGCATGCACCGCTCCAGCCATGAGAAAGATAAACAGTGCGCCTGCCCCAAACGCTCCAAGCCGATTCCAAATACCCGCTGTCATAGCAAGTGCCCCGGCTATTTCAAGAATTCCAGTAACAGTCAGAAACCATAATGGATATTGATAATGCCTCCAATGCTCAACTTGAAAGGGAACGCGAAACACCTTTATAATGCCTCCCGCAAGCATAAAAACTGCTAAACTGACCTTCATGATCATAGCTATCATTTTACGTCACGCCCTTTCGGAAGCATCCCGTATATAAAAAGATTTACAACCTCTGCGGCGAGGTTTTCCGGAGCTTTCATTCCGGTTAATAAAAATGAATCGGTTACATGTACGATCATGCCGATCAAACACTCAGCGACCGTTTCCATGTCGAGTTCGGAGTCAAAATAGCCAAGCCGCTGTTCTGCTTCTAGGTTTTCTTTCAAAACCGCCGCCAAGTCTTTTTTCATTTGTTTCGCTTCTGGATTCAGAAAAACGCCAATCTTGGTTACATTCTTATCTTCAGCAAGACATTGAAAAACAGTTTCCACAGCTGACAGCACCCTTTTCGAGACATCTTTCGTATGTAATCCGTTGTCCAGAAGCAATGACTCTGTCAGCGTTCTGATCCGTGAGTGAAAATCGGTGATTAACTCCTCAAAGATGGCTTCTTTGCTTTGAAAGTACAAATAAAAGGAAGGCTGCGTCAGTCCGGCTCTTTTCACAATGTCACTTACCTTCGTCTTATGAAATCCTTTAATCGCAAATTCATTAGCAGCAGCTTTGAGTAATCGTTTCC
This sequence comes from Bacillus sp. MSP13, assembly GCF_000815295.1. Classification (NCBI taxonomy): domain Bacteria; kingdom Bacillati; phylum Bacillota; class Bacilli; order Caryophanales; family Bacillaceae; genus Bacillus; species Bacillus sp. MSP13. Next base: position 15,781 of record NZ_JXAQ01000013.1, read on the forward strand.
TGCTTTCTTCCCCTTTACGTCCTTTTTTGCTTTTCACTGGGATCATCCTCCATAAAAAGATACTCAAAAGTAATGTTATTCAAGAGTATTATTTCATACTGTTGGATTTTATGTCAATGAACCCCAACCCCCCCAACTTATTCAAGGATTTTGCCATGTATTATTTCTTTACTTGTGAAACAGCCATCCCCTCACCGATGAAATGGGTTTTTGATGTCATAAAAATGATGTCCAACTTTAAGCAAGGGGGATGGCCTGGCGTTATGCCATTTTCAAGAAAACAAAACCCCCTAAAAGGGGGCTTGTCATTTGATAAGTGTAAACTTTATTCATTTTCATATAACTGATAAACCCTTTTCAGCCTTTCTTCGAGCTGTTCAAAATGAACGAAACGGGCTTCTCTCAGGAACTCAGTCCCATCAACGAACAAAAGAAGCACAGGAACGGTGAAAACTGAAAATCTGCCGGCAACCTCTTCTACTTCGTCAGCATTGATATGCCCCAATGCGATCTTCGGAAACTGATCCAATAATAGTCTGAGCTGCGGCAGAACAGCGTGGCATACCGTACAGCCGGGTCTTGATATATAGATAAAACTGAATTGATGCTGTTTAATGAAATGTTCTATAGCAGCTAATGAATGTAATTCTGTCATCTCTTTCATCAATGTACTCCTTTAAATGGGTCTGTCTTTCATGACTATGCTCAGCGATCCGTATCATTCACTATACACATTTACAGTTAGTCTATCCGCTTTTTTGCTTAGCAAGTTATTCTTGAAAAACCCAAAACAAAAGAACAGTTACCGGTTATCAGTAACTGTTCTTAGATACTTTGAATATTAAAAATGCAGCGCGTAAGCCCCTGAACCGATGAGCGCAACCCCGATGGAGACTGCAATCAGCACCACGTTATATTCAAAACCGCCGGCACCGTTCGCAAATCCTTTCGCTCCATGGACTTTTACGATGGCACCTAACATCACGATCGTGATGATAGCAGCTCCAAGCGGGAGGAATACTCCTAAAATAAATAGAATTCCGCTTACGAATTCCCCAAGACCTGTTAAAGCGGCCGCGGCCTTACCTGGTTTCACCCCAATTGACTCGAACCACTGGCCGGTCCCTTTAATCCCGTATCCTCCAAACCAGCCGAATAATTTTTGTGATCCATAAAACAGAAATACCACACCAATCATAATACGAATAAGCAACAGTCCTGCATCTTCCATTTTTATCTCTCCTTGTTTTTGATGTCACATGCTGTGCTGACAGGCAGCAAGTCTTGTTTTTTTACCGCCAGCAGTTCCAGCAATCATTTATTAAGTATATGTGTCTTCTTTTCTTCAGGCTTCCGCATTTATTACAATCAATCTAATTCTCTCACTTCAAACGGCAGCAGCCCTTGTTCAATTTGTGTGCGGTGCGGTTCATACTGCGCAGGCAGCATCAATTTTCCGCCCATTGTTTCAGGTGATTCATCATGTGCAAAGCCCGGCGGATCCGTTGCGATTTCAAACAGGATTTCTCCGTGTTCTCTAAAGTAAATCGCATTAAAATAGTTTCTATCCTGGACAGGCGTCACACCGTATCCGTGAGAAGCAATATATCTGTGCCAATCTAATTGATCTTCGTCATCGCTAGCACGCCAAGCGATATGATGCACCGTTCCGGCTCCCAATTGCCCGCGGCCAATTGGCGTTACTTTAAGGTCAATCACATTTCCGATATCCCCGGCAGATCGATAACGAACGAAGTCTCCTTCCTTGCCGATCCGATCCAGCCCCATGATGTTTTCTAATAGTTCAGCGGTTTTGTCAGGCTGCGCTGATAACAGGGTTGCACCGCCAAAGCCTTTAATGGCAACATCAGGTGTTACATCTCCGAACGTCCACGTATTGGCTTCTCCTTCTTCTCTTTCCACAATCTCTAAATGAAGGCCGTGCGGATCATCAAATTCTATATATTGTTCTCCAAAACGCTCGATTTTGGTGCAGGGAACGTTGAACTTTTCAAGTCTCTTTTCCCAAAAAGCCATAGCTCCCTTCGGCACCGCATAAGAAGTTACGCCAACTTGCCCGTCTCCAATGATGCCTTGGCGGGCTCCCGCCCACGGAAAGAAGGTGATGATGGTTCCCGGCTTCCCGCCTTCATTTCCAAAATAAAGATGGTACGTACCTGGATCATCAAAATTGACCGTTTGCTTAACCAATCGAAGCCCCAGAACGCCTGCGTAAAAATCTGTGTTCTCTTGAGGGTGTCCGACAATTGCTGTAATATGATGGATTCCCATCGTTTTTTTCGCCATTTTTATCCGCTCCTTTACACGTTATTTAGATGTACTCAACAAACTCATTCACAGGCTTCCTGTAGCCGCGCGGTCTTCTGCTCTCTGTTTTTTCTTTTCCAATTGTAATCATCATGACAATCTCAAATTGGTCATCTATGTTTAAAATCTGTTTCACGGCTTCAGTATCAAACCCAATCATAGGACAGGTATCCCAGCCTTTTTCCTTAGCAGTCAGCATAAACACCATCGCGGAAAGCGAAGCATTCCTTATCGCTTCATCTCTCATAAATGGTTCTCCCCTGTTTTCATAAAATGAAACAGTGTCTTGAACCATGTGATCATACTCTTGTTTATTTAATACCCCAAGCACTTTTAACCCTTCATAGATGTCCGCCGCCTGCTGATATGCCTGCTTATCCCCTAATACCAAAAGAACCGCAGATGAGCTAAACACTTTATATTGGCCGTTTGCGGCCTGCTTCAGCTTTTCTTTTACATCCGGATCCAGAACCGTTACATATTTTGTGTGCTGCAAATTAAAAGCTGATGGAGCCAACGCCACCAATTCAAACATCTCGTTAAGTTCATCTTTCGTGATGGGACGATCTGGAAGGAAGTTGCTTGCAGATCGTCTTTCATTCACTAACTGTGTAAATTCAGCCATTTATTACACCCCTTTTATCTCGAATTCGAGATATTACATTATAAAAAATTCATTCATTGTGATTCAAAAAAACCAACAATCTTTGAGATTGCTTTTCTATGTTCAGCAACATTTATCTCGAATTAAAATATCTTGAATATGAGATAATAATAAAATACATATCTTTTAATGTCAATAGGTGCTAAAAAATCAGGTGAGATTTTTCACTCTTTGTCTGCTGTGTGTTCTTTTAGCCTTGCGCCAACTTTTTTTCTGCCGCCTTATTTATTAGTAAATAGGAAACAACGTTGCTATAGACCCACTCGAAATTCAATTGGTATGATAAGCAAAGTGATTTCACAAGAAAGGGTGCGGAGAGTGAATAAGAAGCATTCGTATTTTTTGTGCAGTTTTACGGGAGGAAAAAATGGCAAGTGAAAGAGAACAAATAAGCAAAAAAGTTGCTTTGATCGCATTAATAGCCAACCTGATTTTAATGGCCGGAAAGATCTTCTTTGGCCTTATAGGCGATAGTGAAGCCGTTTTTGCAGACGGTATACATTCCGCAGCGGATGTCGTTGCTTCGATTGCTGTCCTGGCAGTGATCGGCATTTCCAACAAACCGCCCGACCAGGATCATCCATTTGGCCATGGGAAAGCTGAAGTCATCAGTGAGGCGATTGTAGGCATCATCTTACTGATCGTATCCGTTTATATTCTAATAGAAGCGGTTCTGTCCTTTGTTGAAGGGCCAAGCGTTCCACAATACAGCGCATTGTTTGCAGCCCTGATTTCGTACGCAGCCAAGCAGATCTTATATCGTTATTCCATCAAGCAGGGGGAAAAATGGAACAGTAAAGCGATTATCGCGATCGCATACGATCATAAAGGTGATATCGTTGCCTCTCTCGCCGCTTTTATCGGTGTTCTATTGGCGATTATCGGAAACACCCGCGGATGGACCTATCTGTTGTACGCCGATGCTATTGCCAGTGCCATCGTGGCTTACCTTATTTTCAAAATTTCAATGGAATTAATCAGGCCGTCTGTTGATATTCTCATGGAGAAAAGCGTTGATCCTAAGCTGATAGCGGAATACAAAGCGGTTATTTTTCAATGTGATCAAGTAAAACGAATCGATAGAATCCGTGCGAGAGAACATGGCCACTATAAATTGCTTGATGTCCGATTATCTTTAGATCATGATTTGACAATTAAGCAGGGACACGATATTGCCCGCGACATCCGAAATGAAATCAAAAGGCAGTTTCCAGATGTGGAAGAAGTGCTCATCCATGTGAATCCTTATTTTGAAGAATAGAAAAACTTCTTTCATAGAGAAGCTTTAGATTGTTCAAAGTCATAAAACGGTTTTCCTTTTATGACTTTGTCATCTTTTTAGCGTGATTGAAAACCCTTTAAGTCTAGGTAGGGCGAGCATTGGAGCAGACTTCCGCAGGATGCGGTGACAGGGGCGTTTGAGCAGGACGCTCTCTAGCTTTTAGCCGCTGATCTTTTTTCACGGGAGCACCAACGCGCAGGACCGACAACGAATGCGACGGTTTGTCGACACGCTGAAAGTTTCTTTTCATAGAGGAGCTTTCTTCATTGCCTGACGCCGCAAACTTTACGTATAGCCCCCGCCGTACTATATAATGTACATGTATACAATCCAATGAACAGAAAGGTTGTTAAAATGAAGGAGTTTTTTTCGATTGGAGAAGTTTCAAAGTTATTCAATGTAAAAATCTCTGCGCTCAGGTATTATGATGAAATCGGTCTTTTGAAACCGGAGCATAAAGATGAGCAAACAAACTATAGATATTATTCTACCCAACAGTTTGAGCGGCTGGACACCATCAAGTATTTGAGGGCATTAGGCCTGCCAATCCATAAACTTCTTGATTTTTTTCATTCTCAAAACACAAATACTCTGCTTCATTTACTGAAAAGCCAGCAAACTGAAATTGAACGCAAAAAGAGAGAATTGGAATGCATAGAAAAAAAGATCTCCCGCCGCATCATGCAAATAGAAGATGCTGTTCACACGCCGTTAGGTCACATTACAAAAATACAACTTCCCGCATTGCGTGTGGCTTATTTACAGCATGAATATATTCTCGGCCATGATATCGAGCATTCGTTAGCGGAATTGAGAACCCGCCTGAGTGCCAACAAGGAAATTTTTATAGGCAAGATCGGTTTATCCATTTCAGCAGCAAATGTAAAAGCACATCAGTTCGACAAATATTCCAGCATATTCATGATTCTTGAAGATGAAAATGAAGAAACTTCATCCGAAATCATTTTTCCTTCCAGAGAATATCTGCAAATCCGATTTAAAGGGTCACATCCCGAAGCCGAACCCTATTACAAACAGTTAGTGGCATATATGAACGAGCATCACTATGAAATAGCAGGAGACTCAATTGAAATCACACTCATTGATTATGGAATAACAAATCATCTAGACAATTATGTGACTGAAATCCTGCTGCCCATCAAAATGATTTCATGAATATGTTTTTAACCTCTCTTGACTCTCTACTAACTTGAGGGTTTATTTTTTTATGCAGGAATCATTATTGGAGGAGAAAGCTTATGTTAGGAACCATTTTTAACACCGTTATGATTATTGCCGGAAGTGTGATCGGTGGGATATGTAAGAAAGGCATTAAAGACGAGTATCAGAATATCTTGATGCAGGCAATGGGGTTTGCAGCAGTTGCGCTGGGGATCAACGCGATTACGCAGCATTTGCCTGAAAGTAAATACCCCATTCTTTTTATCGTCAGTTTAGCCATTGGGGGATTGCTTGGCCAAGTTATCAACCTTGAATTGCGATTCAACAAGCTGGTGAACAGATTCTCTAAAAGCAATTTAGCTGAAGGTTTATCAACGGCGATCTTATTATTTTGTTTCGGTTCACTCTCCATATTAGGCCCTGTTGAAGCCGGGTTGCATGGAGATTATACATACCTCCTGACAAACGGAATATTAGATGGGATTACCTCCATTGTGCTCGCTTCGACTTTTGGTTTTGGAATCGCAGCGGCTGCCATTGTGCTATTTGCCTGGCAGGGCTCCATCTATTTATTTGCTAAAGTCATGGAGAGTGCGCTTAATACAGACCTTATCAACGAAATCACAATTGTAGGAGGCATCCTCATCCTCAGTTCAGGGTTAAGCATTCTGGGCATTAAGAAGTTTAAAACGCTAAACCTGCTGCCGTCCCTGTTGATTCCGCCTATTGTTATTTTCGTGATTCATACATTTGGGCTGCGGTTTTAATGTTCGGAAAGAAAGTCATACTGAAAGGAAAGAGACGTTTGTTGTTCTCTTTCCTTTACATTTGACGGCTGAATAAAACTACATCTCCTTTTTTCAGCTCTGGCAGCAATGTTTTCAGTTCAATTAAATCATGTATGACAACGTCGGCTTGAGCAAGTTCCTCTTCCTGCGCAAAATCAAAATGACATCCGATTGCCATCAAACCATTGTCTTTAGCCGCGTTTATGTCAGATAGGCGGTCTCCGACAACTGCCGTATGTTGAATGCCGTATTTTTTCAGGATAGCGTTTACTAAATCACCTTTATTCAGCGAATGTATTTGTTCAATGCTGAACGTTTCAGTCACCCACCAGTCCAACTGATAAAAACTCACAATGGCTTTTAGATAGTCGCTTAAGCCATTGCTTGCTATAAAAATTGAATAGTGGTTGTCTTTCAAATAACTGAAAATCTCTTGAACGTGAGGGTATAATGCGCCTTTCCCTTGGTTGATATGAGCTATTAACCTTTCTAAAAAATAAGCATCTATCCTTTCTCTTATTTCATTGGAGTGATGCGGCAACAACGTCTTCCACACTTTAGGCAAAGGAACGCCCATGATCTCCCTGTATTTCTCAATAGGGGTCGCTGTATCCCATTGGCCAAGTGACCTTAAATAACCGAAAGCATCATCTAATGATAATTCTAAAATTGTATCCGTTTGAAACAACGTTCCATCCATATCGAAAATGAGTGATTGCACCAAATTGACTTCTCCTTTTTCTCACGACTTTATCTTCTAAATCTTACCACAATGTAAAATCAAATTAGCTTGTGAAAGAAAGAGAAATTGACAGTTTAGATGTAAAAAAACAGCCATACCACATAACATATGCGATATGGCGATCATCAAATGATTTCTTGATGTCTGCTCTTTATCATTCAGCAACCTTAGCGCATTTAAAATCACAATCAAAGCGGCCCCTGTATCACTCAATACAGCAAGCCAAAGTGTTAGCCAGCCTGGAAAGATGAAAACCAATGCTATGACTTTTAATGATAGCTAAAGCTTTTTTGCTTAACTTCATCCAATTTAAATTATTCTCTGTTTCACACATACTGCTTAGAAAGAATACTGTCGCATTGGTAAAATTATCTGTATCGGAATACAATTTAAGTATCTTAAGAAAAGGAGTCTTGCCTTATGAGTCAAAGAGTGTCTTATTATGAGGTTGCACCTGAAGGTATGAAAGTCATGATGGATATGGAGAAATACACGAAACAATCTTCAATTAACCGCACGACGAGAGAACTAATCAAAATCAGAGTTTCTCAACTAAACGGCTGTGCTTTCTGCATAGATATGCATACTTCGGATGCTCGAAAAATGGGCGAAACGGAACAGCGGATTTACTGTTTACACGCTTGGAATGAATGTGATTTTTATTCACCTGAAGAGAAAGCAGCGCTCGAACTATCTGAACATATCACACTCATTCCATCTAAAAGGGTTCCTGAAGAGCTATATCATCGAGTGCGGGAACATTATGATGAAAAGCAATATGTTGACCTTGTTCTTATCATCAATCAGATAAACAGCTGGAATCGCATCTCTATTGCAATGGGGAATCAAGCAGCTTCAAAATAAAGTGATTTGCGCGCCCATACCTGCCAGATAGTCGCAGCAGGTATGAGCAAATGCAAATTACTTTTTTTCTTTTAATCTTTTAAAGATTCGACTTTGGCTTTAGGCGCAATCAATTACATTTTCATACCGAGGAAAGTATTTTATTGAACGAAACCCATATCAATCCTTCCAAATGGTGTCCGCTTATTTATTTTAAGTATCATTTTGGATTAAAAGAGAAGTAACATGAACCTTTTACCGTTTTAAAAATATAGAGTTACCCGCTTGCCAACTCCTTAATCATCAAACCCAATTCACAAATCCCCTTTTGAAGGTCTTCAAGAGATGCATAAGCATATGATAAGCGAACCTCATTCCCTTTTTCCTGACCATAGATTCTGCCAAGAGCTTTAACCTTGCTCATTTCTTGGATGTGGATTGGCGAAATACCCGCGTTTATTTCACTGCTAGGCGGGGCAGTTACAGTCGGCGGGGTGTGTTTCACCTATTTAAACCCAAATCAAATGAAATGGCACGAAAACGCTCTTAGACACAAATAAAGTGATTAAAAGCCGTTCAAAACGTAAAACAGCTCGAAATAAAAGGAGATGACAAAAAATAGATCGCATCTGGTATCATGTTGTCACTGATGAAACAAGAAAGAACTTATCGAAAACACTTCGCCGGCAATGGCATCTGGAATCTTAAAATAGTTTCTTAACCGCTGACCCAGGTAGAGAAGAGTGCTTATCTCTTCTCTCTTTTTTTGAATCAATGTTTTACGATTTTCCAGTATAGAAAAGGGAGTATTCGGTCATGGCCTTAAAGCCTAGTTTAGCTGCTAATCTAAAGGAAGATTTGTTGTTAACATCACAATCCCAACTAGGCACCATTCCATTTTTTAGACAAAAATCGATAAACTCACTTCCCACATAATAAGCTAAACCCTTGCCTCTGTATTCTTCAAGTGTATAGATATCCATTTCTGCACGATTATGTCCTAAAAAGATAGATGTACACTCACTAACAACTTGACCGCCATGTAATACGGCAAATCCGAAACCTTTTGAAGAAAATTGCGAAACAGAATCCCAATAGTCCTCATAATATGTTTTGTTAAATTCCGTGCTGTTTGAGATAATGTCTTCGTCTATCCTTTTTAATACAAACCCCTTTGGAAGTTGTAATTCCGATATAGACGGTTTTTGCTGAAAAGAAAATGCGACTCTTTTCATGTGATTCAATTCGTCTTTTAGGATTGTTTTCATGACTCTGTCCCATGTATCGCTAGAACTAAACAAGGTAAATCTTTTTGTTGATTTCACTTGTTTTTCATAATATTCAGCAACGAAATCATTGAAATCTTGATTCCCCTCTTCTCCCGCAATAAAGTAAATTCCTGATTTAGTCTCTATCAAAAATGATTTAGGGAAGGTGTGTTCATCCACATAAACAACTCCCGAAATGGTTTGTTCTACTATTGAATAGACAAATGTTGGGCAATTTTTTTCATGAAACCATGTTTTTAAGCCTTTATATGTTTCTTTTGTTACCTTCTGCAAACTGACAACTCCTTTAAAACAGCGTCTTCTTCATGATTCTGTTCACAAAATCAATTTTCCTCTGTCACAAGCTAAATACCTTCCCTTTTAAGCGGACAACTCATGGATCATGGACAAGTTAAACAAAAACAGGTGTCTGCATTCAGCTCGCAGACACCTGTTTTTCATTACACACTGTGCATATCTATTTCCCAGTTTCAGCAAACTGTTTTAAGCGGTCTCCAATTTCATCACGCACTCTTTGGAAAAACGCCCATTTTTCTTCGTCCGTTCCTTGCGCTTTTGCCGGATCATCAAATCCCCAATGCTCACGTTTGACATGTGAAGGCGTCACTGGGCATTTATCAGCTGCATCACCGCAGAGAGTCACAACCAAATCAGCATTGTTTAAAATGTTCAGGTCTATCATATCTGAGGTTTGATTGGAAATATCGATTCCTGCTTCTGTCATCGCTTTGACAGCATTAGGATTTAACCCATGAGCTTCGATTCCCGCGCTGTACACGTTCCACTTGTCTCCAAGGTATTTTTTCCCCCATCCTTCAGCCATTTGGCTGCGGCAAGAGTTTCCAGTGCATAAAAAGTAAATGGTCTTCTTTGACATGTTTATCTTCTCCTTTTTGAAACATTAATGGATGATCATCAGCCACATATACAGGCCGACAAGTGTAATGAATAATGTTGGGATTGTCAGAATGATTCCTGTTTTAAAATAAGTGCCCCAGGAAATCTTCACACCTTTTTGTGAAAGGACATGAAGCCATAATAGTGTCGCCAAGGAACCAATCGGCGTTATTTTAGGGCCTAAATCGGATCCGATGACATTGGCATAGATTAGCGCTTCTCTCATCATCCCTTGTGTATCTGTGCCGGCAATAGCCAATGCATCAATCATGACAGTCGGCATGTTATTCATAACGGAAGAAAGAATCGCCGCGATGAAGCCCATTCCGATCGTCCCCGCAAACAAGCCTTGATCGGCCAAGGCCTGAATCACGCCTGAAAGGACATCTGTCAACCCGGCATTACGGACACCGTACACAACAACGTACATGCCGATTGAAAAGAACACGATAGCCCACGGCGCTCCTTTCAGCACTTGCTTTGTATGAACGGCTGGGCTCTTTTGTGCTGCAATTAAGAAAAAGATGGCGATGATGCCCGCTACCACTGATACGGGAATAGAGAAAAATTCACTGGTGAAATAACCAATTAGCAGCAGCCCTAAGATATACCATGATAGTTTGAACATCTTCTGGTCTTTTATTGCCTCTGCAGGTTTTTTAAGCTCAGTCAGATCATAACGTTTAGGTAAGCTTTTTCTGAAGAAAAGGTAAAGTACAATGATACTCGCCAGTAACGAGAATAAGTTCGGCACAATCATTCTGGATGCATAATCAATAAACGTAATATCAAAATAGTCCGCTGAAACGATGTTGACCAAATTGCTCACGACGAACGGAAGCGATGTCGTATCTGCTATAAATCCGCTGGCAATGATAAAAGGAAAAACTAATTTTTCATTGAAATGCAATGCCCGGACCATCGCTAATACAATCGGTGTCAATATAAGAGCCGCACCGTCGTTTGCAAATAATGCGGCGACGATCGCTCCTAATATCGCTACATAAACGAACATCCGAACACCGTTTCCTTTTGCAGCCTTCGCCATATGAAGCGCTGCCCATTCAAAGAAACCGATATGATCAAGGATTAACGAGATAATAATGATGGCCACAAAAGCCAATGTCGCATTCCAAACAATGCCTGTCACAGTTATTACATCTTGAAAATTGACAACGCCGGCTATTAAAGCCAAAACAGCTCCTCCACAGGCTGACCACCCAATAGACAAGTTTCTCGGCTGCCATATGACCAATACTAAAGTGAATAAAAATATGGCTACCGCCAAAATGATTGAAATCAATCTATTACCTCCTTACTTGCAAGTTGACTGAGTTTCCCTTTGTTTCATCAGCAGTAACAATTCGTCCTCCTGATCGATTTGATGCAAGATCAATTGCAATGTATCAAACTCCGGACATGATTCATTGATTGAATAATAATGCCATTGCCCTCTTCTGTCCTCGTTCACAAATCCCGCGTTCTTTAATTTTCGCAAATGCTGGCTGATGGCCGGCTGACTCATATCGAACATATCAACCAATTGACAGACACAATATTCTTTTTCAAAAAATAATTTCATCATCATAAGCCTTGTTTGATCACTAAGTATTTTTAAACAGCCGGTCATCGCTGCCACTCCTATTTTTGTATCAGCAATCAAATGAACTCCCCCTTTAACCCAATATATAATGGAATCATGATATATTGGCCCAGCGATCATACCCCCAATCAAAAAGAGGCACTGTCCCTGCAAAAAAATAAACATTACGTTCTTCACAACCTCATTATATAAGCTCTCACTTATATAATCAATTGATTATATTTACCTAAACAAGAAAAAATCCTGCTTGAAGGAAACAGGATTTCAACAAATCATGGACAAACAGCTTCATAAGGCTCGTCAAACCATATGATGGCTGCTCTGCGATTCGTCACTTTTTTTCTAATGATGATTGGCCCTTCTAAAATTGCTGCCCTTCACTTCTGCTACGTCATATACGGTAACAAAAGCGTTTTTATCAATGTCATTTATGATTTCTTTTAGCTTGGTTTCTTCTAACCGGTTGATGACACATGTGATTTCTTTGAATTTCTCATGGGAAAAACCCCCGTAGGCTTCTTTGTATGTGGCGCTTCGGCCTAGTTGATCACGTATGGTTTCTACCATCAATTCAGGTTGGGTTGTAATAATTTGAAACGTTTTAGAACCGCTTAAGCCTTCCTCAACGACATGAATGACCTTGGATGCAATATAGTAAGCAATGACTGAAAGCAATGCTCCTTGCAAACCAAATACAGTGGAAACAAAAATAAACACAAAAAGGTTTAAGAATAAAATGAGATCGCTCGTTCCGAATGGCAGTTTTCGGGACAGCAGCACTGCAAGCATATCAATTCCATCTAATGCGCCGCCATTACGCAGCGCCAGACCCATTCCAAACCCAAGGATAATCCCGCCGACAACGGTTATCAACAAAGTATCCCCTTCGATGATGGCTGGAGTGTGGTGCATAAAACTTGTACCCGCGGCAAGTGATGCGATTCCGATAATTGATAATAACGCAAAGCGTTTCCCAATTTGCTTATATCCTAACCAGACAAACGGAATATTAAGAGCGGCAATCAGAATCCCCAGCGGCAAATGGAACAGCTGTGACCCAACAATGCTGAGGCCTGTCACCCCTCCATCAGATACGCTGTTTGGAATGAGCACCGTTTCCAGTCCATATGCCGCTATGATTCCTCCGATTATGACCATGATGACTTGCAGGATGATCTTCGCTTTGAATTTCTTATGTTTTTCGTTTGTATTCATGCCATTCCTCATTTCATATATTATGTTATATTTAAATATACCATAATATCATTTTTTGGCAGAAAACTTGCTTTTATGAAAAGGATTCGTCAATCAAGCAGTCTGCTTCCGCCGTGCTCATTAGCACAATATTGTCATGATCGCTGACCAAAAATGGATTTCATTATTTCCCGATATGTATGTATCAAATGATGGAGAGGAATGAAAGAATGAGGAAACTCGGAAAGATATTTTACTGCAATGCCGCTCTGCTTTTGCTCGCCTTATTGCTTGCTGGATGTGCGGGCAGTAAGAATGGAGAATCAAAACAAACTTCAAATGATGAAACTGCTGCACAAACTGACGAAAATCATCATGATAACGAAGACAGCAACAAAATCAGCAAAGATGAATCAGAGCCAACAACGGGATCAGAAGAATCCACAACAGGTGAATCAGATGACACCTCTTCAGAAAAAGCAAAAAATGAGGAGAAAGATAATGAAGACACTGGATTGGCAGCGTATTCTTCTGAAAAAATCGAATATGCCCGTGTTTGGCTGCAGCTTGGGCCTAATCAAGAGATAGATGAATTAAATGTTCGGCACATTTCAGCTGGTGAACCGATCAATCCTAATGATGAGACAAGTGCCAGCTATCCAGAAGATGTGATCCAGTTGGCAGGTTCTCGATTAGTCGATGGATCAGTCACTTATCATGGTAACGGGGATGGCACGATTCATGTATACAATGTCCCTTTACGCTGGGATTCCGCTGATGATTTAGATCAAGGGGTTATGCGGGAAGTGACTGAGAATATCATGAACAATAAAAAAACAGTGTACGTAAAGACAGGCGACAATAAAAAAATCAAACGGCTTATTGACATGATGGTTATTCATTAAACAGCAATCACCAAACTTTATTTCACTGAGTTCCTTTCTATAAATAATGGCTATAAAGGAAAAAAGTATGATATATTCATATGGAACAAAGTTTGGAGTGTGATCACTTGCTGAAAAATCTACCGGTTCTATTAGCTATCCTTACCGTTGGAAACATTCTAAATGTGATGAGTCTTACCCTCGAATTATCAGAGACTTTTCACTGGATTGTATTATTACTAGGTGTTGCATTATTATTTTATAGCGCCGTATGTTTAGTGGCATACAATCTGAATCAAAAGCTTATATCTCAGAAATAAGTGAATGCTGTCTTAAGAAAAACAAGCATGTAATATGATGCTTGTTTCAGATTGTTGACAAAGTCATAAAACGGTTTTCGTTTTATGACTTTGTCATCTTTTCAGCGTGATTGAAAACCCTTGAAGTCTAGGAAGGGCGAGCAATGGAGCACAGCGAATGTAGCAATTCGTGAGCACCAACGCGCAGGACTGACAACGAATGCGAGGGTTTGTCGACACGCTGAAACAAGCATGTAATATAATGCTTGTTTTTCTTCTAGCTACTTCCTTCAAACTCTGACTCCATAGTCAACCTTGAAGGTGTTACACTTTCGCAAAGGGCTTCCATCATTTCTTCTCTCTCTCCCCTTTTGAGATGCATGATCCCGCATCATAATGTATAATTTTCCCTATCTGCTTATAGGAGGCATTACATCATGATAATGAGAGTGACTGGAATTTTAGTTGGCATTACTTTATTTATGACTGGTATTCTTTTGCCGGAAGCAAAATTTGATTATCCTCAGTACATTAGTTTTGCGGGAGCTTTTATAGCATCATCATCATTTGGCAGTCTTATGAAACTGAAAAAACAATCCGTTACAAACTCTTAAACTATTTCTTCCTAAGATTTTAAAACGAATGTTGTAAGGTGGAATAAAAACCGTTAAAATACCAAGGGTATTATACCCCTTGGTATGATTGATGTGCCTCAAGGGATCGTATTCTCCACAAGCTATTGCCCCACTATGCCCTGCCTGGCGAATATTGATCAGCTCATTTTTATTGACTTATGAAATGTAATCACTCATAATCCCTATCAAACCGGTAAGTTTTAATAGCATTGAAAAGAGGGGATTAATAGTGAAGGTATTGACCTTTTTATTTTCTGAACGCTGTCCTACATGCAATAAAAAGCTGAAAACCACTAAATCAAATGCTCTTCAAAGCATTATCATCAAAGCTTGCCCAAACCACCATTATCAAAAAGAATGTCATCCAGCACTTGAAACATTTATTGAATGCGGCCAAGTAGCAAAACATAGAAAGAAAGCTAATGATTGATGAATTGATTCCTTTGATTACTATCAAAGGAACCCTAACCAGATTTTAATAGCTGTGGCTGTAATTAATAGCGCTAAAATCCATTGCAGGAATGTTGTATTTACCTTTTGTCCAACTTTTGCGCCAATAGGAGAAGCAATTACACTAGCGATCATCAGAACCAGAGCTGGCACAAAAAGAACCTGTCCTGTGATTACCTTTCCAACTGTCGCGCCAATAGATGATAAAAATGTAATCGCAAGAGATGAAGCGACGGTGATTCTCACCGGAATCTTTAAAATCGATAACATAATGGGAACGAGGATAAAAGCGCCGCCAGCTCCTAAAATACCTGATACTCCGCCAATGATAAGGGCTAAAGATGAAGCTAACCATTTATGAAATATGACTTCTTCGCCTTCCCTATGTTCATGTCCTTTTTTAGGTATAAACATTAATATCACAGCTATAATAGCCAATATTCCGTATATGAAGTTCATTCCTTTTTCAGATATAAGATGCGAAAAGTAACTCCCCAGTACACTACCTATAAGGATACTGCTCCCCATATAAATGATTAATGGCTTATTCAAAAAACCACTCTTACGATAAGCCCATACACCGCCAAGTGTCGCAAAGAAGACTTGAATCGCTCCTATCCCTGAAACTTCATGGGCTGTTAATGACGTCACTCCCACTAAAGCAGGAATGTACAATAGCATTGGATAATGAATAACAGATCCGCCAATACCGACCATTCCGGAAATAAAAGCACCAATAAACCCTATCATGAAAAGAGTGATCATAAAGGCCATATCCATTTGGTTGCCTCCTTTTCAAAGAAAAAGGGTATCTTTATAATCGATACCCTTTCACATCCATTAACCTTTTTTAATCCAGAATTTCAGTACATCGCCTTCTTCAGTTTGCTCTAAAAGGTCATGCCCGCCTGATTTAGACCAAGCCGCAAGATCACTTTTAGCTCCCTTATCAGTTGCGTGCACTTCTAATACTTGGCCTGATTCCAGTTCATTCATCGCTTTCTTCGTTCTCACAATCGGCATAGGGCATGCCAGTCCTTTTGCGTCTAATACTTTATCTGATTTCATGCTCATCTCTCTCCTCTTTTAATAGAATCATGTGTTACCGTATTGCGCAGCGGTTTGGACCGATCTCCATCTCACGCTGTTTTTCTTCATCCGGGCTGATTTTCCCCATGTTTGTTTCACGAATTTCTTGGTATGCATTTGGTTGCGGAGGCAAATGATCTGTTACCAGGTGTCTAAATTCGGTTTCATCCGCAATGTTCAACCCATGGTTCTCGGCAAATAATGTACTTAGTTTTTTAGCCACACTGCCATCCTCATTTAGCTCATCAATGATCATAAAGTGTGCCGGTAATACGATTAAATCCTTTGGTAGCGCTTTGTAACGGCTATAAAGAGTTTTTCTTAAATCTCCTACCCAATCTTCTGCCATACCGGCTAAGTCTGGTCTGCCAATTGAATCGATAAATAAGATATCACCTGAGAGAAGATACTGATCATCGACAATGAAAGAAGTGGAGCCAATGGTATGCCCCGGAGAAAAAATCGGTTGAATTTTAATCTTTGTATTTCCAATGATAATATCATTTCCTTCTTCCAACGGCTGATAATCGAATACCACTTCTTCAGCATCCTTCGGCGGTAACCAGTAAATTGCTTTTGTTTTTTCGGCAATTGCTCTGCCGCCTGAAATATGGTCTGCGTGAAGGTGTGTATCAAATACGTGTGTAATCGCCGCACCCTTCTCTTTCGCAAAGTCTATAAAAATATCTGCCATACGTGTCGCATCAATCATCGCTGCTTCACCATTGGAAATGACCATGTATGACAGGCAGCCTTTTCCGATTCGAACAAACTGATACATTTCACCGCCATCTTTTAAATCCCCGACTTTTACCGGTTCTAAATGTTCGCTCCATGCTTTCATCCCACCCTTAAGATAGGATACAGAAAGACCGGCTTCAGAAAGCATGTCGGCTACCATGACGGATGAACCTTCTTTTGCGCATACGACCAGTACTTCTTTATCTGAAGGAATGTTCTCCAAGATATCTTCTACCCCATCTAAAAGATCGAAATACGGTACATTTAAATGGTCAAAATAATGCCCTTCAATCTTCCAATCGCTAAAATCATTTTCATTACGAACATCCAGAATAAATAAAGGTTCTTTGTTAAAGATTTTTTGTGTCACTTCTTTTACGGTAAGTGCTTGCACGGTCATGTTTACCTCCCTCCCTTTTCTGTTTTACCTGTCCAATCACGCATACCGGGGACGACGTTGATTACCTTTTTAAAACCTTGTTTTTTCATTGTTTGGGCTGCCATTTCGCTCCTTCTTCCCGAATGGCATATGATGTGAATTTCATCATTTTTATTTAACTCGCTAGAGCGTGCTTCCACTTCACCAAGAGGGATATGCACTACACCGGGGATATGAGCTTCTTCATACTCCTCTGCCTCGCGGACATCTAAAATGTGAAGCGGCTCTTCACTTTCTACTTTCTGTTTGAAAGTTTCTAATGAAATGTCCGGAATGGACGATGCGTTTTCTGATGCAGGCTCGCCTCCTCTACGAAGAAAATGGCGAAATAAATCTCCCTCTGTTTCAGTACCTAGATATTGATGACCTGTGCTTTTGGCCCATGCTTGCAAATCTGCCGTAAAGCCTTTGTCTGTTGCTTGAATTTCTAATACTTCACCAGCTTTTAAATCCTTCATTTTCTTCTTCGTTTTGACGATAGGCATCGGACATGCTAAACCTTTAGCATCTAATACAACATTTGCTTGTATCATGTTATTTCCTCCTTTTATCTAATAGGGGTAGGGGTATATGATCCGTCAAAAAAAGAGATCTTCTTCCTTTCACCGATATTCATGCCATGCATTCATGCCGCCTTTTACATTTGTAACACTTTTAAATCCTTGTTTTTTCAATATCTTACTCGCCTTCATACTTCTCATACCGCTTTGGCAAATAACCAAAATCTCCCTGTCATTCGAAAGTTGATTTGTTTGTTGAGGCAGTATTGACAAGGGAATATTCTTAAAACCTTTTATATGCTTCGTACGAAACTCAAAAGGTGTTCTAACATCTATAAACTGTTTCCCTTTACTTTTCAGCTCTGATTTTAAAACTGTCGTTGTTATTTGTTTCACACCTTTTACTGGTGAAACATTCCGAATCACTATCCATAGAAACAACAAAAAGAGCATGGTATAGATCATGACACTGCTATCCATCGGATTCGATTCACCTCTCTTCAATTAAATAAATAAGTTCACAGTGCCTTCTTCAGCATCAGCTAAATAAGCTGCTACGCCAGCATAGTCGATATCATCTAATAGTTCTTGTTCCTGCAAACCGAGCAGATCCATTGTCATCGTACAAGCGACGAGCTTTACACCTTGTTCTTGAGCCATCTCAATTAGCTGAGGCAATGTTAATGCATTATGCTTTTTCATCACATTTTTGATCATTTTAGGACCCATACCTGCAAAGTTCATTTTAGATAAGCCCATCTTATCAGCGCCTCGAGGCATCATCTTTCCAAACATGTTTTCAAGAAATCCTTTTTTCACAGGAACCAGCTCTTCTTTACGTAAAGCGTTTAATCCCCAAAACGTATGGAAGATGGTCACTTCATGATCATAGGCGGCTGCACCATTTGCAATAATGTAAGCAGCCATCGCTTTATCATAATCCCCGCTGAATAATACAATCGTTGTGCGTTTTGTTTGTTCTGTCATGTTTATCCTCCTAACCTCCTATTACCCCCATGGGTATATAGAAACTTAAAATTTTTTGATGGCGAATGCTATGCTATCATTCAACCGACAAAATACCTATAGGGGTATATTATAACGCATATAAAAATCCGTCAACCTTAAAAAGGATAGGTTGATGAATTTTTTATCGGCTCTTTACCAGTAAGTCGACCGCTTCTTTTACTAAGTTGGATGTGTCTTCGCCCTGATCCAAGCTTTCACGAATACAATGCTCAAGATTTGTGCCAACAATAACACCTAATGCTCTATCGATCGCATTACGTGAGGCTGCCAATTGAGTCACAACTTCTCTGCAGTCTTTCCCTTGCTCCATCATCGTCAATACACCTTTAATTTGCCCTTCTATCCTGCGTAAGCGATTTTTAACCTTTTGATCATACTCCATGTCGTTGAAATCCTTTCTTTCATGAATTTCTGCATTTACAAGTTGCCAATTCATAACTGTTCACATAAATGCCTTTGCGCTTTAAAAAACGCACTCCTAAATGTAATTCTACCCTATCACGAGCTATTATGTGTATTTTATCACGCGGAATCTCTAAATAAAAACGTTTTAGATACGCATATGGAATGTTTAAAATAAAATCATCTGAAAAATTGGCTGCATCGTTATAATGGCGAATATCTAATATGGTCATGTCTAGCACTTCCAATTCATCTTTATTGATACACAAAATACCTCTCACAGGATAATAACGTCTATACATGGCATAGATCAATATGAAAATAAGCAGAAATGCGCCAACCAAGTAAAAAATTGATCCGCACCACCTTTACTATCTTCTTATTTATGCATCAACAATATACCTACCAGGGTATAAAGTCAAAGTATGTAAAACGGAGCGCTGTGTCACACTGTAAATAAAACCGCTATCACTTATACTCAGCTAAATGAAACACAAAAAAACAAGCTGATTTTTTTAAAATCAGCTTGTTCTATCCATCACTTTACAATCAGTACAGGACAATTCACTCGTTTAGCCACTTTATGGCTTACACTGCCCAGCACCATCTCCTGTAAAGTGTTCAAGCCCCTGCTTCCTACTATGAGCATATCAAATTGATTTTCATTTGCATAAGCAACAATGGCCGGTCCTGGTTCTCCGTGTTTCATTATTACATCATGCTGAACGCCAGCTTGCTCAAATTTTTCTAGAATCGGCTCTAATTTTTTACGCCTTTCCATTTCTAACTCTGCAGAACTCGCGGTATGAAGCACTTCGGTTTTCGCTTTTGCATAATCTTTAACAAAAATGATTTCCACTCTTGCATTAGGCACCAGTTTCGCTATACGAATTGCATGTTCTGCTGATCGAATGGAGTGATCTGATCCATCAGCTGCCAACAAAATATTTTGATACATACCCCTTCACCTTCCCCTTAATGGCTTGACGGCTGTGCATTAGGATGATTATAGGTAGCCAGCTTTTCAATCAAATGTCGGCTTGACTCGTTTAAGCCAACTAATGTAACATCTGCATGATTCTCTTTGAATTTCAAGACAACCTTATCCACTGCGGCGACACCAGAATCATCCCAAATATGCGCCTCTGAAAAGTTCATCACAACACGCTCTTTTACATCGTCATATGAAAATGAATTCACAAAATCTTGAACAGAAGCAAAGAACACCTGGCCCTTAATGTCATAAACAGCCTCTTTCTCAGAAACAGAAGACAAATCCACCTTTACTCGTGAAATTTTAGAAGCGAAGAAAATAGCACTTAACAGGACGCCTACGATGACGCCAATGGATAAGTTATCTGTTGCCACTACTGTAATGACTGTGACAATCATGACAACCGAGTCAGTGAATGGAACTTTTTTAAGCGACCGGATTGAAGACCAATCGAATGTTCCAATTGAAACCATAATCATAACGCCAACCAATGCAGGCATAGGAACTTGAACAACCCATTCACCTAAAACAAGTATTAAAAACATGAGGAACATGCCAGCCGTAAAGGTTGACAGTCTCCCTCTCCCTCCAGATTTTACGTTAATAACAGATTGACCGATCATGGCACACCCTGCCATACCGCCGAAACATCCTGCAACGATATTGGCAATCCCTTGCCCTCGGCTTTCCCGGTTTTTATTACTATCTGTGTCAGTCATGTCATCAACAATGGAAGACGTCAGCAGCGACTCAAGCAGGCCAACGACAGCAAGAGCAATAGAGGTCGGGAAGATAATGGACAACGTCTCAAAGTTGAATGGAACATCAGGAATCAAAAAGCTTGGCAAGGCTTGTTTGATCGTTCCTAAGTCACCAACTGTTTGAACATTGAAGTGCCCCCAAATAGAAACGACAGTAAGAAATACAATTGCGATTAATGGGCTTGGAACAGCTTTTGTCATAAACGGGAACAAATAAATAATGGCCAATGTTATGCCGACAAACACATATGTCAGACTGGATATTCCAACAAAATGAGGAACTTGCGCCATAAAAATTAAAATGGCCAGCGCATTAACAAAACCTACCATAACCGATCGAGGTACAAATTTCATTAATCGCGCCACTTTCAGAACCCCAAATATGATTTGGATGATACCGGTCAGGATCGTAGCAGCAAACAGATACTGTAATCCGTGATCCTTCACGAGCGTTCCCATTAACAACGCCATAGCCCCTGTAGCCGCAGAAATCATCCCAGGCCTTCCGCCCGCAAAAGAAATCACCACCGCAATACAAAATGAGGCATACAATCCCACCATCGGGTCAACACCTGCAATAATAGAAAAACCAATGGCTTCAGGTATTAATGCCAAAGCAACGACAATCCCGGCTAATAAGTCCCCTCTTATATTTGAGAACCACTCCATATTTAATTTTTTCAACATAAAATACAGTACACCTCTTTATGATTATTTTTTGTTGACTTCTAACTCTCATAGAAGCCAGGGGCGTTTGCAACTATTTTGAATGTAACAAACAAGAATTCAAATGTCTACAATTTTCGTTCCAAAATAGATCTATTTTGGAACTGACTTCGGATTCTGCGCTATCCATCTTATTTTGTTATAATGAAATATACAACATTCATCAGGAGTTGATGATTTGATTTTTGGATATGCACGTCC
The DNA here is from genome assembly GCF_000815295.1 of Bacillus sp. MSP13. Classification (NCBI taxonomy): domain Bacteria; kingdom Bacillati; phylum Bacillota; class Bacilli; order Caryophanales; family Bacillaceae; genus Bacillus; species Bacillus sp. MSP13. The sequence goes on from NZ_JXAQ01000013.1 coordinate 37,743, forward strand.
GTTTAGTCAAGATCGGGATGTAACACAACAGATAACTGCACTTAAAGGGTTCAACTGCGAAAAAATATATATTGAACAAACGAATTCAGCAAAAAACAGACCAGAATTCGAGTCATTATGCAACAGTTTAAATACCGGAGATACCGTAATCATTTATAAGTTATACAGCATTGCGGACTCTATAAAAAACCTAATTGATATCTTTGAGTTTTTCAAAACGAAACAAATCCATTTTATTTCAATAATAGACAAAGTAGACACCACAAAGAAAAACGGTTCCATATTCTTCGATTTTTTAGAAAGAGTCAGCGAATTTCAATTTGACATGATTAGTGAAAACACAAAGATTGGAATTCAAGAGGCCAAATTAAAGGGGAAAAACACAGGACGTCCGAGGAAACCAGACCATAATGTCCGGCGCGCGATGGAGATGTATCAAAGCAAAACGTATACCATTCAGCAAATTACCAAAGAGACGGGCATCAGTAAAACAACACTGTACCGTTATTTAGATAATTGGAATGATTTTGATTCATAATAAACACGAAAAAAACATACCGCTATTTTTGGTATGTTTCTTATTCATGTTTCATTCCCTCTCAAAAATGATCCACATAAACAAACACCGGAAATGGTTTGCGTTAAAACCGAAAAAGATAAATGAGGATGTGAAACAGTCTCATTAACCCGCTCAAATTTTGTATGAACTGTGCTCTTTTTCCGCAGCTTCTGCATCTGCTTTGGTCACATGAACCGTGCCAAATGGATGGTTAGGCGGGGCATAAATGGAGTATAGTTTTAGCGGCGTATTGCCTGTATTGATCAGATTGTGCCATGTGCCGGCAGGTATGACAATGGCTGAATCATCATAGACATTTCGCTGAAAGTTTACCTGATCTTTGCTTTTGCCCATTTTAACGATGCCGCGGCCTTGCTCAATCCGCAAAAATTGATCGAGGTTAGAATGCATTTCCAAACCGATATCTTCTCCAATATCTAGACTCATGACAGTAACTTGCAGGTGCGCACCTGTCCATAACGCGGTACGGAACGTATTGTTTTGTTTTGTCGCTTTGTTAATATTCATAACAAATGGTTTCGGCCCATAATCTGTCAATTGAAGATTTTGGCCTGCATTTACATGCTTACTTATATTAGGATTCATCCAATAAACCGATCTTCCGTCACAGCACCTTGGTGCATACACAGCATAAGGATATGGCTGAATAACAGGTATATAGTACATGTTTCGATCCCCACATTTTCTTAGTTTTATGATAATACCCTATGCACGTGAGGCGGGAATGTGCCAATGTATAACTTCTTTATGGATGGCCGGTGGTTCGTTCACGAGTGCAAATGATTCAAAAAACACACCATGAAACAATAGGTTTCATGGTGTTTATGGTGTCATTTATTCAACTATTGGAGTAAGTAGCTTCCTCCCCATATTTCTGCTAGATTAAGTGTCCAACTGTCACTGTAAAAACGAGAAGCACCTTCATTAGCCGCTTCTTTCACGTACAAAATTATAGTTTAGCCTCTTTATTTTTACCAATGAATAAGGTTCCTACAACACTAGCTATACTAACTAACGTTCCGGCAATAGCAACTAGAATTGTCAAGAAGCCACTGGGAATGAAAAAGCCAATTGGGATTAGCCCCATAAAAGTGAAAACGATAAAGCATTGGTATACTCCAGATATGATTCTTACAACAAAATTGCCAAAAAAGGACATGACTAATGGAGGGATAAATAAACATACGACAATCCCCATTGATATCATGAGAATAATAGGCTCATCAAATGAAATGACATGCTCTCCAGGTGAATTTTTAGCAGCCACTAGCATGACAACTATTGACATCATTAACGTAAGCAACACCAGAAAAAACCTTTTCCACATTGTGATAACTCCTTTTTTATGTGTGTCAAAATTGTATATCCTGTTTTTAAATTTTCCATAATCATCTTATGTGATTGAATGAAGAATATGCAGTTACATCACAGCTGCCAAAACCATTATTTATCATTAAGATTGAACAAATACCGATTGTATCCATCATTTAAATAGTTGCTTATCAGCTTAACCACAATGCAGTATACCTCACTTTTTTCTAGTCGAGAGGATAAAATCAACTTTATCCTTTTTTCCAATTATTATATCATAACCTTTATCTAACAGAATCATAAATTTGTGGAAGTGAAACAATAAAAGGAATGAAGATTAGAGGTCTAGATTAGAGGTCTAGAATTGAGGTCTAGAATTGAGGATATCATTTTTTGACTTAAATAAGTGAGAACACCGATAAAAAGTATAGATCCCTCAAATTGTAAACTGAGTGATTTATACTGTAACCACACGTTTGAAGCTTAATCTTTTCTATCACCTTTTAGCATATCCTTACTCAAAACGTTGAGTAAGGATTTTTATTGCATATTATCAAACGAGAACATAAAAAACAGGCCCTAAAGAAAGGGCCTGCTTTTTTAAAACGATTGAAGATTAAGCTTTTTGAACGTTAGCAGCTTGAGCTCCACGAGCACCTTGCTCAACGTCAAACGTTACTTTTTGACCTTCGTCTAGAGATTTGAATCCTTCGCTTTGGATAGCAGAGAAGTGTACGAATACATCGTCTCCGTTCTCACGTTCGATGAAGCCAAAACCTTTTTCTGCATTAAACCATTTTACTGTACCTTGTTCCATTATTGTTGCCTCCTAGTGTGTTACCACACAATATATACTATCCTTGCCCATAGTATCCTCAAGACGAAAAGTCAATATTCATACTATCCTTTACACCGAACAAAAATAATTCTTCTTTATCATAACACGAAACGGAAATCATTCCAAATTAATATTTTCGTTTTATTCATTATTATTTTTTCCATGGGTGGATTCCAGTGCAGAAGCGGTAAACAAAACAAAAAAATGCAAATCATTCTGCATCGGTTTTGATAACATGTCTAGAGGTCTATTCCTCACTATCGTTTGAAAACATCGTGAAAAAGAATCACGAATGTCTTCTAACTGTTTCTTTGCTCTTTGCACTTCATTATTGATTATTAAAGATTTATTTCAAAAGCTCAGTGTTTCTTGTTCAAGTATTTAAAAGCAGGACTGTTCACTGGTAGAGCTTTGTTTCTGCAGATTTCAAAAGCCTTTCTCCTTCTGGCTCTCTTTTTGACACTCATCAATCAATCCATTTCCTCAAACAATCAATGTTCACAGGCTCAATAAACCGATTCCCATAGGGAAGCACGGAAAGAGTTTGGGCAGATAAAGAGCTGGGTATATTCTTCATATTCCTTTTGTATCCCGGCTGTCTCTGCTAATAAAGATGTAACTGATCTGGAAATCTTTTTACGATTGCCAATAATTTCATAAATAATTGGGAAAGATACCTTCATATATGGTGCATGGCGCCGGGACTTCAAAGGCAATAAACGTTTACTTTACTCAGAAGATCATCCGGGAAGGGGAACCTTTAAAACATGAATGAACAAAACCTAAGGACGTTGAGAAAACTGGTTACACCTTATGAAAAGTCTGATTTACAGAAAAGTATTTTTCAAATCATGAACACATTGGCACCATTTTTTCTATTATGGTGTTTGGCATATAAAAGTTTGTCGATTTCTTATTTCCTTACATTAGCTTTTTCTGTCCTTGCTGCAGGTTTTTTAGTGAGAACCTTCATCATCTTTCATGATTGCTGCCACTATTCCTTTTTTAAGAACAGAAAGGCGAATCGAATTCTTGGAACAATTACAGGAATTCTGACTCTGCATCCTTTTGATCATTGGGCACACGACCATTCTGTCCATCATGCGACAAGCAGCAACCTGGATAAACGCGGCACAGGCGATATTTGGGTACTCACCGTTGAAGAGTATAAGGAAGCCTCAAGTAAGACAAAAATCATGTACCGTTTATACAGAAATCCGTTTGTTATGTTTGTGATTGGGCCGATTTACGTCTTCGGGATTACCAATCGTTTTAATCGGAAAGGGGCAAAACGCAAAGAACGGATGAATACGTATGTAACGAACTTGGGGATCGCCGCTTTGGCATCACTTTTATGTTGGGCTATTGGCTGGCAAAACTTCCTGCTGGTTCAGGCGCCCATTTTTCTGATATCGGGATCCCTCGGCATTTGGATGTTTTATATTCAGCATACGTTTGAGGACTCTTATTTTGAAGAAGATGAGCATTGGGAATATGTAAAAGCAGCCGTTGAAGGAAGTTCTTATTATAAGCTACCAAGAGTCATGCAATGGCTAACAGGCAATATCGGCTTTCATCATGTTCACCATTTAAGCCCGAGAGTGCCAAACTATAAGCTTGAAAAAGCGCATAACAATGCTGAACCATTGCAAAACGTTCCGACCATTACACTGGCAACAAGTCTTAAGTCGTTAAAGTTCCGCCTATGGGATGAAGAAAGCAAAAAATTTGTCGGTTTTAGCCACTTAAAAAAAGCTTCTAAAAGCCAAGTATCAGCGCGGCTTGGAGCGGATTAAATAAATCCCCGTAACCGATGATAAGGGGCAGTATATCTTGCAGAATAAAAGTGCTGTCTCGCGCAACGGTTTTGTGCAGAGGTTAGCACTTTTTTTCGTGATGGATACAGTAATTCGGTGTATTTGTTGCCGTATATTCCGCACAAAAAATCATACTAAGGTGGTTAAACCCTTGGTATGATTGGGATGCGGCCGAGAAACTTGAACCTCCACGGGTTATTCACCCGCTAGGCGCTCAACATAGTAAATCCGTATCATTGATTATGGAAGCTGTTTTCATTACACTTACTAACTTCGCTTTACATCATTTCTATAAGTTTGTATAAATTATGGTTAAATAATTGGTGAGCAAAAACACCCTAACTTCCCCACTTCTTCAAATCCTCATTAAAATGATTTCATAAATCGTTCCCTCTCCTAAAACAATTAAAACTACAGAGCCACTATATTTTTTGGTAATTAAATTTATACTTTTTCCAATTTGGTTTTCTAGTTTAAAAAATCTTTTATATATCGAATGGCTAGATAGATTGCTGAGGCGAAGAATGCAATAGAATACTTAAACAAGAAGAAAATTTGCCACATATATTCTTTTGGGAAAAGCAGGTCGCAAAAAACTAGTGCATATAACGTACAGAGGCTAGCTTTTAAAGCGATATGGTTTGTTCTTTCGTCACCCTTACCCATTTTTTTAATAAATACGAATGTCAAAATCACTCCGACTACAAGCAATACAAACCCACTACCAATAAGAATATTCCAATTTCCCGGAGAATGTTCAGCCCAGGACTTTAAAGGAGAAAAAATTGCGTTCGTGATCGTATCTGTGATCGAATTCACTTTCATTTTTGATCATTTCCTTTCTCATAAGTAAAAATCTCATTTACATCCACATTAAAAAATTCGGCAATTCGAAAAGCTAACAGCAGCGTCGGAACATAATTTCCTTTTTCCATTACGAAGATGGTTTGTTTGGAAACCCCGACTTTCTTTGCTAATTCTTGCTGAGACAATCTGGCAAGTACACGATATTCATAAACCTTATTTGAGATCGAATCACCCATATCTTTCTTCATGACCATCACCTCTTGAATTAAATTATAAACTTCATCTTTATAAAAGTAAAGTTAACTTATACAAAAATATAAAATACCTTTATATTTACTTAGATTACTTTGATTAAACATGAACCAGAATACATAAAGAACCTGACGAAATTTATAATTCCGTCAGATTCACATATCGATCTGATGTAATGTATGGCTTTTGAAAGAGCAGTGCATACGGAACAATGATCCTTGGTCATGACTCTGAAGGCGCTGAAGTTGTAGAGCAATCAAAAGAATACAGAACATTTTACGAGCTTATACCAGAGTATGTTAATGAGTATATAGATGAGCTCTCTGACTCTCTTGATATTAACTGAAACAGCAGAATGATAAATGAGAATGTCCAGTTATTCCGTGAAGGATATGGTTATTCTGCTGCAAGAGTTTTTTAGCGATTGGAAAAAGATTTAGAGGACTTATTTAAAGATGAGGCTTGGTAAGATTAAACTTTATCATTCTCAAAACAAAGGTGTTCTGGGAATAGAGTCACTACAACAGAAACATAACCCATGGTAACCACAAATCCAACCTCCTTGGATTTGCAAGCAAAAAAATGCACTTTGATTTAGATAAATCAAAGTACGAGAGTATTAGTGATTTTAGCTATTGTTTTTTTCTCAAATAATAACAATCACAATCTTTATTTCATATTGTTCCTTGATTGTTATACATCGCATTTCCTTTCATTAGGTTATTAATCCCTTTGGTGTAATAAGGCGTCCGTTGACTTGCTTGCTCTATATCAACCCATTCTATTTTCAATATTTCTTGAGCATTTTTAATTACTTCTGTTCCTCCTATAACGTTTGCTTCAAATGTAAAAAATATAGCGTGATGATTCCTCTTTATCAATTTCGCTTCATTAATAGCCAGTATATTCCCTATCTCCACTTCTAGGCCTGTTTCTTCGTATACTTCACGTATAGCAGCTTCTATTAGATTTTCATCAAGTTCAACTCTTCCACCTGGAAGCGACCAATGCCCCTCATGATTATCTACCATTAATATCTGATTAAGCTCATTTTTAATCAATGCATATACAACTTTGACTTCTTCCATGATAATCTCCTTTATAAATGCCAAGTTTCTATATATTTACTATAAAGGATATAAGTCTATCTAACACCATTTCATCGTCAATCACAAAATAAACTGTTCCCTAGACCCTTTTCTAACTCTAGGAAGCGTTCTGAAAACGGCTCATATCCATAGCAATACAAATATAGATGTTATGCTATTTAACAAGAGAAGATTCGTTTAGGACATGATTCTGTAAAAACAACAATTGATGTTGATGGACGCGCCAATCTCCAAACAAACAGAAGGAAATGCTGAGTAAATAAGATAACTTATTTTAGATAAGCGGGCAGGTTGTGGGCAGTAGATCATTTAAAAATAAGCATAAAAAAATAATGCCAAAGGTGGTTAAACCCTTGGTATTATTGGGATGCGGCCGAGAGGACTTGAATCTCCACGGGTTATTCACCCATTAGGCCCTCAACATAGTAAATCCATATCATTGGTTATGAATGCTTGTTTTCATTACACTCAGTATATTCACTTTGAACCATTTCTATAGGTTTATATAAAATATGGATAGAAAATGGTGAGCTAAGCTAAAACGATAAAGATACATACCTGTTCATTCAGTATCCACATTCTTCAAGTACCTCAATAAAATGGGCACTCTTTTTAGGTTTTAACTACAGATATTTTTATGTATTGCAGTGGGATGATATTAAAATATCCATAAATGATCCTTTAATGACCCATATTCTATAGTTTTATAAACAAATTTAATCTTTTCTCAGTATAATTTATAAAATCAAATTAACTGTCTCTCCTACTTATATTTTAATATTCTGATACACTTTCTCAAAAGTCTTGTTTATAACGAAAACTTAGTTTTTTCTCGTTACGATAATTGATCACTATACCAATTTGATTACCTTTTTGCTCAAAGTCAATAAGTGCATTCTCCCATTTATCTCTGATTGATATTATTAGATTTCCATTTTTCTTTTTCTTATTGATGTAATCCATTTTAGCTCTCCTTTCAGAATCAATAGCAAAATCTTATGTTTATTTAAAAGTCTAAGGTTATTGATTGACAAAAGGTTTCGAAATAAGGAATTTTCTCAAAAAAGTTAGTAAGTCATTGCGTTTGGTGGCAAGTATCTTATATTACCTTCCTTTAATGCAAGGTGAAATTAACAAAAAAAGAAGCCTATTAAGTTCAAGTCTTTGTAAAACAGGCTTTATTCCCAAGTTTAAGGAAAACACAATAAAAATGAGTTTGAAGAGAGGTTTCATGAAGAATAAACAGCCTCGTTCCAATTCGGAAAAAGAAGAGGTTATGAATGAGTGCCTACAGATAATTAAAAATAAATTGGTCATAAACTTTAACCCTCACTGCAGGCATTATCATTAATAAAAGGTAAGTAGACTTAGAGCCTTAGAGACATCTGTTATATAATTATATAAATTAGTGTAAGTACACTTAACTGTATCAATACTACAACCACAGCAATAGATGATAGATTTTTGCTTGTTTTATTAGGATAAACCTTATAACAAATCCAATTACTAATCATCATAAATAAAAAAAGAAATATAAAAATAATAAGCTTAGTCATAAAAATTCATTCCTTTCTTCAATATTGAACATTTATCCATTAGTCAAAAAAGAAACTTAAACATTTGCCTAGTAAAAAGAAAAATCCTACTAAACACACTAAGCTATAAATGAATTTTGTATGTTTTACAACACTTTTTGTCAAGATAAATAAAGTGATTAATTGTAATGATAAAAACAAAATAGTAAATAAAACACTATTATTTTGATAATATGCTTTGCCTACAAAAGTGGCAATTATAGCTTCTATTGACTGTATTGATTGAACAACCACAAATATTTTAAATAGAAAACTAACTTTTATATTTATATCAAATTTATAGAATCCTAATAATGAAGAAATATATGCAAGTACTATAGTACTTACTAATGTGAAAGCAATCTGTACTAATACCACTATCAATATGATTATAGAGTAAATTCTTGGTGGTATAGAATAATCCTCTATGGTTTTCTGGATTATCTCATTTTCAAGCTCAATAAACAGATAGTTAGCTAATAAATTGGTAATAATAAAGAATATAAAAAAGTAACTGCTCTTTAACTTAAGAATCATAATAGGAACCTTTCTATTAAATTTGGTGTTATGTATGCTTCTACTAATGCTCCAATAGAAATTAATAATATTGATAATATGAAATATTCTCTTATTTTTCGAGAAAATTCATGAAAGGTATAGTTAGTTTTTGTTTTAAGTGGATATAGTTTACTGAATAAAAATTTGTTTATTTCCCATAAAATAACCTATAACAGTTCCGGGAACCTCAAAAAGACCATGTGGTAAAATACTAAACAAAAAAGATGGACCATACTACATTTCTTTAAAGTTTTAAAGCCGTTGAAATTTCACTTATAACTCCTTTACACGGATTAAAGAAGATAAAATAATTGAACAAAGTTTCCCTTATATGATAATATTTATGTAAAAAACAAGCAATGGATTAGTCTTTTTTTAGATAAACATGGTGAATTATTTATAGAGCAAATTATGAAAAAAATAAACTCCGACTACTACTTGGAAAATTATTTATTCTTAAACCTCTTTCATATTAAAAGAATTTAAAGCCAATAATAAAGAAGTCTTCTGAAATATGGTGATCCCATGCCAACCAACAACAAATCATCGCTGAGAAGTCTCCATATTTACTTCAACATGCTCACAATCTTGTGGATTGGTTCCCTTGGGGAGAAGAAGCCTTTGAAAAAGCTAAACGTGAAAACAAGCTGGTTCTGGCCATCATCGGCTGCCAATGATGGTATGTCATGGATACGTCTAGAGAGATTAAAAAACCTTAGCAAAAATAAAAGAAGTTCAATGGTTGAAGTTCCTGAAAGCCTGCACAAAAAATATCATAATATTCTCCATGGTTTAAAGGATAACGGGCAAAGTTTTAGGAACAATCCCGAACTTTCTGCTCAGTACGACAGTTTTAGAAAGAGATATTGGAAATGGAGAGCACAACAATTTGAAAAACAACAGTAAGAGGTGAATTTTATGGATTACTCAACAGTACAAAAATTTTTAGACGAAAACAAAGAATTCTCTATTATCACTGGCGGAGTCAGCGAGAAAGAGATTTTTGAGATAGAAGAAGAACTTGAAGTTTCTCTCCCCGAAAGTTATAAATGGTTTTTGAAAGAGTATGGTTCTGGTGGTGCATACGGAACAATGATCCTTGGTTATGACTCTGAAGGCGCTGAAGTTGTAGAGCAAACAAAAGAATACAGAACATTTTACAGTCTTATACCAGGTCTTATTGTTATAGAGTATATTGATGAATTCTCTTATTGTCTTGATACAAACTGAATGGTAGATGGAGAGTGTCCGGTTATTCTTTGGGATAACAGTGAAGGATATGGTTATACTACTGCCAGTAATTTTCTTGAATTTTTTCTTCAGCGACTTGAAAAAGGTAAAGAGGACTTAGATGAAGATTGGGAAGATTAATCTTAATAATACATGACTAAACTTCCCTTTACATCATTTCTTAAGTTTGTTTGATTTATAGTTTATAATTGGTAAACAACTAACACCCTTACTTCTTATTTTCCCATTATGTTTAAATGATCTAAGATTCGGTACCTCCTTTGAAACTTTCATATCTATGGTAATATTTAGTTATGAAATCTCTGCATTGACAGTTTTGAAGCCAAGCCTTTGTTATCTGAAGCTGAAAACGGAGCAAAAGATGTAGACCGTATGAGGTCAACAATATGTTGTAGGCTTTCAAAAAGGAAGAGTAGGACAATTCTATCCGGAAAAATAGGAGAGGTAAAATATTTTATATTCAATCATTAATCCTTAGGCCAAATAAGAAGATAAACGATCTTTCAATCTTAAAAAATCATATTGACGATTACTTTGTTCCACATAGCAATATAGAGGGACTAAAGAACATAAAATCACAGTTAGACTCTTACTATTTATCTGGGGCGATTATTTTAAAATATGGTGAACAAGATTTGCTTGATGTCACGATGTGGGACTTAGTTGACCAATTGTGGGCTTATTTTTTAAATCTAATTGAAGAAGCTATTGAAACAGGAGAAAGCGAAACTTATTTTCCAGATCAACCCCTTCTATTGAAAATGAAATCAATATCGAATGATATGTTGTTATTTGAAATTGACCAAAAACAAAAAGTATTACTGCCGAAACTTGTTTTTTTTGAATCACTCTTAAAGAATGCAAAAAGTTTCTTTGAAACGATGAATTTTGTTTTAGAAGAAAACTGTGATTATGAGTATGAACTTAATAAGATTGATGAATTGCAAACCAAAGTTAAATGTATGCGAGGCTAAATGTAAATTACTCTAGAGTGAAAAAATTCTTTGATGATAATAAAGAATATTCAATTCTTACTGGAGGCGTCACTGAATAAACAAATCAAAGAGATAGAAGAGGATCTCAGAGTAACCCTTCCAGAGAGATAACAGAAAGTTATAACTCTCATGCTTCAGAATTAATTTTGGAGATGAGAGTTTTTTTATTACTTTTTTAATATTTAATTTGGGAGATGAAAAATCAAATGAATCCTTTGTTGTTAGATGTTCCTTTACAATTAGAAACAGAAAGACTCATTCTTAGAGCACCACACCAAACAGGAGACGGGAATATTATCAATCAAGCAATTAGAGATTCCTTTGCTGAATTAAAAGTGTGGTTGCCATTTGCTCAAGAACTTCCAACTGTTGAAGAGACAGAGATCAATGTAAGAAATGCTCATATAGATTTTTTAAAGAGAGAAAGTTTTCGGTTCCTTATTTTTGATAAAGATTGCAATGACTTTATTGGAATAACCAGCCTTCAGAGAATTGACTGGACCATTCCTAAATGTGAGATTGGGTACTGGATACATTCTAAATGTAGTGGGAATGGATATATGACAGAAGCAGTAGAGAAATTAGCTGACTTTGGGTTAAACAATTTAAAATGTAGAAGAATTGAAATAAGGTGTGAATCAACAAACCTTAAAAGTCGTGCTATTCCAGAAAAATTGGGATTTGTATTCGAAGGCACTTTAAGAAATGATGATTTATCTGCAGATGGCAGTAAGTTAACTGATACTTGTTTTTATTCCATCATAAAGTAACATAGCGACATTTACACTTAAAGTAACGAGTGCGCAGTGGAACAAGAAGGGATATAACATATTTTATATCCTAATATGTTATGTCCCTTTAATTTTGTTAAATAGTCTACTCCTCTAACTGTTCTCTTTTCATTTGATAACTCACATTATCAAATGAAAAAGTCGATTCTTCCCAGTCTGATGCAAGTTGCGATTGTTGTCCTTACCGGTTTGTTAATTTGCGTTGAATAGACAAAAAGAGTGATGGACAATCATCACTCTTTTTCTTGTTGTTATAAATAAATCACTAAAAAGCTAACAATAATAACCCCACAAACTTTATAGTCTAACTCTTTTTTATTGAAAAGATAAAATAGTGACTGGATTCCGGAACTGATTAAAAATGCATAAAAAAAATACTCAAATGTCAAGTGAAATCCCTGAAAAACAAACTGCATGAAAAGGGCTATTCCAGATAGATAAAACCAGCGTTGGTCATTAAAGATGTTTTTCATTTCTGATTTGGCTTCATCAGCTGAAGATATAGAAAAAGCTTCAATTGACAACTCTCTTTTTAGAGTTATAAAGCCAGCTGCGAGAACCGATAATCCTAAAATTAGCATAATAATTGCTTTAAGCATAAAATCCCCCGTTCACATTAATTGTAATCTGTTTCTTAAACTCTAACAATTGTCTCCTTTATATAAGGGACCACTGCAGTGAATACTTATGAATTAAGAACTTCGACTTTACAAACACTTAGATTACATGATTTTAAACATTCACACGTTGCACTATTAATACACCAAGGAGAAGATTACATAACAATTAAAGAACGTTTAGGACATGGTTCTGTAAAAACAACAATTGATGTTGATGGACACCTATATCCAAACAAACAGAAGGAAATGGCTGATAAATTAGATGACTTACTTTAGGTAAGTGGGCAGTTTGTGGACAGTAGATCATATAAAAATGAACACAAAAAAATACCAAGTTCGTCAAAACCCTTGGTATCATTGATGCGGCCGAGAGGACTTGAACCTCCACGGGTTATTCACCCACTAGGCCCTCAACCTAGCGCGTCTGCCATTCCGCCACGACCGCGTGATCATTAAATTGTGTTTCTGTGCTGGTTTAGCAGGCTCTTAACCTAGCAAAACCGATTTGCGTGCACTTTGTAAATAAAGTGCGGGTGAAGGGACTCGAACCCCCACGTCGTAAGACACTAGATCCTAAGTCTAGCGCGTCTGCCAATTCCGCCACACCCGCAAAAAGACAAATGGTGAGCCATGAAGGACTCGAACCTTCGACCCTCTGATTAAAAGTCAGATGCTCTACCAACTGAGCTAATGGCTCTTGCTATTCGATTTCAAAAAATAAAAATGGCTGGGCTAGCTGGATTCGAACCAACGCATGACGGAGTCAAAGTCCGTTGCCTTACCGCTTGGCTATAGCCCAACGAAATTGGGATGACCCGTACGGGATTCGAACCCGTGTTACCGCCGTGAAAGGGCGGTGTCTTAACCGCTTGACCAACGGGCCGATGGTCGAGACTTATATCGAAATCTGATGGCGGAGAAGGAGGGATTTGAACCCTCGCGCCGCTTACGCGACCTACACCCTTAGCAGGGGCGCCTCTTCAGCCACTTGAGTACTTCTCCAATATGGCTCCACAGGCAGGATTCGAACCTGCGACCGATCGGTTAACAGCCGATAGCTCTACCACTGAGCTACTGTGGAATAATGAGACAAGACTTATTCTATCAGCCTTGATATGCAATGTCAAGAGGTAAATGTGTTTGTTTATCTCTCGTAACGACCTTTATAATGTAACATAGGCTTGCCATATCCGTCAACCTTTTTCACGAAAAAATTCTTTTAATTTTTCCGCGGCATTTTCCGCACCGGTATCTGTCAGGATTCATGGCACGCTTCTTTATATACTGTTGGCCGCACGCCGTACAGATATACCTGTAAGTTTTTTTGTTTTCTGTTTTTTTCTTTAAAGGCGTACAGAATCTTGGCGCGTTGACCTGCTGCAGCAGCGCTCGAAAGTCTCTGTCTCTGTGCTTGTACCCTTTTCCTTCAAGATGAAGATGATAATGGCAGAGTTCGTGCTTGATGATGCCGATCAGTTCCTCCTTGCCATGTTCTACCAAATATTTCCTGTTTAATTCAATGTTATGGGAGGTTAACAGGTACCTTCCTCCCGTCGTTTTCAGCCTGTCATTAAAAAGCGCCTGATGGCGGAATGGCTTGTTAAAATATGTATTTGAAATATCCTCTGTCAGCTTTTGAAGCTCTTTGTTATCCATGGTGCACCTCACTTAAAAAACATTGAACGGGACAATTCACCGTTCGCATACAATATGGTAATCACCGTCCCTCTTATGATAAAAGCTGAGGAGGAATGAGCCTATGCCAAATTGGCTTAAAAAACAGATGCAAAAAGCGTTCCTTGAAAAAGATAATTACCAAATTAAACTGCTGAATCAATGCTGGTATTTCTATAGGAAAAAACACTGCTCGTAAGCAGTGCTTTTATTTTACCATAGACAGCGATACTCTGCCTTTTTGTACATCTACGCCGTCAACCCAAACCGTCACAATATCGCCGACGGATACGACATCAAGAGGATGCTTGACGAATTGATTGCTGAGTTTTGAGATATGAACAAGCCCGTCTTGTTTGACTCCGATATCAACAAACGCTCCGAAGTCCACTACATTGCGCACGGTGCCCTGCAGCTCCATACCCTCTTTCAAATCTTCCAGCTGAAGGACATCTGTTTTCAGCAGAGGCTTAGGCACCTCATCTCGCGGATCGCGTTCCGGCCTTGTCAGCTGTTCACAAATATCTTTCAACGTGATTTCTCCGATGCCCAGCTCTTGTGCCGTTTCAGAAAGCGCCAGCTGATTGATTTTATCCTTCAATTCCGCCGTGCCGATTTGCTCTGTTGAAAGGCCGAGCTTTTTCAATAGCGCTTTTGTTTCTTTATAGCTTTCCGGGTGGATGCCTGTTCTGTCTAAAGGTTCTGTCCCTTCCTGCACTCTTAAGAAACCGATGCATTGTTCATAGGTTTTCGCACCAAGTCTCGGGATGTCCTTCAATTCTTTTCGGTTCGAAAACTTTCCGATTTCCTCACGTTTTTTGACAATGTTGCCTGCGACAGATTTTGACAATCCAGCTACATATTGAAGCAGTGCGGCTGAGGCTGTGTTGACGTTTACTCCCACTTGGTTTACGACGGTTTCCACAACGAACCTCAGAGATTCATTTAAGCGTTTTTGGCTGACATCATGCTGATACTGTCCGACACCGACAGACTTGGGATCGATCTTGACGAGTTCTGCGAGAGGGTCTTGCAGTCTTCGCGCAATAGATACAGCACTGCGCTCTTCAACCTGAAGCTCAGGAAATTCTTCTCTTGCAAGCTCAGAAGCCGAATATACGCTTGCTCCCGCTTCATTGACGATCACGTAATAAATGTTCCGCGGCATGTCCTTCAGTACATTGACGATGAATTGCTCAGTTTCTCTGGATGCCGTGCCGTTTCCGATCGCCACCATCTCGACTTGATGCTGCTCGAGAATCGCTTTCACTTTCTCATGGGCTTCTTTTGTTTTGTTGACTGGCGCGTGCGGATAGATGACATCAATTGTCATGACTTTTCCGGTCTCATCTGAGACAGCGAGCTTACAGCCGGTTCGGAAGGCTGGATCAACACCGAGAACGGTTTTGCCTTTCATCGGCGGCTGAAGCAGAAGCTTTCTCAAGTTCTCAGAGAAAATGTGAATGGCCTGCTCATCCGCTTTTTCTGACAGCTCTTTTCTGATTTCACGCTCTATTGCCGGCTGAATCAGCCGTTTATAGCTGTCTTCAATCGTTTCCTGCAAAATCTCTTTTACGGATGTTGAGCGGCTTTTGATGATTTGTTTTTCTAAATACGCCTTAATGTAATCCGCCGGCGGTTCGATTGACACTTTTAAAATGTCTTCTTTTTCGCCGCGGTTCATCGCCAGCACCCTGTGCGGAACGACTTTTGCGATTGGCTCTTCATACTCGTAATACATTTCATACACATTTTTCTCGTCAGTGTCTGCCGACTTTCCTGCTCCAGACTTAATGATGCCTTTTTTAAAAGTTTCCTGGCGAATCCACTTTCTGAAACTCGGCTCGTCTGAGATTTGTTCGGCAATAATGTGCTTGGCGCCTTCAATCGCTTCTTCCCGTGTAAACACTTCTTTTTCCTCGCTGATGTATTGGTCTGCGGTTTCTGCCAGACGGTTATCTTGCGGAAGTGTCAGGATATAGTCGGCAAGCGGCTCGAGGCCTTTGCTTTTTGCGACTGTCGCTTTTGTTTTGCGTTTTTGTTTATACGGGCGGTAAAGGTCTTCCACTTCCTGAAGCTTCACCGATTGCTCAATTTTTCGCTTGACGTCATCTGTCAGTTTATCCTGCTCTGCAATGAGCCTGATGACTTCTTCTTTTCGCTGATTCAAATGTTGTATGTATTGCCAGCGTTCAGAAATCGTCTGAATCTGAACCTCATCCATTGAACCCGTCTGCTCTTTTCGGTACCGGGCGATAAACGGGACTGTGTTGCCGTCCTCAAGCAGGCGGATGACACTCTCAACGTGTTTTTGTGATAAACCGATTTCTTTCGCAATTTGCTGTTTTAAAAGGGCTGACGTTTCCATGTAACCAAAGCCTCCAATTTTGTCGTTCTTTCTCTAGTGTATCAAAAACCGAAAAAAACACATAAAAAAAACAGCCCGCAGGCCGATATCTTTCTCCCTATTTCAAACTATCCGTTTGATTGCCCGCTCACAAAAAAAGAAGCCGGATGCCCAGCTTCTTTTTTCAGATCTCCCTAGGACAGCTGTCCCAGAATATAGGTCAGATCATCTTTTCTTGATGTTGTATACATTTTCAGCGAATTCGATATGTCTTCTACCGATTGGCCTTTTTTCAAATGGGAGCGGATATCGGGTACGTTGAGTCCATCTGTATGTATAATGAACTTTGAACCCTTTTCATAGGTGGCGGTATGCGTTTTGTATTTTTGCGGCTTGCCTGATAAATAGCCTGAAATCGGCAGAGGATAAAAGCTGTCACCAGACGGGGAATGCAGAATAAAACGTACGTTTCCGACGGAGCAGTACGTAAACTGCCTTTGTTCAAAATTGATTTTCAGGATAGAAGCTGTTGCGCCTCTTTTGTGCTTCATCGCCTGATTACAGCGTTCGATAATACTTTGTACGTCTTCATTCGCATAGTTTTCGACTAAGTCTTTGATGGCTGCAGAAGATTCATTGGCAAGCGATCCGCTTCCAAGCCCGTCTGCTACCGCACAAATTAACTCCTTATCATCAGCTTTCATATAAAAGCTGTCGCCGCAAATCGATTTTCCTTCTTTATTCAGTTGGTATACAAGAGTTTGAATATGCTCGTTTTCTTCAACCTGGATCATTACATTAACTCCATCGAGGGATCTTCAGTCAAGGCCTCTCTGAGCTTCTTCACAGCTTTGCGTTGCAGACGCGAGACGTGCATTTGAGATATACCGAGAATGTCCCCAGTTTCTTTTTGGCTTTTGTTTTGAATATACGTAAGGTCTATGATTTGTTTTTCACGGTCTGAAAGGACATGAAGCACGCTTTGCAGCATCATTTGCTGGTTGACCCGCTCATATCCATCCTCCTGTGAGCCGACAATATCTAGAATTGTGACCGTGCTTCCATCCGCATCCGCTTCAATGCTGTGGTCAACGGACAAGGCTTGATAGCTTTTGCCCATTTCCATTGTTTCCAGAACCTCTTCTTCTGTAACATCGAGAAATTCGGCAATCTCTTCTACTTTCGGTGACCTTTGTGTTTCAGTCGTCAGCTGATCCACCGCCATTTTGATTCTTGGGCCCAGTTCTTTGATTCGTCTCGGCACGTGAACGCTCCACGTCTTATCTCTGAGGAACCGTTTAATCTCACCGATGATTGTCGGAATCGCAAAAGCTTCAAACGATTTGCCGACCACCGGATCGTATCGCTTAATCGCACCCAGCAGCCCGATCATGCCGACCTGGCGAAGATCCTCGTGGAAGCTTTTGCCTTTTGAATATTTTTTCGCAAGCATATCAACTAGATTTGTATAGACCCGCACAAGCGTTTCTTGCGCCTGTTCATCTTGATTTGTTTGGTATTCGCTTATGAGCCGATCGACTTCATCTTTAGTTAGTTTCGTAGTTTTTGATGGTTGTGTCATGATCAACTCGCTCCCCATTTAAATACTTTGTCATCGCTACGGTGACGCCGGAGTTGTTTTGCACTCTGACTTCATCCATAAGCGTTTCCATTAAATATAGACCGAGCCCTCCTTCTGATAATTGATCAACTGTATGCGAAGGTGTGTACGGCCCTAGATCCTGCTGCTTTTGATTGAAATCAAAGCTGTCTCCTTCATCCGCGACAATGACCTCTAAACGGTCTTCGAACACACCGAATCGTATTGACACTTCCCCATTTTTGTCTTCTTTGTAAGCATGCTGCACCGCATTCGTACACGCTTCACTGACTGCGATTTTCAAATCTTCAATTTCATCGTACGTATAGCCCATTCTGCTCGCGACGCCTGACAGCGTCAGCCTTATAATTCCTACATATTCAGGCTGGGCCGGCACTTTCATTTCGATGTAATCAGCGTTATTCTTCATTGCACTCCACCTTCTGACTTTGCAGAAATATCAATAATGTCCTTCAGGCCTGTAATCTCAAACAGACGGATCAGGCGATCGGAAAGATTTTCAAGCTTCAGCGACCCGCCTTGTTTTTTCACTGTTTTAAAGATGCCTACAAAGACGCCGAGTCCGGTACTGTCCATGTAGCTGACATTTTTCAGGCAAATTCTTAAGTCAGCGCCTTGTTCTGCCAGAGGAACGAGCTTCTCTCTGAGCACTGGAGCTGAGTATACATCAATTTCTCCCGCAATGTTTACTTGTATATCATTCTCGTTTTGCTTCACATCAACATTTATATTCATTCGTATCACCTCAAATTATCCTTCAATTCACTAATTGTTTTATACCCACGGCTGGCCGAAGCTAAACCTTTCTTCTCAAAACAATTAACGTAAAATCATCGTGCAGCTGAAAATCCTGCAATTTGAGGAGGCGGTCATAAATGTTTTTGACCATATCCTGCGCGGAGGAACACATATGTTCCTCAATGAGCTTCTGCAGATCAGGACGCTCCAAGAAACCGTTTTCCGTTCTGCATTCTGTGACGCCGTCAGAAAATAAGACAATCATATCGCCCTTATCAAGATGCTGATCGAATTGCTTGTAATCATAATCCTGCGAGATGCCGAGAACAAGTCCTTTGGCCTCTAAATCGTAAAACGTGTTGTCTTTTTGAGAATAATAGAATCCCGGTTCATGCCCCGCTGAAGCATATGTAAAATGATGCTTGTCCATATTGTAATTTGCATAAAACATCGTAATAAACATACTGGCATCAACGTTTTGTTCAACAACCCGATTCAAATTTTTCAGCACCTGAGAAGGGTGTACGCCCGTTTCCGGCAAAGAATCCATCGCATATTTAATCATCGACATACAAAGAGCCGCCGGAATGCCTTTTCCGATCACGTCCGCGATTGCGATATTAATAGATTCCTGGTCTTTAACAAAGTGGTAGTAATCACCGCTCATCTGTTTAGCGGGCACACTGATGGCACCGATATCCAGCGCTTCTTCCTGCGGAATCTTTGTCCCGAGCAACGTTTGCTGAACATTTGCGGCGATTTCAATTTCTGATTTGATTTCCTGCTGTATCCCTCTGAGGGTTTGATGCTCCTGATAAGCCATTCCATATCCAATCATGACTTCTATTAAAAAATCCAGCGAATGAAAAACATCTTCCGGGAGTTTCGGATACAGCTCCTTCAGCACTTTTCGGTGAATGCTGATGATTTCTTCCGGAGGAATTTGATGCTCGATTGTTTTTCGGCTGAATTTTTGGGCTTGATATAAAGATGTTTCTGTTAATTCGGCTATATATCGACTAAGCAGCTGGTGATACCGCTGCTCAATAACCTCCCTAAAATCCACTTTCTTACCTCCTACCGAAGCCATTTAATGGCTTGTATCTCTGTTCCTTCCCCCGATACGGAATTTAAACTGAATTCATCCATCAACCTTTTGACACCTGGAAGTCCCGCTCCGAGTCCGCCAGACGTTGAGAATCCGTCTTCCATGACTTTACGGATATCAGGAATTCCCGGCCCTTGGTCTTCCGCTATGATTTTCAGGCCCTTTTTTCCTCTGTCAGCGACCTGTTCAATGCCAATCTGGCCTTTGCCGGCATATAAATAAATGTTCCTGGCTAATTCTGAAATAGCCGTTGTAATTCTAGCCTGGTCTACCGTGCCGAAACCCAGTTCTTTTGCAACATTTCGTCCCAGTTGTCTGGCGGCCACGATATCCCATTCTGTCATGATTTTCACACAGGATTGGTCGTTCATACGCTATTCCCCCAATTCCCGCTTCAATGTCTCAAGCCCCTGCTCTAGATCGAGCGCTGTTTCGATTTCCTCTAGCGCGATGCCAAGTTCAATCAGCGTCACTGCCACAGCGGGCTGAATGCCCGTCAAAACAACTTTGGCGCCCATTAGCTTAGACATTGTGATGACGTCGCCCAGCACTTTGGCGATAAATGAATCAATCATGTCCACAGATGTCAGATCAATCACGACTCCATTGGCACCTGTTTCGTATATTTTATTTAACAAATCTTCTTGAAAGGTTAATGCGGTTTGGTCATCCAGTTCCCATTGAATGGACACTAATAAGCAATTATACAGTTTCAAGATCGGGATTTTCGGATGTCTCAAAATATTATTCCCCCAATGAAACGATTTTTCGATCCGTCATTTCCAATGCTGTTTGAATTCCTTTTTGCAGGGTATTCTTAGTAATAACTTGGGATAAATCAATGCCCAGGTTGACGATGGTCTGAGCAATTTCCGGACGGATGCCGGCGAGCAGGCATTTCGCACCGACAAGCCTTACCGCTTCAGACGCCTGAATAATATGATGGGCAACCA
Organism: Bacillus sp. MSP13; assembly: GCF_000815295.1. NCBI lineage: Bacteria > Bacillati > Bacillota > Bacilli > Caryophanales > Bacillaceae > Bacillus > Bacillus sp. MSP13. Next base: position 58,687 of record NZ_JXAQ01000013.1, read on the forward strand.
TCGTGTCAACGACAGGAACACCTGTAATGTCAATCAGCACGACTTGTGAGCGGTGTTTGACGACGCCGTTAAGAAGATTTTCCATAATTCGTTTTGCACGTTCGGTATCAATCGTTCCGACAAGCGGCATCACGGTGATATTTTCAAACACAGGGATGAGCGGCGCAGAAAGCTCCTGCAGCGCGATTTTTTGCAAGGATACTGTTTTTTCCCACGAGATTGAGTATTGGTTGAAGATTTCTGTATTAATCGGGCTGAAAAAGCGGTCAATCTGCCAGATTAATTCCGTACTCTCTTGATCTGGCAATCTCTTATCGTTCATCTTTGTGTAGAGACGCTTCCAGAATTCAGCAAGCGCCGTAGCCAAAAACTTCAGAGAAAGTCCAATTTGGACGGCTCTCAGTGCCAGTTCGCTGATTTGGCTTTCAGCAGCGCTATCGTCCTTAACAGACAGCAAAAGAATGTCGATATAATCTTTAGATATATTTTCATACACTTGGTCAGTCAGCTGATATGACTCTTGTTCGCTTAATTCCTTTAGTGTGTCAGTCCACAGTTGGAGCAGTTCATTTTGATTTTCGGCAATGAACTGGTATACAGTCTGATTCGACATCAAATTCACTTACCTCCCGATAAAAAACACCATATTTTTTTCGTTATTACCTCATTATATCGTTTATGGTTTTTGAAAACAAAAAAAGTTGCTCTATTTGAGCAACCAGTACATATGTCTAAAAATCAATGAGTGCCAAACTGATTTGTAAGGCTTCATCAACCTTATCCATCATTTCATCATCCAGATGAGTAATCTTATCCGTTAACCTTTGCTTGTCAATCGTCCGAATTTGCTCCAGCAAAATAACGGAATCTCTTTCAAAACCGTAGCGTTTTGCATCGATTTCGACGTGGGTTGGTAATTTCGCTTTCTGTATTTGCGCTGTTATGGCTGCAACAATAGCAGTTGGGCTGAAGCGATTTCCGATGTCATTTTGGATCACTAAAACCGGGCGCACCCCGCCTTGCTCTGAGCCAACAACAGGAGATAAATCAGCAAAATAAACATCGCCGCGTTTCACAATCAAATGATTATCCTCCGCTGACTAAGCGCTCAACTGTCGTTTCAGCCTCGCACTCCGCAAAGTGAGCCTCAGAAGAAATATTCAGGTTGATTTTCGCCATTTCCATATAGCCGCGTCTCATCAAATCACGGTTGTGACGAGTTGTTCGTTCGCTGACATACGCTCTCACTGCTTGTGATATCAGTTCGTTTCTGCTTCGTTTCTCCCGCATCGCTACACCATCCAATTCAGCTACTAGGTTTTCGGGCAAGCTGATTTTCATTTCGGTTCTTGCGCTGGATTCAGACAAAAAACATACACCTCCACCAAACTTACGGATACGACTCTTTTATCCATCCAGTGATAATGATACCATTATTCACTCTTCAAGCAAAGCTGTTTTATGAATTCTCCATTATGAGAGGAGCTATTTGCTTGTATATTCCTGCACTAAAGGATTTCTTACTTCCATTATACTCCCATTTTCCAAAAACATACGGGGAACCCGGGAACTTATTGTACAAGACACCTCATAGTTAATGGTTGCGAGCCTGTCTGCAATCTCGTCCATGGAAATATATTCATCTCCCTGCCGGCCGATTAATGTGGCTTTTGTGCCCGGCGGATATTCCTGATCCAGCTCCACCATAAATTGGTCCATGCAGATCCGACCCGCAATCTTCAGCCGTTTTCCCTTCACAAGGATTTCGGTCCCTTCCAACTTTCGAAGCCAGCCATCCGCATAGCCGACAGGCACCGTCCCGATCCATGTGTCTTTTTCCGCTGTGTATTCCGCTCCGTAGCTGACACTCTCGCCCTTTTTGATCAGTTTGACATGCGACAGCGTTGAATGCAGGTTGAACGCTGGGCGCAGCTCAAACGGCATTTCGTCCATCATGTCGGCAGACGGACGGAGGCCATACATGCCAATGCCGAATCTGACCGCGTTGAAAAAGCCTTTTTTCAGCCGGAGGCCGGCTGCGCTGTTCGCACAGTGCACCATCAGTTTCTTGAGCGGCAGCGGAGCAATCAGTTCTTTAAAGCGCTCAAACTGCTTGATAAAATAGCCTCTTTCTTTTTCATCCGCTGTCGCAAAATGAGTAAATACCCCTTTGCATTTTAGACGAGGGTTGCGGTCAAGAATTGCCATCACGTGATGAACTTCTTCTTCTGTTTTTACGCCAAGCCTGTTCATTCCCGTATCAACCTTTAAATGAAAATGAAGAGAACCTTTTTTCATATGGCGGGCGGCTTCCTGAAGCCATTCAACAGAATAAGCTGTTATGGTCACGTCATATTCTGCCGCGATTGACACATATTCCGGCGGAACCGCGCCGAGCACCAAAATAGGCGCTTTCAAGCCCTTGTTGCGCAGTGAAATCGCTTCATCGAGAATAGCCACTGCCAAGCATGAAGCACCTGCGTCAAGCGCGGCCTTCGCTGTTTCTGCATCACCATGTCCGTAGGCGTTTGCTTTCACAACTGCCATCAAGTGGACATGTTCGCCGATATGTTTCTTCATATTGCTGACATTTTCCTTTATCGCGGACAAGTCGATTTCCGCCCACGTATTTCTGTAAAAAGGTTTTGTGCTCATTATGACACTTCCTAGCTTTTATTCAATATCATCTACATATCATACTAAAATTAAAGGCCGAAGGGAAACGATGCAAGACGAAAAAAAGGCCAAATCTCGTTTGGCCTTTGGCGGTTATTTGGATGATTGTCCTTGCATGCTTTTCGCGACTGACACCATTTCCTCTTTTGTAAGATCTTTAGATGAAAGAAGATAATCTACGCCATCATACGTCCATGATAATGATGCATCTGACAAGGCGCCGATGGTGTAGCCGAGATTCACCGGTTCGCCGTTCATCTTAACTGAAGAAGAGGCTTTGGCAATCTGGGCTTTTTCCTGAATTAAAGTAAATGATTTTTCTCCTCCGTAGGTCATAATGATCCGCTTCCCGTCTTCAGTAGAAATATCTTTTTCTTCCAGCAGCTTTACGCCAAGCGGAAGTTCAAGCGGCGTTTTGACCGCGAATGTTTCGGATGGCTTCGCGCTTGTGGCAACGTCCATTTGCGAAAGCGTCATATTTTTCTTCTCGTCAAATGATTCTTTGTCGAAATGTTTATTGAATTCGAAGCTGCTGAATTCTACTTTCACCATCACTTTTCGGTCAGTATCCATGACTTTGACAGATGACGGGCTCATATCTTTTTTGTTAAACGTGATTTCTTGCGTTGGCAGCATTTTGTTATGCTGATAGTTCGTTTTTGTTTCAAAAACGTAGTTCTTCTCCTTTGCAGTGAACACCGCATCTGAATCGTTTTGAACATCCTTTACGAGCGATTCAAACAGATAGACCTGGCTGCTGTTGTTCGGCCAGTCGCTTTGAAATCTGAAGCTCTTATTTAAAGACGGCGTGAGAACAAATACTCCGTTTTCGTTTCGTAAAATGACTTGGTTTTGGTCCTTTTTCGGATTCTCCAGATAAACCCTGTACAGAGACGGCTTTTTGTGCCAGATTTCCACATTGTATACTTGAGGCTCACTCCCTGTCTCGATGGTCATTTTCGCTTTTGCTTTGTACGAGGTATATTCTTTCGCCTTTTCATCTAACCCGGTCACAATATCTTGCTGTGTTTTTTGCCCGCAGGCAGAAAGAATAAGGACAGCAAGCAGTCCCGTTAAAAGCAAAACAAAGCTTTTTCTCACCTTTTTCAACCCCTTTTTCTCAATTGATGTAAAAGGAAGAAATCGCTTGTTTGACTTTAACGGTACGCTCGGTACACGTTAGGCAGAACGGATGCGTACCATAAAAGCCTCAAACAACTCGTCTCCCTTAATGCACTATCAAATATATGAGCGGGGTGTCCCTAATATGCAGACTAGCTTGACAACCTTTCAATCACAACCTGCGCAGCCGCGTATTCCTTTGTATGAGTGATTGATACGTGAACGGCGGCTTGGCTCAGCTTTGCGCAAATGATATATGGCTTGCCATTTTGGTCTTTCTTCAATTCGATATCCTGGAAGCTGAGCTTCTTTCCTATACCGGTGCCAAACGCTTTTGAAAAAGCTTCTTTTGCCGCAAATCTCCCCGCGAGAAACTCGATTTTTCGTTTCTCTGAAAGCCCCTCATAGTGCTCAAGCTCGCTTCGCGTCAAAATCCGCTCGGCAAATCGTTTCTGGCGGCCGGCCGCGGAAGCGATCCGTTTAAGCTCGGTGATATCTAGTCCTATGCCGTAAATCATGGGTGATAACCTCCTTTGCGTACGTACTATTTGAATGGTTTGTCTCATAAACGTGTTACTATAGAAATACCAAAATGAAGAAAAGGGGCTCGGAATGTTTATACGGACAGAAAATTTCCAAACCTTTATCAGGCTTTACCCCGTCGTCACCTTTATATTGGCTTTGCAAGCTGTTCTCTGGTTGTTTTTTTCACTTCCTATCCATTCAGTCGTGTTATGGAGAGATACCGTCACAGGCTATAATCTAGGCGTAGCCAACGGTGAATGGTGGCGGCTGATCACACCGGTTTTGCTGCACGCCGGCTTTACCCATCTGCTGTTTAATTCCATGTCGATCTTTTTATTTGCTCCTGCTTTGGAGCGTATGCTGGGAAAAGCGCGTTTCCTTCTTGTGTATGCCGGCTCCGGCATCATCGGCAATATCGGCACATACGTGACAGAGCCGCTTGATTATGTACATGTCGGGGCTTCAGGCGCGATTTTCGGGCTGTTCGGCGTGTATCTGTATATGGTTGTATTTCGCAAAGAGCTGATCGGGCAGGAGCATTCTAAAATGATTCTCACACTGCTCGCATTTGCCGTTCTCATGTCATTGATCAACTCCAATATTAACATCATGGCCCATTTGTTTGGGCTTTGCGGCGGGTTTCTTCTCTCGTTTTTATGTGTGCAGAAAAAAGAGCGGCGGTATTAACCGTCCGCTTTTTCATAGGAGTACCAATTTAAAATGAAGCCCGCATCCTCTTCACTTACATCCCTCACCGCTAATTCTTCCATATGGCTCGATGATTTTACCGCGGTAGAAATGGTATACAGGCGGCCTTTCTTTTGAAAATAAGACTGGCTCAATTTGCCAATTTGCATACGCCTTTTCAGCACGATCGCGGTTGTTCTGCCGATGAGTCTTGACGTCAGCTGAAGACGCTCCCCGTTGATCGTCCATGCTGCATCCTTATAGGCGAGGTAGCCGAAGAACAATTCAATCGGCAGCAGGATGATCGACAGATAGCCCCATGGCTGAAAGAAGATACATAATGGAATGATCAAAAAAAGTGAAAAAATGACGGAGCGGAACAAATAGCGTTTCAACGCGCGCCGCGGCAGACGGCGGACGTTTTCTTCCAGCCTGTATTCAGGCGTAAATGACTGAAGCATGCGCGAAAGCTTCTTTTTATGAATCATCGGAAAAAGAATCGTCAAAGCGCCTTCTTGTTTTTCCCGATCACCGCCTCCCGCGCTGACGATGGACACCGTCACATAGCCGAAAAGCTGGCGGATGATGTTTTCTTTGATTTTAATGGCTTGTATTTTTCGGAGCGGAATCGTGACTTGATGTTTTTCAATAATCCCTCTTGAAATCACTAACTCCTGCTCTTTTTTTATAATTTGAAAGTTCGCGTATTTAAACATCATACCGGCGATGCTGAACATCCAGACGATAAACAAACCGATAAAAATGAGCACCGCATAAATGCCGATGCCGGCGTGCTGAAGGAAGGAAAATTGATCAAAAAACCAATCCATCGGAAGCACTTCGTCAAGCTGAGAGATAAGCGCAAATAGAGCGGAGATGATCACTCCGATTCCGCCGGAGGTAGAGGCGGCCATGAGCAACTCTTTCATGCTCATGCGATAGTGCTCTTGCGGTTCAGCTTCAAGAGTCTGCTTCTGCTCAGCTTCCAGCAACTGTTCATCGGGTTCGCTTTCATGACTTTTTGCTTTTTTCTTAAAGACGGCTTCCTTGATGCGTTCAGCTTCTTCTACAGAAATAGCGGAAAGTACAGCTTCCGCCTCCTTGCCTCCGCCTGCCGTTTCAATTTGCAGTTTCACAAGCTTAAAGATTTGCTGGATCACGCCCGCGCTCGTATTCATCGTTTGAATCCGATCGACCGATATGTATCGCTTTTTCGTGACAAACAAGCCTTCTTCAATTCTGAATTCGTCATCTTCGATTCGATAGGTAAACCTTCTCCATTTGATAATGCTTGCGGCAACAAGCCAGATAAACAGCACACCGAGCGCAATGGCGCCGTAAAAACGGACAGTATTGTTCGAATTGACGATATATACAAAAAAGAAAGGCAGAATGATATTTTTTATTGTTTGAATAATGGTATGGCCTAAATTCAAAATGACTGCCGCAGGGTGCAGGCGTTTCGGTTCAGACATCATCTTCAGTCACCCTTGCCAGACGGGAAATGGAGTCTCTCAGCCGATCCGCTTCCCCCATCTCTAAAGCGGGGATCGAATGAACGGTCGCGGCCGTGGAAATTTTCACTGTTGCCAGGTTGTACTTTTTCAATAACGGCCCTTGTGACGTATCGACGTGCTGAACCCTGACCATAGGGACAATCACACGCGTCACCACAAAAATACCTGACTGAATATCGATTTCATGTTCATGGACTTCATAGCGCCATACTTTATGACGGATTTTCGGAATGATAAAGACCGTCACAATCGAACCCAGCAGCCAAATCCCGCCGAGCACGCCGCTGATCCAGTACGGCCAATGAAAATAATAGCTTAACACTGCCACTGCAATGACGATGAGCAAGCAGACAGCGGATACGATGATCTCTTGAAGTCGCCATACCTTTAATCCGTCAGGACTGATTTGGTTTTTAGGCTGCTCTCTCAAAATAACTACCTCCCGTTTTTTCTTCGTTACTTATACGTCTCTTATACAGAAAGGTTTCATTCTTAAGCATACAGAGAAAAACGGCTTCCGTCAGCTGAAAGTTTGCTGAGTGTTAAAATATGGACATAAAAAAAGCCCAAAACGACGTGTTTTGGGCTTCTAACGAATAGGATTAGTAAGATTTTTTCTGGCGTCTGTCACCTGAAGAACGGCGATCATTTGAACGCTTTTTGTCGTAGGAAGAACGGTTGTTGTTTTTCCCTTTTCCGCCGCGATAGCCGCCGCCTTGACCGTCTCTGCGTTTAGAAGAGCGCTGGTTTTTGTAGCGTTTGCTGACCATCGGCGCTTCGTCTGTTAAGCGAACCGGTGTGTCATCCGGCTCTTTTGTAGACATTTTGATAGCCGCCGCAACCACTGTCACTGCATCATGATCTTCAAGCAGCTCAGCTGCCGCTGTCATGTAGAAGTTCAGGTTGTTTTCACTGATTGCCGTACGAAGGCGTTCAACCGTAACCTGTTGCTGGCCTTCCAACGCTTCATCAAGTGTAGGCTCCTTCATGCGGTCCATTTTGCGTTTTGTTGTTTGTTCAATTGCGCGAAGCATGCTTTTCTCACGCGGTGTAATGAACGTCATCGCCATACCTGTTTTTCCTGCGCGGCCTGTTCTTCCGATACGGTGAACGTAGCTTTCAGGATCTTGTGGCACGTCGAAGTTGTACACGTGTGTAACACCAGAGATATCAAGTCCGCGAGCGGCAACATCAGTTGCAACAAGAACTTCGATTGCGCCTTCTTTAAATTTGCGAAGCGCAACCATACGTTTCGCCTGCGTTAAATCACCGTGAATGCCTTCAGCCGCATATCCGCGAAGGTTCAGAGCTTCAGCCAGCTCATCGACACGGCGTTTTGTACGTCCGAATACGATCGCAAGCTCAGGAGACTGAATGTCAAGAAGACGAGTCAGTGTGTCGAATTTTTTGCGCTCTTGCACTTCTAAATAGAACTGCTGAATGTTAGAAACCGTCATTTCTTTTGCTTTTACTTTTACGTGTTCCGGCTCAGTCATGAAGCGCTCCGCAATACGTTTGATCGGCGCTGGCATAGTAGCAGAGAACAGAAGTGTCTGATGCTCGCTCGGCACGTTTGAAAGAATAGATTCAATGTCTTCAATGAATCCCATGTTCAGCATTTCATCCGCTTCATCCATTACAACAGTGTTTACATTGTTTAAACGAATTGTGCGGCGGTTGATGTGGTCAAGAAGACGCCCAGGTGTTCCCACAATGATATGCGGATTTTTCTTCAACGCCCGAATTTGCCGTCCAATATCCTGGCCGCCGTAAATAGGAAGAACCTTCGCACGCTTATCGTTTCCGATTTTATATAATTCTTCAGATACTTGAATGGCTAATTCACGGGTTGGCGCGATTACGATTGCTTGAATATTAGGAGACTCGGGGTTAATTTTTTCAACAAGGGGTATACCAAACGCAGCTGTTTTACCTGTACCTGTTTGCGCTTGTCCAATGACGTCTTTATTTGAAAGTCCGAGCGGAATCGTTTGTGCCTGGATCGGCGTTGCTTCTTCGAATCCCATACGATTAATTGCTTTCATGAGATCAGAACTTAAATTAAAATCTTGAAACGTTATAGTCAAATTATTCAAACTCCTTCTAATTGCTGTGTCAGTAATGTCGTGATTTACCACTAAAAACTGCCCTTTCCACAAAAAGGACAGGTCCGTACGTATACAAAGCCCGAATTACTTCTAAGTTTTATCTTACCATTACACTATTTGTTTTTCAATAAAATGAGAAGCAGATCGGCTTCTCCAATATGCCGGCTGCTGTTCCATCCGCTCCCAAATGTCCGGCGGGAGAACTTCTGGCGGGCGAATGGAAGTCCGGACAAATATTTTCGTATCGCAAAATAACCTGTCATTATTGTATCATAGCCGCGGCCAGCCAGATATACATTATTTCAGGCCGGCATATATTAGTGTTTGCACATCATTCTATTTTATGATGCAATATGCGTTTTTTTCGCAGATTTTTTTCTTATGAAAGCGGGCTGTCTATTAAATCTTTAACGATTTCTTCAAGCTTCATACCTCTGGATGCTTTGAATAAAATCAAATCCCCTTTTGACGCGCTTTCCTTCAGGGCTTGAAAAAGATCTTTCTTCTCGGTGAAGTGGCTGACGCGTTCTTTTTCAAAGCGGTTCAGTGCGCCTTTCGCAATAAAAGCGCCCAGCTTTCCGTACGTAAAGACGCGGTCGATTTTTTCAGGGCTAATGACAGCACCGCACTCTTTATGGAATGTTTCTTCAAGATCACCGAGCTCAAGCATATCGCCGAGCACAAGCATTTTTTTTTCGTAGCCTTCAAGGCTTTCTGTCAATTGAATGGCAGCCTTCATGGAAGTCGGGCTGGCATTGTAAGCGTCATTGATAATCGAAAGGCCGCTGTCTGTTTTGATGAGTTCAAGTCTCATGCCGGTTACCTTTAGTCCGCTCAGTCCTTTTGCCGCATCCTCAGCCGTGACGCCGAAATAAGCTCCTGCTGCGATCGCAGCCATAGCGTTCTTGACATTGTGCTTCCCGAGCACCGGAATAAAAAATGTTTTTTCCATCCCTTTGATTGTAAAATGGGTTCCCGCTTCACTCTGGTCTACATCCTGAAGCTGGTAATCGTTTTGCCCTCCCGATCCGTACGTTGTCGTTTGGCAACTGTATGCTTTTTGAAGGAGCGGTTCGTCCCCGATATAAATCAGCACTCCGTCTTCTTTAAGCCCGTTAATGATTTCAAGCTTCGCCTCCGCGATGCCCTCTCTTGAGCCAAGGTCTTGCATGTGGGATTCGCCAATATTCGTAATCACAGCCACATTCGGGTTTGCCAGGCGGCTCAGAAGATCAATTTCTCCTTTTGCGCTCATTCCCATCTCCAATACGGCGATCTCCGTATCTTCAGGCATGGCTAAAACCGTCAGCGGCAGGCCGATGTGATTATTAAAGTTTCCTCCTGTTTTGTGGACGCGGTACCGGGTTCCCAGGACGGCGTGAATCATATCTTTGGTTGTTGTTTTGCCATTGCTTCCGGTTACCCCGATGACATGCGTGCCAAGCTCCTGCAAATATGCTTTTGCAAGCTGCTGAAGAGCGGAAAGGGTATCGTCAACTAAAATGACGGCTTGATTCTCGGGCGGATTTGGTTCTGACCGATCCCAAAGAACAGCCGCTACACCGGCTTCAAAAGCCTGCTGCACAAAAGTGTGCCCGTTAAAATTCTCCCCTTTCAGCGGGATAAAAAGTTGATGCTGTTCCAGTTTTCTTGTATCAGTTGCCACTCCATGAATGACTGTTTGTTCGTATTGCGGATTTGTCAATGTGCCTTTGACCATGTCTGCAATGCTCTTTATAGTTCGCTTAATCAAGTGAGGTCCCTCTCTTTCTTTTGTATATACGGGAAAAGACACTGCCCTCTTACCGGCAGTGTCCATCTTCATTAGAATGTATGCTTAATCAATTGTTTTTCAGCGTGGCGTTCTTTTGCAAGCTCCACAAGCTGTTCAATAAGATCCGCGTACTCTACCCCTGCCTCTTTCCAGAGCAGCGGAAACATGCTGAAAGGAGTGAAGCCGGGCATCGTGTTGACTTCATTGATCAGAACTTCGCCGTCAGCTGTCAAGAAAAAGTCCGCTCTGACAAGTCCTGAACCATCGATCGCTTTAAACGCCTGAATCGCCATATCACTGATTTTCGCGTATTCCTCATCGGTCACACTCGCCGGAATCACTAGGTCAGTATCTCCGTCCTCATATTTCGCTTTGTAATCGTAGAAATCTGTCTTCGGTGCGATTTCTCCCACAACAGAGCATTTAGGATCATCATTACCGAGTACGCCGATTTCGATTTCACGGCCGTTAATTCCTTCTTCAACGACAACTTTGCGGTCATATTGGAAGGCAAGCTCGAACGCTTTTTGCAGTTCTTCACGGTTTCGGCATTTGCTGATTCCGACACTTGAGCCAAGGTTCGCCGGTTTTACGAAGCAAGGGTACCCTAATTCCTCTTCGACCTGCTCACAGCTTTCTACCGGAGAACGAGTCCAGTCTTTCTTAAGAAAAGCTGCGTATTTAGCCTGAGCAAGGCCGGCTTGCGCGAATAAATGTTTCATGACAACTTTATCCATGCCGGCTGAAGAAGCAAGCACACCGTTGCCGACATAAGGAATATTCAACAGTTCAAGCATCCCTTGAATCGTACCGTCTTCTCCGTTCGGTCCGTGGAGGAGCGGGAATACGACGTCGATGGTTTCATTTTGCTGTGACGCTTCCTGCGGAAACATCTCCTGATTCAGGGCAGCCGGAGAAAAAGCGCTGCCTCCTTGCTCAAATTGAAGCATTTTCACGTTTGAAACAGGTTCAGTTAAACGGGCGCCTCTTACCCATTCGCCTTTTTCAGTTATATAAATAGGATGTATATCAAACTTCTCAGTATTAAGCGCTTTGATTACAGCCAGAGCCGTCTGCAGTGAAACATTATGTTCAGCTGACTTTCCTCCGTACACTAATCCTAGACTTGTTTTCAATGGATACTCCCCCCACTACAATTCATCTTTACTATCTTATCACTTTCACGAGAAAATGATCTAATTATTTTTGGGCATGCTGATGCTGAATGCATTTGTATGTAATTCCTTTTTATTTTATATTAAAATGGCATTGAAAAGGAGATGTGACATATGAAAAAAATCACGACAATCGAACAATTTAATGAACTGATTCAATCTGATAAAGAAATTATTGTGAAGTTTTATGCAGATTGGTGCCCAGACTGCACACGCATGAATATGTTTATCGGCGATATTTTGGAAGAGTACAATCAAAACGATTGGTATGAGCTGAATAGGGACGACCTTCCTGAGCCGGCCGAAACATACCAAGTAATGGGCATTCCCAGCTTGCTAATCTTCAAAAACGGTGAAAAAACAGCTCATCTTCATAGCGCTAATGCCAAAACGCCTGAAGAAGTGACTGAATTTTTATCTGAACATATAAGCTAATTCGTTAAACAGCCTTATTTTATGTCGTCGGGCTCTACATGAACATGAACATGAGTGACATCGTGTTCATGTTTTATTTTGTCTTCTACTTCATCCGCCACTCCATGGCCTTCTTCTACTGTAAGCTTCGGATCAACCGTAATGACCATCTCGATATGAACTGTGCTGCCTAAATACCTCGCTTTCACATCCTTTAGCCGATGTACATTCTCAATCCTGCCGACGGTCTGTTTGTAAGGCTCAAGATCTTTTAAGTGAAAGCCGTCTGTTAACGAATGTGAAGCGTCTTTAAAGATATCCCACGCCGTCTTGCAAATGATGATGCCGATGATAAAAGCCGTTACCGGATCGATCCACGGCAGCTGCAGCTGCGATGACACCACACCGATAAACGCTCCGGCACTTACAAAGGCGTCTGACCTGCTGTCCTTTGCCGCTGCCATCAGCGCTGAGCTTTTAATGGATGCCGCCAGCCTTTTGTTATATAAGTAGATGCCATACATAAACACAGCACTGCCTAACGCCGTCCATGCAGCGATAAGACTTGGCGTTTCCGTTGTTCCGCCCGCAATCGCTCTTCCTCCGCCGATCAACACTTCAATGCCGACAACCATCATAATAAAAGACGCAACAAGGGACGAAATCGTTTCAGCCCGATAATGGCCATATGGATGATCGTTGTCAGCCGGCCTTTGAGAAATACGCAATCCAATCAGTACTGCTACCGATGCTACAATATCGGTTCCATTATTTAATCCGTCTGCTCTCAGCGCTTCGGAATGATAGAGAATCCCAACAACCAGCTTCACAACAGCAAGGATGAGATATGCGAAAATATTAAGGAGCGCCCCTTTTTCTCCTTTTTTCAGATTTTTTGTCCGCTCCATTGAGTACCAGCCTCCATTCTGTTACATAGTATGGTTCAAAACGTAAAAAATACAGCAGTATTCAAATACAAGGGACATTTCGACAGCAAATTATTGCCCGGGAAACTTTTTGTCGATCTGTTGAATATTTGCAGATTGCCGAAAGAATAGGACTGTTTTCACCTTTACAGGCGATTCGGAGCATTGTATACTGGAGTTAATTGATAATGATTATCAATATCGTTTGATGGAGGTTGGTGATCCTATGACACCTCAGTCTGCAGAAACCAGAAAAAAACAACTCATTCATCTGTTAATACAGAATGGTATATACAAAAAGTCAACGCGTCATTTATATGAATTGTCGCTGACAGAGTTAGAAAGCGAATACAAACATGTCAGGAGGGCACCAGAGCATGCCGAAACGTAAAGTGAAAACCTACCAACAGCTGATCCAGGAAAACAAAGAGGCAATTATGGGCAATCCGAAGCTGATGAACGTCATTTATGACAGAATCGACCGCAAGCATCAAAAAAACCTGCAAGAGCAAAGCAATACATAAAAAAGAGCCGGGAAGGCTCTTTTTTCAGCGTGTCGACAAACCCTCGCATTCGTTGTCAGTCCTGCGCGTTGGTGCTCACGAATTGCTACATTCGCTGTGCTCCAATGCTCGTCCTTCCTAGACTTCAAGGGTTTTCAATCACGCTGAAAAGATGACAAAGTCATAAAACGAAAACCGTTTTATGACTTTGTCAACAATCTGAAAAAAGAGCCGGGAAGGCTCTTTTTTTCATGACTCAAACGCTTCTGCGGCAAGCTTTTGAATCACCGCGTCATCCATCGGCGGGTTATGGAGACCGGCGCGCGCATCACGGTAATAGCGCTGAAGCGGGCTGGTTCGTTCGAGGCTTTTGGCGCCGACAATTCTCATCGCTTTATCAACAACAGACAGCGCAGCGTTTGTGACGATATGTTTCGCCGCACCGAGCTCGCTTCTCAAATGAGGGCGGCGCTCTGGATCGTCATACAATTGGGCAATATGGAAAAGAAAATGTCTGGCAGTAGTCAGTTCAAGCTCCATTTCGCCTGTTCTTTGCTGGACGGCCGGAACATCCTTGATCGGCCCCTTCAAACTGTTTGGAGAATACTCGGCTGCAAATCGCACCGCATAGTCTCGTGCTGCTTGAGCAATGCCAAGATAAATCGCCGGTATGTGAAGAAGCCATCCATTCGGTTTTGCCCCTCGAGGACCTTGAAGCACTTCCACCAGTTTCTCCTCATCAAGCATGACCTCATTCAGTACTAGGTCATGGCTCCCAGTCGCCCGCATCGCCGTCATATCCCACGTTTCTTCAATCGACAATCCCGGATCATCCTTATGAATGAGAAACACACCTGTTGTTTGTTTTTCTTCAATCCATGCCGTCACTAAAAAATAATCCAGCGCTTGGGACATTGTCGTAAACGTTTTTCTTCCGTTCACTGCCCATTTGCCATCCTTTTTCACAGCGTTTGTACCAGGACGCCCTCCTCTTGTCGGGCTGCCGGTATTCGCTTCTGTCGCCGCCCTATTGATGACGGCTCCATTTTGGACTTCCTTTGCAATAAACGCAAACACGCCCTTATCCCAGCTATTTCCCTCGCCGAGCTCTCCGATTACGCTCAAATGCCAGCCGATGCTAAGCGCTGCGGGAGCGTCTCCCCGTGCCAGCCGTTCTTGAAACAGGAGCATATCGTAAACAGAAATGCCCCCTCCTCCATAAGTTACCGGCAATGTTAAGGCTGTATATCCAGCATCACGCAGTTTCTGTATTTTTTCTACAGGAAAACGTCCCTGTTCGTCATCTTCAGCGGCCGTTTGCTGAAATTCATCCGCAATCCGTCCGATTTTCTCCATCCATCGCCGCTGTTGCTCGTTCTGTATAAATAATGACATCCGGCAGCCCCCCAACGTTTTAATTCCGATAAATTTAATATGTATTATAGATTTCCTGCCATTATTCCGCAACTGTTAACCCTTTTGCCCGGTATAGAAAAACACGCCGTTCCCCAAGGGAACAGCGCGATTAGACAGGATTTGCATCCCGGTCTTGTTTCATGCCGAGATAGATCAGCATATATGTCAGGTAACCCATTGTCATCACCAGCCCGCCAAAGAAAAAGCTCGAGAAAATCGGCTCTTCAAAAGCGGTTACTGCCGCAAGCACAATCCAGCTTGCATACAGATAGATGATAAAATAACGGATGCCCGTCTTCATTTTATATATCATGTACAGCCCCGCGAGAGAAAATAATCCAAGCGCGAGTCTGAAATAAACAAGATGTTCAAACTGAAACATGAATGACACAAATGAGAATCCAAGCAGCAACACGATCGGTAAAGCGGTAATAAAGTTCCTCAATCGAGACACCTCCGTCAGTACCTTTAGTATAAACCAAACGATCAATTGATATTGATTTACGTGAGCTTTTTCACAAAAATGTCATTCCTTGCCTTTACACCCGAACATCACGTTTGCAGAAGCACCACCAGCCAACGGCGATGAAAAATATGGCATGTATCAAGATGATCCCCGCTGAAAACAATGGCGTCATGCCTGAAAACAAGGCGGTTTGTCCGTTGCTGTATTGGGTGAAGTCAGTGTTTGCAAAAAGCAAAAAGCTTCCCCATTTGTTTTCAAACAGCTTCATGAGCTGGACAAGTGTACTTGCTCCATATAAAACGACAAAAGAAACGACGACGGCTACCGCACTGTTGCGGAACAGCGAAGAACAAAGCAGCCCGAATAAGCCCATCATGACGGCTTCAAGCCAGTTTGACCCAATTAGCCCCAAGGTGTTGACTAGCAATGTCTTTGATTCGGCGGTCACGGATGTGCCAAAAAAGATGAGACCGAATAATAAAGCCAAAATGTAGTATGCCAAATACAAATAAAAGCTGACCATCACGACTGTGATTAATTTTGACCAAAACACCTTTTGGCGTTTAACCGGACGAATAAGCAGGAATTTGATCGTCTTTTTATCAAACTCCATCGAAACAATTGTGGCAGCGATCACAATCGTCAACGCCTGCAGCAAGATGTTCAGGCTCGGTGTATACGAAAAATAGCCGATGAAGTTTTCATCTGTTCCGGCACTTGTCACAATCCGTTTAATGATCAAAGCCATGAAAAATTGAAAGACCGCCATCAGGATAAGAGATACCAATGTGACCTTCCGATTAAAAAGTTTCATATGTTCATTCCAAATTAATTTAGACAAGCTCTTCTCCCTCCTCTTGATGAGCAGTTGTCGCTTTCATGAATTCGTCCTCTAGTGATTGCGTGTAAGGCATAATAGAAAATATATGTAAGTCTTGTCCGACAAGTGCGCGGTTCAGCTTTGGAATGTTTTCTTTTGCTACCTCAACAACGATCGCACCGTCTTGAAGCTCAGCTTGATATTGATTGCTTGTCAGCCAATTGAACGCTTTTTCTTCCGGCTGCACTTCAATGATCGCTTTTTCTGTTGGTTGGCCTGCTCCATGTAAGTTGACTTCCGCTTTGATCTCACCTTTTTGAATGATGATGACCCGGTCGCACAAATCTTCAACCTCACGCAATAAATGGGTGGCGAATAAGACTGCTGTTTCTTCCTGTTCCGCGAGCTCTTTAATATGATCGCGAAAATCCTTCATGCCCGCGGGATCGAGACCGTTTGTCGGCTCATCTAAAATAAGAAGCTTCGGCCGGTGAAGAATCGCCTGCGCAATGCCGAGGCGCTGGCGCATGCCAAGGGAATAGGTCTTAACCTTATCATGAATCGCTGACGTCAGCCCGACACGTTCCACCACCTCATCAAGGCGTTCATCCGCTATTTTTTTGTGCATATTCGCAAAGTGCTTCAGGTTTTCCCAGCCTGTCAAATATGGATAGAACTCAGGGTTTTCAACGATCGCCCCCACTGCTTCCATCGCTTGTTCAAACTCTGTGTCATGCTGGAATCCGCTGATTGTCACACTTCCGCTGTTTTGTTTCAACAGCCCGACGATGATGCGGATGAGCGTTGTTTTCCCGGAACCATTCGGACCGAGCAGGCCGATGATTTCCCCCTCCATGACGTCCATACTGATCTGTTTTAAAATTGGTTTAGACCCAATCGTTTTATCGAGGTCTTTAATATGTAAAATCGGCTCAGCCATAAAGCCTTCCTCCTTTTTCGGCAAAAAAATAAACAGTGCCCAAAAATGAGGCACTGTTTGTATTATAGCATTTGTTCCTTCCAAATGTTTGGTTAGACCGATAGAGTCGACGTTTGCTCTGGCTGTTTGTTCTTCTCTGTTTCTGTCACAATGACAGCGCAGGCCGCGTCTCCTGTTGTGTTTACCACTGTGCGAAGCATATCAAGCAGGCGGTCAATTCCAAGAATCAATCCGATTCCCTCGACAGGCAGACCGACAGATTGAAGCACCATAGCGAGCATAATCAAACCGACTCCCGGCACACCCGCGGTTCCGATACTTGCTAACACAGCCGTCAGTACGACCATCAGCAGCTGCGTGAGTGTCAGATCATGCCCGAATACCTGCGCAATGAAGACCGTGGCCACCCCTTGCATGATCGCTGTTCCGTCCATATTAATTGTAGCGCCCAGCGGCTGGACGAAGCTGCTGATCGGCTCAGGCACTTTTAATTTTCTCTGCGCCACACCCATGGAAACCGGCAAAGTCGCACTGCTGCTGGATGTACTGAACGCGACGACCATAACCTCTGAGAAATCTTTGAAGAACGTAATCGGATTTCTTTTGGCGATAAGCGCTACCGTAGATCCGTACGTAACGACTGCATGTATCAGCAATGCAATGGTTACCACTAACATGTACAAGCCCATCGCTTTCATTGCACTGAACCCTTGGCTTCCCACGGCTGTCGCAATCAAACCGAATGTGCCATACGGAGCAAACTTCATAACCAGATTGACAAGGTACATCATTAATTCATTTCCTTGCTCAACAACTTTGAGAAGCATATCCGCTTTTTTGCCCAGCATAGTAATCCCAAGCCCGACAAAGATGGCAAACGCAATAATCTGCAGCATATTTCCTTCCGTCATCGCTTGAACAGGATTGGTCGGAATAATGTTTAACAGAGTGTCCGCAATACTTGGGGCTTTTTCAGCAGTGAATTCGGCAGATGATGTATCATATGTTCCGAACTCTCCCGGTTTGATGACAAGGGCTAAAACGATGGCAATGGTAATCGCCACTGCAGTTGTGACGAGAAAATAAGAAATCGCCTTTACACCGATTCTGCCAAGCTTCTTAGGATCGCCCAGTCCGGCTACGCCCAGTGTCAGTGAGAAAAAGACAATCGGAACGACAAGCATTTTAATAAGATTTAAAAAGATCGTGCCCAACGGACCGAATACAAACTTATTTAAATTTTCGAATAATTCAGGTGATGTTAGGTTAAGAATAATTCCCGTCACCGCACCCAGCACCAATGCAATGATGATCTTTGTGGCCAGTTTCATTAGCTTTCCTCCCTTTTTGAAAAAAGCCCGCGAGAGACTCCCGTGGGCTTTGGCTGTAACATCAAACCACAGGACTCTCTCTTCACGCTGATGAGGTTAGCTGACGGGTTCGGACGAAGAGATGTCCGTTTTTCTGATGAAAAATTAACCCCAAAAGATCGGGTCCCCCACTCCTTGGTTAAAGGATTAAGCGTGTGGCTTACTATTGTATGATAATTTATTTATACAGAAAAGAACCAATTTTGTAAACTATTTTTCGTTACTTTCCTCTTGGAATCTTTTGGGTCCTTCTTCCTTATTGGTCACACCAAGAATATCAAGGAGAAATACAAAGATCGGAATCCCGATGATTAAACCCCAAATGCCGAAAAAGTGCTCAGAGAAAATGAGGACGATGAAAGTGAAAAAGATCGGCAGTTCTGTTTTCGCAGACATCAGCTTCGGATTTAGGAAATAGGTTTCAATCGCATGTATGGCGAATATGACAAGCACAATGTAGATCACAAACATTCCGCCGCCTGTGCTGTAAGCGATAATACTGAGAGGAATCAAAGAAATAACGACGCCTGCTACAGGAATCAACCCAAGGAAAAACACCATGATAGAAAGCCCAAACAGCTGCGGGAAATGCATAATCCAAAGCGCGATCAATGTCAGAATACAGTTGACGAGCGCAATGATAAATTGAGCTTCAAGCACCTTGCCGAACGTTCTAGCAAATTTGCTTCCGAAAAAAGCAATTTCCTCATAAAAGACTGACAATTTGCTTGTTTTAAATTTCTCCATGAATTCCGAGAGCCGTTTTTTCTCGAATAAGAAAAACATGCTGAGAACGAGCGCCATTACGATCTGCAAGCCGAATGTGCTGATATCTGCCAGATACGTATACACCACATTGAAACCTTCTTTGACATACGAACTGATATTAATGTCTCCGAAAACACTTGTGATCTCATCAAAGAAAGGGATGGTGTCCGGGTGATACGCGATATGTTTAATCTGCTTAGCCAGCTGCTGAATCTGCGCCGCGACGATCGGATAAAAAACAAATCCCCCAACTGTAAGCAGAACAGCCAGCAACACGTAAAGAAATGTAATGACAACCCGCTGGCTTACGCGGAAGAACCGGCTTACGAACCGCCGTACGACAAACTCCAAGCGATCCATTAGAAATGTGAAAATGAAGGTAAGCAATATTAAGTTGATCATGCTCTTAAATAGATATAACACACCAGTTAACACGACAAAGACGGAGAAACGCCTTACTCCCGGGTGCTGAAAAAATTTAACTAAAGCGGCCATTTATACACCCCTGTTAGGACAAACGTCCTTAATTCAATATAGTATCCATCTGTAAATTATATAACAAAAAAATGCTGAGGTCTCTGTCATTACCTTAATAATTCTTAAACAATGTAAAAAAACGGCCCGTTTGATGGGCCGTTCTTTTTCAGACTGCTGTTTTCATGTTTTTCATGCCTTCAACAGCCTCTATGCTTTTTGCTTCATCGAATTCATTTTCACTTTTTGCAACAATGATCGTGGCGATTCCGTTTCCGATCAGGTTCACAATCGCCCTTCCTTCACTCATGAAACGGTCAACCCCGAGCAGAAGCGCAAGGCCCTCCAGCGGAATAACCTGAAGCGCTGACAATGTTGAGGCAAGAACGATAAATCCGCTTCCCGTCACACCGGCCGCTCCCTTCGATGTCAGCATCAAAACGAGGATGATTGTAACTTGCTGACCGATGCTGAGGTCGACTCCAAATACTTGTGCAAGAAAAACCGTCGCCATTGATAAATAAATGGATGTGCCGTCAAGGTTGAACGAGTATCCCGTCGGAATGACAAGCCCGACAACGGATTTCGAACAGCCGTAACGCTCCATTTTATCCATCATACGCGGAAGCACTGACTCTGAAGAACTAGTGCCAAGCACGATCAGAAGTTCATCTTTAATGAAGCGCAGGTAATTCCACAGGCTGAATCCGTAAAGCTTGCAGATGATATTTAACGCAACAAACACGAACAGAAACATTGTAATATAAACAGACATCATTAAGCTTGCCAAGGGCTTGATGGAATCGAGCCCGAAGTGCCCTATCGTATACGCCATCGCCCCGAATGCCCCGATTGGCGCGGCACGCATGATATAGCCGATGATTTTGAAAAAGACGTGAGAAATCTTATCAAAGAAATCAATGACGCTTTTCCCTTTTTCACCTAAAGCCGCAAGACCGACTCCGAAAAGAATAGAAAAGAATAAGACCTGCAAAATGTCCCCTTTTGCGAAGGCATCAACCATGTTGGACGGAACAATGTGTGTGACAAATTCAATCCAGTCGATTCCCTCACCGCCATTTTGCGTGTATTGTGATACATCTCCTTTTTCAAGCTTGCTGTAATCAAGACCCGCTCCCGGCTTCAGTATATTCACGACAAACAAACCGATCATGAGTGCGAGAGTTGTGACAACCTCGAAATATATAAACGCTTTTCCCCCTACTTTTCCAACCTTCTTCATATCGCCCATTTTTGCAATGCCGAGAACGATAGTGAAGAAAATGATTGGAGCGATTACCATTTTAACAGCATTGATAAATGTATCGCCGAGCGGTTTCATTTCTTTGCCGACATCAGGCCAGACGAGCCCGACAATGACCCCGATGATGACCGCGGTTATGACCTGAACTGTTAAATTTTTAAACAGTTTCATATGCCGCATCCCCCTGTTCTATTCACCTTTGTGTCTTTCTTACTAAAATGATAGCGTTTTCATAGGAGAGAAGGAAGTTTATGATCATAACGGACATTTTGGTCTTTTTGGTCTCGGATTTATCCTTTAAACACGTAGCGGTTGACGGGCCGGCCGACTCCGCCGTATTGAACGTCCAGCTTAATGGTTCCGTTTTTTTCTAGATAATCAAGGTATCGTCTGGCTGTCACTCTGGCGATGCCGAGCGCCTTGGCGACCTCTTCTGCAGAAAGAGATGCGGTTTGCCGCTTCAAAAATGCATTGACTTCATTCATCGTAAAATGATTCAATCCTTTTGGCAGATCCTGTACGACCTGCTGCGGAATATTCAGGATCGCATCGAGCTGTTCCTGGGACAGCGTATCGTTCGCTTCTATTTTTTGTTTATATTGCTTGTACTTTTCAAGTGCCTGTCTCATTCGCTCAAGCTTAAATGGTTTTAAGATATAGTCAGTTGCGCCATTTTGCAGCATAAGGGAGATCGTTTCTTTGTCCTTTGCAGCGGAAACGACAATGATATCCACTTCAAGCTTTTGCTTTCTGATCTCCTGCAGCGTTTTGATTCCGTCTTTTTTCGGCATGTACACATCGAGAATGACGAGGTCGGGCTGTTTTTCTTTTATCAGCTTGATGCCTTCTTCTCCGTTTCCCGCTGTTGCGCAGACCGTAAAACCTTTGACAGTTGTGATGAAATCCTTATTTACCTCTTGAACCATCGGATCATCTTCAATGAGCAGAACCTTCCATTCTTTATGAGCCATGCTGTGCTTCCTCCCCCTTCATTGGAAAAACGATAGAAAATGCTGTTCCTTGCCCTGCGTGTGAATCCACTTCTACCGTGCCCGATCCTTTGTCTATTATTTGTTTGACTAGATACAAGCCATAGCCTGTGCCGCCTGTTTTATTGACCGTAAATCCTTTGTCGTAAAGGCGCGGCATATGTGCCGGTTCTATCCCGCAGCCGTTATCTTCTATTAAGATGGCCAAGATATCATCCGTTTGTTCGATGCTGACATCAATCCGTTTCTCACCAGAATGAACGGTTTCAAATGAACCAAAGGCGTTTTCAATCAGGTTGCCGAGAAGCACGACGATATCATGCTGATCAACATGTTCGGGAAATTGCCGAAGGCTGCTGTTTTCATCAACATGAACAGCAATGCCGAGCTCCCTTCCTCTTCTGATTTTACTTAATAGGAGGCCTGCCGCAGCGTCATTTTGAATCGAGCGATGCAGAAATTCAGACACATTTTCCTGCTCAGTTGACGCCCGGAATGCAAGCTGCATGGCTTTTTCAGATTTCCCAAGCTGGATGAGACCGGCAATCGTGTGCAGCTTATTCATATGCTCATGGTTTTGGACGCGGAGCGCCTCTACAAAGTTTTTGACGCCAGTCAACTCCTCTGCCATCTTAGCCGCTTCCGTTCTGTCCTGAAAAATCGCGACGGCGCCGATCACTTTTTTCTTCATAACAATCGGAATTCTGCTGCTCATGATCACCTTTCCGCTGACACGAATTTCTTCATTATAAACCGCTTTGTTCCGCTCCACGATTTCAGGCAGGCGTGAATCCTTGAGAACCTCCCAGATTACCTTCCCGACCAGATCCCCCTGCACCTCAAAGATCTGTTTCGCTTTTTCATTGAAAATGGTAATAATGAGCCGGTTGTCAATGGCAATTACGCCTTCGTTCATGGAATGAAACGTCGCTGTCCGTTCTTCATACATTCGGACAATCTCATGTGGCTCAAGCTGAAACATTTGTTTTTTGATATGACGGGCCAGCAGAAAGGAGCCTGCAAGCCCGAAGCCGAGTGTCAATAAAACGATGAATGCGATATCGTGCTTTAACTGACGCAATATGTCAGTGATCCCCGGCAGTGTTTTCCCGACAAGCACCACGCCGATCTGGTTCAGATCATGATCCTTCACCGGATAAAATGCGCGGACAGCCGTGCCGATCTCGCCCTTTGCTTCTGAGAAATAAATATGCTCCGCAAACGCCGCCTCCTCGTCTGCACCCTCTGATTTCTTGCCGATGCTTGTGCTGACAGGATGTGTGTAGCGAATGTGATTCATATCCATAACGACAATATAGTCTGCTTCATTAATCATTCTGATCTCTTCGACTGCATGGCGAACAGCTTCTGTCTGTTTTTTTCGCGTCAATGCCTCTTTCACTTCTGTCATCTCCGACACCGTCCGGGCCGTATTCATCAGCCGCTTTTTCAGCTCCCGCTCCTCTGTATGCTGGATATTGCCGATGAGCACAATGCCGCCGATCAAAAAGGAGAAAATGACGAGGATATAGGATAGGATCGTGATTTTCCAACGGATTGAGAGCTTCTTTTTATTCATCAGCTTCTCCTTTCAGGTCTTTACGAATGGCATGGCCCCCATTATTCTTAAAATATAGGGGAGGGCTTGTCATGAAAAGTTTGCTTGCATGTCTCGCACTGATGATCGCCGGAATTGCAACCGCTTTTTTTATCGGATTCCATGATCGTTCCGGCGGTGAAGAGATCGTTTATGATGACGATCAGGAAGGCTTACAGGATCAAATTGTGTTTACATTCAGCCATGTGGTTGCCGAAAATACGCCGAAAGGGCTGGCTGCCAATAAATTCGCCGAGCTGGTAAATAAAAAGTCAGGCGGGAAAATGAAAATTGAAGTGTTTCCAAATGGAAGCCTATATTCAGACATTGAAGAAATTGAAGCATTGCAAAACGGCGATGTTCAATTTATCGCCCCCTCCACATCTAAGCTCGGCATGCTCTCGCCTGAATGGGGAGTGCTGGATCTGCCGTATGCATTTACAGATTACGATGCCGTCAAAAAAGGGCTGCACGGCAGCATCGGCACACAGCTGTTTGATTCCCTAAAGAAAAATCAATTAAAAGGCCTCGCCTATTGGACAAACGGTTTTAAACAAATTACGACAAATCAAGGGCCGATCAAAACCCCGGATGATTTAAAAGGGCAGAATCTCCGCATTATGCAAAGCGATGTGATAGAGGATCAGTTCAAGCTGCTTGGCGCAACACCTCATCAGGAATCCTTCAATTCTACCTTTCAGCTGCTAGAAAACAATGTAGTTGATGGTGAAGAAAATACGATCTCAAACATCTATTCTAAAAAATTTTATAATGTTCAGGACTATTTGACAATAAGCAGCCACGGTTATCTCGGCTATGCCGTCATGACGGATGAGCACTTCTGGAACGCGCAAACGCCGGAAACAAGGCGTATTTTGACTGAAGCGATGAAGGAAACGACAGATTGGAATGAAGCGCATGCCGAACAAATGAACAAAGAACAGCTGGAGGAAATCAAAAAGAAATCTGACATACAGATCTACGAGCTGTCAGACAAAGAGAAGAAAGAATGGATCAAGCGCCTTGATCCTGTTTATCAGCAGTACGAGCCTATCTTCGGCCGGAAGCTGATTCAGGAGCTTTTAGAGCTGCGAGGAGATTCGTAGTCCCAAACTTGATACGCTGGTTTTCGTTTATCTTTCAATTGACCGGAAATATAGAAAGAGAAAACGAAAAAAGGAGATGGGAACATGTTTAAGCATACGAAAATGCTGCAGCATCCTGCTAAACCAGATCGTCCAGATCCATTATTCGCGAAAAAATTGCAAGAAATCCTAGGCGGGCAATTCGGAGAGATCTCTGTTGCCATGCAGTACTTATTTCAAGGCTGGAATACAAGAGGAAATGAAAAATACAAGGATTTGCTGATGGATACGGCAACTGAGGAACTTGGGCATGTTGAAATGATCGCTACGATGATCGCCAGACTTCTTGAGGATGCCCCGCTTGACCAAAAGGAAAAAGCCGCTGAAGATCCGGTCATCGGCTCCATTCTGGGCGGCATGAACCCTCACCACGCGATTGTTTCAGGACTTGGCGCCATGCCGGAAAACAGTACAGGCGTCCCTTGGAGCGGCGGCTATATCGTAGCAAGCGGAAACCTGCTCGCAGACTTCCGCGCCAATCTGAATGCGGAATCACAAGGCCGTCTGCAGGTCGCACGCCTGTTTGAAATGACGGATGACAAAGGCGTGAAAGATATGCTTAGCTTCCTGCTGGCGCGTGACACGATGCACCAAAATCAATGGCTCGCCGCCATTAAAGAATTAGAAGCACAGGAAGGCCCGATTGTGCCGGGGACATTCCCGAAAGCACTCGAAAAGCAAGAATTCTCGCATCAGCTTATCAATTTCTCTGAAGGCGAAGAAAGCGCCCAGCAAAATTGGCTGAACGAAAAAGCGCCGGATGGAGAAGCCTTTGAATATGTGAAAGAAGCGAAAGCGTTTGGAGAAAAACCAGAGTTAAAACCAGCTCCGCCTTTTGTTCATGATACACTTCCCGGACGCGAGTAAAGACACAAGCCCAAAACATGATGTTTTGGGCTTTCATTATGCTTTCAGAACCGTCCAGCCCAGTTCGTACCGGATATCAGGATGATGTAACAGATCGTGAAGGGACTGTTCATCCCCTTCGCACAGCTCTACTTCTATCGAATGAATTACAGTCTTCTGTTCATTAGCTTCGTATATGCTGTCATGTTCGTTCTCCATAAAAGCTTCATAAACCTCTCTGTTCTCCCAAACGCTGATGATTTCTGCGGTGAACAGCCCATCTGCTGTTTTCCGCCAGCCGCCGGCCTGTTTGATGAAGCCATTTACACGTGACAGTGCTCCCCACTGTGACTGCGCTTTTGCAAATGCTTCAGCGTTTGCCGCGTCTACTTTACATACAATCTTTTTGATTAGCATGATAAATCCTCCTCAGGGATACATGTAAGAGATGCACATCTCACACAGTAGCGAAAAGCTCCTTTTTTACTCATTGTATCGGAACAACGGAATACATCAAGAATTTTCCACAACAAAAAGCGATCCAGCTGATGCGCCGGATCGCTTTTTATCTGCAGGTTGTCTGCCTTTATGCTTTTGATTAGTCGTTGTTGCGGGCGTTTCCGCCTTTTGAGCCAATCTCTTGGTAGAATTCTTTATCGTGATTTTTGCTTGTTGCCTCTCCGCCTTTACGGCCGATTTCTTGATAGAATTCTTTATCATGATTTTCGCTAGTGGCTTCTCCGCCTTTTTCACCGATTTCTTGATAGAACTCTTTATCATGGTTTCGGCTAGTGGCTTCTCCGCCTTTTTCGCCGATTTCTTGATAGAATTCTTTGTTATGGTTTTCGCTAGTGGCTTCTCCGCCTTTTTGACCAATCTCTTGATAGAATTCTTTATCATGGTTTTTGCTTGTTGTTTCTCCGCCTTTTCTACCTGCTTCTTCTCTGCTCATTTTGTTATCGTCTGCCATTTTGAATTCCTCCTTTAATTGGTGTTGGTTGTTGTATTCCCGCTATCCATTCATTTAAACAAACAAAACACATTTGGTGTGTTTCCACTAAAAAAAGCAGGCGGAGCGCGGTGTCCGACTGCTTTCTTCTATTCCATCTCTCGTTCTGTTTCTTTCAGCCGCTCAAGAACGCGCCGCTTTTTATACAGCATCATGCCTGTTTCGGTAATATCATTTAATGTTGAGCGGTTGGCTGCCGCGCCAAAGATCATTCCCGCGACCGGGACCAGTTGAAAAAGCTTTTTCCACCCAAACGTGTCGCGATAGCCTAAAACGACTTCACGCCAGCCTTGTATTTGAGAAGCGACATTCTTATATGTACGATCTTCATCATAGTCTTTTAATTCTTGCAGAATTGATTTTTTGCCGACAACATCAGCCGATGTCAGCTGTAAGCATTTTACGATGAAGACCCGCTCTTTTTTCTCCTTTGGGTCATAGCCGTAAGCAACCGCGATATCCTGCAACGTTTTTAACGACAGGCCAAGCACGGCCGGAATGTCTGCCGCCAGCGTAAACACGCCGCCCACTCCCGTTGTCGCGCCTTGTACGGTTGCGGCGTTGATTCTGTTTTTGCCCATTCCTTCCGCAATGTCATCCATGACAGGCAGAGGCGCTTTTTGCACGTCCTCCAGTGACTCGAAGGTATTCCCCGGCAGTTTCTTTTGAAACATCTTCATAATTTGTTTTTCCGATGTCAGGTACTGCCCTCCTGTTTGAACGAAGGTGCCGACCTCATCCAAAAGCTTGCCAATCTTTTTCTGAATGAATTCCGGCGTCAGCTTGTCCAGCAGCTGAAACGGGAGACGGCCGAGTTTTTCCCAAAACCAGACTTTTTGCTGATCTTTTTCCCATTTCTCTATTTCTTTTAATTGCTGGTGTAAGTCTTCTTTTCGTTCTGTTGTCACTCAACCCGCACTTCCCTTCCGTTTTTTCTCCTATATAGTATACCTTCATTTTCTCGGAAACGTTTTTATTTTTCATCTGCGGGTACCATTTTTATAAAAGGAAAAGGAGTGATGGACATGCCTTGGTCGATGAAGGATTATCCCGCTTCATACAAAAATCTCGAGAAGCCGGTGAAGAAAAAAGCGATTGACATTGCGAATGCGATGATTGATGAGGGCTATGAGGACGGACGCGCGATTCCAATAGCGACTAGCAAAGCGAAGGAATGGGCGGAAAACGCCTCTAAAGAGGAAATTGATGATTTCCTCAAGCATGATGACGTGACAGAACGCGATGAAGATTCAAGGAGCGGCAACGGCCATGAGCTCATGGATAAAGCAGAGCATGTCATGAAGCATAAAAACGGCTGGGCAGTCAAAGCCGAGGATGCCAAGCGTGTGTCTGAGGTCAAGGATACAAAGGAAGAAGCTGTTGATCGGGCAAAGGAGATCGCTGCGCATAAAGGCACTGAAGTGGTTGTTCATTTAGCTGACGGCAGCGTGCAAAGAAAAATCAAAACAGGAACCTAATGCAATATGCTATTCGGTGTTTCGAGTGTAGCGTGAGAGGTTATTGATTGATAAATCTTTTATGAGAGGTGAGCATCATGCTTAGCTTTTTGGTTTCATTAGTTGTTGCTATTCTAATTGGATTAATCGGAAGCGCTATTGCGGGGAATCGGATGCCGGGAGGAATTTTCGGATCTATGATTGCCGGGATGGCCGGCGCTTGGATCGGACATGGACTCTTTGGCACTTGGGGACCCAGCCTCGGCGGCTTTGCCATTATCCCGGCGATTATCGGGGCCGCCATTCTGGTATTCTTGCTGAGCCTCGTGTTCCGCGGGCTGCGTAAGGAAGCTTAGTCTCATTTCATACAGGAGGCATCGTTTCGTACTGAAACGATGCCTTTTTATATGGGACATTATCCGAATTCCTACATATCATGTGACATAACAGGGAAAAATTCAGGAATGTACTTTAAACATTTTCGGTTGACAAGAAACCGGGATGGTCATATGATGTAGATAAAATAATTTGCCTCAAGGAAACTCTTTGTTGTTAGGCAAAAACAATCAGAATTCAGGTGAGACATGATGAACAAGGACATCACAGCACAATCTCCCCGTTCCAAAGCAGTCCAAGAGGCGCTTGACGGGAAAACCAGAGGGTTCAGAGGGCTGCTCCCTTTTCTGGGCCCTGCATTTATCGCAGCCATCGCCTATATTGATCCCGGCAACTTCGCAACGAATATATCAGCGGGTTCTAAATACGGATATATGCTGCTATGGGTGATTTTATTTTCTAATATTATGGCGCTTTTAATTCAATCACTCTCCGCCAAACTCGGCATCGCGACAGGCAAAAACCTGCCCGAAGTTGCCCGTGAAGAATTCCCAAAGCCTGTCTCCATCGGATTATGGATTCAGGGCGAGCTCGTCATTATCGCAACCGATCTGGCCGAATTTATCGGAGCGGCTCTGGGACTGTATTTGCTGTTCGGCATCCCGATGCTTGAAGCGTCTATTATAGCGGCGATCGGCTCTTTCGCGATATTAGAGCTTCAGCGCCGCGGATATCGTTCCCTTGAAGCTGGCATTACCGGCATGCTGTTTGTGGTGGTAATCGCCTTTGCGCTGCAGACCTTTTTCGCAAAGCCTGATGCCGTGTCAGTGATGAAGGGGCTTTTTGTCCCGGCGTTTCAAGGCACTGACAGTGTGCTTCTCGCAGCGGGTATTCTCGGTGCAACCGTTATGCCGCACGCCATTTATTTACACTCAGCCCTTACACAGCGGCGGGTTGTAGGCAAAACTGATACTGAACGGAAAAAAATCTTCAGATTTGAATTTATTGATATTTTAATAGCGATGCTGATTGCGGGTGCGATTAATGCGAGTATGCTGATTGTGGCTGCCGCGTTATTCTTCAAAAACGGGCTGTTTGTCGAGGATCTCGATGTCGCGTTTCAGCAATTCGGACATCTTGTCAGTCCTGTGTCAGCCGTTTTATTCGGAATCGGACTGCTCGTGGCCGGACTATCCAGTTCGTCAGTCGGCACACTTTCAGGTGACGTGATTATGCAAGGTTTTATCAACTACCGCATCCCGCTGTATGTGCGGCGTTTTATCACGATCATTCCGCCGATCTTGATTATCGCGTCAGGGGTCAATCCGACAACCGCTCTCGTCATGAGCCAGGTCGTTCTGTCCTTCGGAATCGCCTTCGCCTTAATCCCGCTTATTATGTTTACAAGCAATAAACGGATTATGGGAGCCTTAATCAACGCCAAATGGGTCACTGTGGTGTCTTGGCTGATCGCTGTATTGATCGTCGCGTTGAATGTATTTTTAATTGTTGATACGTTTCGTTAAAAGAACCGGCTGCTAAAGCCGGTTCTTTATGATTCGAAAAGCTCATTGATATCCTTTTTGCCAGAAATTTGTTATGATAGAAGAAAAAAAATCGGAGTCTTGATGATGTCATTATTTATTCTGTTTTATTTGTGGATTGTACCTATTGTAATCGGCATTTTATGTTCTGCTGTTGCCTATAAATCCAAGGGGAAAATGAGAGTCGCGCCCGGCATTGCCATGATCGTGCTCAGTATCATTTCCTTGATCACCGCGTTTACGGCCGGACACACAAATTTCCACGTGTTTATCGGCGGCATGTTTTTATTCGGCACCTTGCTGGTCGGTTCTGCTTTTCCTTTCTTTTTTGGGCTTAAGAAGAAAGAGAACTAAACTCATAGAGACATGAACGTTGTAAGATGTGATAAAAATAAACATATGAAACACACAAGGACAAATGCGCTGATCTTTTTGTTTTGAAAGAAGATGCATTTGTCCTTTTGTCCGTTTTGAGCATGGCGAACATCGTGACACGCTGCATAGATCATTCCTACAGACCCTAATAAATACACCGCTGCTTTTATGGATTCAAACATGCTTTCCTCCTTTGATTTCATATACGGCTATGATAACGCATAATCCATTTGTTTCCAACCTCTAAAAAACAGGGGTCTGATTAGGCCCCTGTTTTGCTAGAACAACCGCTTTAAACTTTTCTTCAATGGCGGCATTTCGATTTTTTGGTTTTCGAAGAAATTTTTCAGCATATATTTGCTGAAGCCTTTTGCCTGCCCATAGGTGATTTTGCCGGGCAGCGGCGGTTCGTTTCCAATCATGACGTCTACGACGACCGGCTGATCTGCGTGCAGCGCCTCATGGAAAGCAGGCGCAAGCTCTTCCGCCCTGGTCACCTTGATGCCCTTTGCTCCGCAGCTTTCTGCAAATGCGGCGTAGTCGACATTTTGAAGCTTTGTGACATAGTCAATATTGCCTTTGACCTGCTGCTCGTACTCGATCATGCCGAGATTTTCATTGTTTAAAATGACGACGGTAACCGGTAGCTTGTATTTGACGGCGGTCGGGAGATCCTGCATGACCATGGAAAAGCCACCGTCACCGCAGACAGCGATCGCCTGGCGCTCCGGTTCCGACAAGCTTGACGCGATCGCTCCCGGCAGGCCGCAGCCCATTGTCGCAAGCCAGCTGGAAACGATGAAATCCTGGTTTGCTTTCATGTTGAAATGACGCGCCATCCAGACTGTCACAGTGCCGACATCTACAGAGAGCACCGCATCATCGGCTGCCGCTTCCTCAAGACGCGCCACGACCTGCTGGGGTCTGAGCGGTGTTTCCGCCTCTGTCTCATCTTTTTCAATTTCGTTCCACCAATGCTGCATATGTTCAGTACATGCTTCCAGAAACCTTCTATCTTCCTTCCGTTCAATATACTCCGTCAATTCACGCAGGCCGAGAGCTGAATCACACACCAGTCCCGCTGTCACCGGATAGCGTTTTCCGATTTTCGCCGGATCTGAATCAAGCTGGATCGCCGGCGTGTCATCAGGCAAATAATCGCGATACGGGAATGAGGTCCCGAGCATGATTAACAAATCGCATTCCTCCATGGCCTCGTAAGCCGGCTTTGTGCCGATCTGTCCGAGGTTGCCGAGAAAATGCGGGTGCTTATCGGGTACAACGCCTTTTGCCGGGAGCGTGACAACGATCGGGGCCGCGGCTTTGTCCGCAAACTCCAGCAGCTCCCGTTTCGCCTTTTTCATTCCCTGCCCCGCTAAGATAATCGGTTTTTTGGCGTTATTTATATATTGCGCGCAAGTGACGAGCTGTTCTTTTTTCGGTTCAAGATTCCCTTCAATATACACTGGTGAAGTGTACACGGGCTCGCGTTTGATTTTCTCAGCAAACAAATCATCAGAGACGCTCAATACCGCAACGCCTTTTTTGCTGTAGGCGGCGCGAATGGCCTGATTCAAGAGATCCGGCAGTGATTCCGCGCTATGTACCTCTCTGTTGAATACCGCCACATCCTCAAACATTTGCTCAAGCTTGATCTCCTGAAA
This sequence comes from Bacillus sp. MSP13, assembly GCF_000815295.1. Taxonomy (NCBI): domain Bacteria; kingdom Bacillati; phylum Bacillota; class Bacilli; order Caryophanales; family Bacillaceae; genus Bacillus; species Bacillus sp. MSP13. Next base: position 90,594 of record NZ_JXAQ01000013.1, read on the forward strand.
ATAATCACGGCCGACTTCGCCTGATGAGACCTGTCCTGCGATCGCCAGCACAGGGGCGCCGTCCGCTTTCGCATCATATAAACCATTTAGTAAGTGCACCGCCCCCGGCCCTGCGATCGACAGGCAGACACCGATTTTGCCGGTGAGTTTTGCCTCAGCCGCGGCCGCCAGTGCAGCCACCTCTTCATGGCGGGTTTGAATGAATTTCAATTGGTTTCTTTCTTGTCTTAATTCTTCGATAAACTCATTGATACTGTCTCCGGGGATGCCGTAAACATGATCAACTCCCCATTGTTCAAGGAGTTCTGTCATTGCTTGTCCTGCGGTTTTGTGTGCCATGTCGTATCCTCCTTTTTCCTATTTTCAATACCACAGGAGAGCTTCTTTAAAACCCGGAGACCTTTATCACTTGCCCAGTCTTCTTTTCAACAGGCCAATCGCCGCAAGCATGCCCCTGTCCTTGAGGGTGATAGCTGTATCCAGAGCGCCATTCGTGAAATCTTTAATTTGCCTTTTTCGGTTCGGCACCATAAAAAACGGCAAACGCTGCGGAGAAAACCACCTTACTTCCGCTGTCTCTGTCCCGTGGGCTATTCCTTGTCCGCCTGTTATGTGTCCGGCAAACACATGCTGTTCATCTTGAAACTTCGGCCTTTGATAGACACCTACTTTGGCTGAAAGCGCTGCGTTGTAGCCCGTTTCCTCCAATACCTCCCGGACTGCCGCTTCCTCAGCCGTTTCACCGGTATCAGCCCTGCCGCCCGGCAAATCCCATAAAGGAACGTCGTTTCGTTTTACCAGCAAAATCTGCTGTTTTTCATTCAATATAATGACAAATGAACCTTGCGTATGCATTGCCAACTCTCCTTTTTCCCGCAAAAAAAGACCAAGGTCGTTTCCCCTTGGTCTAGTCGCCTTGCCTTTTTAAATGATACGGAAGCGTGGCCATCATTATGTCCTTTTTCCTGATCAGCCGGACTCCTATAAAGAAGGCCGATTGCTGTAAAGGATGGTATGCCTGCCCGTTTTTTCAATCATCACGTTAAATAACAAGCGGCCAAGACATGGTTGCAGCCCGTAACGTTTCATTACTGTTCCAGCGATGATGCACCGTCGGCCGGCATTGTGCTGTGAACATACGGAGGCGCCGGCTTGAGCACTGGTTTTTGCCCCATAGCCTCAGGCTCCCCAACATATTCAAAATTCCCTTTTCCATCCATACTAGTCCCTGAAGCCCAGCGCCCGCTTTGGCTTTCAGTTCCTTTAGAGCAGTCCATGAATGAATAGGAAACTTCTTGTTTTTCATACTCACGGTTAAATGTACTTGGAACGACCACGCCTTCACGTTCCTCCAATTCTTGGATGGCCGCCAGCCATTGATTTTGATGCATGGTGTCCCTCGCGATCAAGAAGGACAGCATGTCCCTCACACCTTTATCATCTGTCATTTCATATAGGCGGACAGCTTGCAGCCTGCCTTGTGATTCAGCATTAAGGTTTGCACGGAAGTCGGCAAGCAAATTTCCGCTTGCAATGGTATATCGGGCTGTCCAAGGATATCCTACACTATCATCCGGCTTGGCCCCCAGGCCTCCTACGATCGCATGCTGGGGATTCATTCCTCCCATTACAGCTCCAATGACAGGATCTTTCGCCATTTGCTCTTGTTCTTCAATTGGCGCTTTATCGAGCAGCTGAGCAATCATCGTTGCGAGCATTTCCACATGGGCAATTTCCTCTGTGCCGATATCAAGAAGCATGTCACGGTATTTTTGATCAGCTCTGCAGTTCCAGCCTTGAAATAAATACTGCATCATGACAGAGATTTCACCGAACTGTCCGCCTAATATTTCTTGCAATTTTTTCGCGTAAACGGGGTCTGGCCGGTCAGGTTTGGCATTATATTGTAACTCTTTCACATGGAAAAACATCTATATCCCTCCAATTCATCTTTACGCTTTAGGATGGCGCTATTTTCTGTTTTCATGTATAAGCCCTAAAAAAATACAACACTCTCTATGAGTGTTGTATCCAAATGAATGACTATTCGGGACATCATTCTTCATGTGCTATCCCCTGTCTGTCTTTCTTTTTCTGCGTCGTACGGCAATCCAAATGAACACTGCCGCAATCACCATAATGAGTGCCAGCACACCAATATACAGCCATTTCTGGCCATTCTCTTGTGATGGCTGTTCTTCACTGGCACTGTTTGCTTCTAATTTGAGCTGCTGGTGATTGGTAAACACCTGCTGGCTCGTTGTTTCATTGACGACGGTTGCCGAGTCATCAGTGCTGTTGAGATAATTGATGACCTCTTTCGTGACGGCCGCGCCTTCACCTTTTGACGGCGCAAAGACTGCCATTGTATAGCCCGAATCCCAAAGAGATGCTTGGGTAAACGCCACTTGTTTTGTTGTCTCATTCAGCATCTCAAAGCCTGATACATCAAACGAGCCGTTCTTCACTTGCGGCACAAGCAGTTCTGAAGATTTCTCCTTCAGAAGAGAAAATTGATTGATGCTTCCGATGAAAATAAGATTCCGTCCTTTTGTGTCATTCGCTGTTACCTCGGAAGATTTCTTCACCGAATATGAATGCTGCGCTTCGCTGCCAAAGGACTCTGTTACGAGAGAAAGCTCCTCTAGCTTCGATTGACTTACGGCGTCAGGAATCACGATCAGCGCTGCCTTGTCCTGATTTCCGGCGTATGGAAGCGGCCATTTTTGAAAATCCGCTGACGGAGACATGTCTTTGACGGTGTAAGACAATGTACTGCTTTTATCGATAAAGACCCACTTTTCTTCATCAGTGCTGTTGCAAGGATTGTTTTCCTTTAGCCCAGTTGTGACGAACTGAATATCAATATAGCGGTTTTTTTGCAGCAGCTTAGGATCTACTTTTACCATGGCATGATAAAATCCGTTTTTATCTTCTTTTCCTATATCATCAAGCCGGACTGAGTGCGGCTGGCCGTTGATCATGATCTTCAGCTCTGCCGCCTGGGAAGCGGATTCGTTTTCGGCCGTGGAAGCTTGAATCGTTTCGGATTTTTTCAGCTTAAGCGATAGCCTCGCGGATTGGTTTTCATCTAAAACCGCCGATGCGGGATAAAAATAATGTGCCGAAGATGTTTTGTCAGCTCCAATTGTGATGTCATCCGCTCCAAAATTCTTGAGGGTCAGCTTATTGCTTTCTTTTTTTTCAGCCTGTTTTAGCTTGCTGATTGAGAGTGTATCGCCGCTGAGCTGGCCTGTGTAAGTCTGATCCGTCATGACACTGATTTTTTCAGTGAGTACGTCATCAGATGCGGCTTGCGCAAAAAGGACCGGCTGCTCCTTAGCCTCTGCTTTTAACACCCGCTCCGCAAGCAGGAGTTTTTCTCCTTTTGCCTGTAGGCCGGCTTGTTTCATCAGCTTTTTCACCTTTCCGTTCCAATGCTTGTCCACTCCGATGAAAATCGTCGGCTTGTCGATTTTCTTCAGTTCGGATTCCGTGACATACGAAATGGTGACACTGCCGTCCGCCGTTTTCAAATAGCCTTCTGTTTTTACTGCTGCTTCAATTTCCGCCGAACTTGGGTCATCCGGGATGACGATCGCTGTTTCTTCCGCTGTATTTCCCGATTGGGCGAAAGGATAAGGATAATGGTCAAGCGTCGTTCCCTTTGCTTCACTGCTCTCCGCCAGCGTCAGGCGGCTGTCCGGATATATTTTGATCCAGTTGCCGGACGTATCCTGTCTGACGCAGACGCCCTCTTTCATCACCCCGTAAAATGTCAGCGAAACGTTGTGATAGCCTTGGGCAGATTGACTTTTGTTCAGGTTCAGCTTCAATGTCTTCCGTTTTGAATCACCATTAAGTTTTACCGTTTTGACCGGTTCATCGTCAATGACAGCCGTTAACGATGATGGAGAGATTAAAAGATTTGAAGCCTCGTATTCAATCACCAATTGCTGATTGCCGGAAGAGGCGCCTGCCGGAATCTGATACGTCAGCTCCGCGCTGTCTTTTGCTCCGTACAGTGTCATCAAATCGCTTGTCAGCACCTGCTGTTTGGCTTGTTCTTGGCTGCTTTTCCCGAGAAGCGAACCGCTGACCTGCACTTCTTTGGCAAAAGCCGCTTGTCCGGTCATCGCCAGTAGCATGAAGCTTGTGAGAAAAATCATGATTTGTTTCAAAAAGGTCACCCGCTTTTATGTTGATTGTATCGTTCTGTTTTGTACCATTTGACCTCCTGCTTGAATAAACGGTGCTTGATTTCTACGAATAAAGAATAGATCACCAGCACAATCCATGCCTGCGAGTATGTAAAGTACATGAGAAATACGATAAAAAAGTTTTGCCTGTTCATTTCTGTTTTCTCAATGCTTAGCGTAATCATGACCTCTGTCAAAAATAAGAAGAACGCCAATATCCAAAGGACCATGGCCAAAAATCCGACCGATAAATGCAAATCATAAAACAGATTCACGACAAATATCGTATTTGACATGATCACGCCAAAGAAAAACAGGAAGTACGTAAAGAAAAAATAAAACAAATCAAAAATGATCCGTTTTCGTTTGAGTTTGAAAAACTGCGCCAAAAATTTCAGCACTACATATTGGTTGCCGCGCGCCCATCTGGTGCGCTGGCGCCACCACACCTTCCATGTTTCCGGCTCCTGCTCCCAAGTGATGGCGGCGGGGAAAAAGCGGATGTGATAGCCAAGGTTATACACCCGGATGGTCAGCTCGGTATCCTCAGCAAGCGCTTTGTCATCCCAGCCCCCGAGCTTTTCGATAATGCTTCTGCGGATCGCGAAGTTGGTGCCTGGGATCGTGGCGATTTTGAACCACTTCCATCTGCCTCCCTGTGCCATCCACTGAAAACAGATCGTTTCGATATTAATAAACTTCGTCAAGAGCGTTTTCGCCGCATTAATGACGCGGAATTTCCCAACAACGGCACCAGCTTTTTCGTCGTTCATCAGGCCGAGCACGAGGTAATACACGGCCATTTTCTCAGGCGTGTTGTCTGCGTCATATACACAGATCACATCGCCGTTCGATTCGGCAAAACCAGAATTAAGGGCGGAGGATTTTCCTTTTCCTGCGTGTGGCGGCTTCGTGATCACCATTTTGATGAAATCGTATGTCTCGGAAAATTCATTGACGATGTCACCCGTCCGGTCTGATGAATTGTCATTCACGACGATAATCTCCAGCCGGTCCTTCGGATAATAAAGGTTGACCATCGCCTTCAGCGTCTGCCGAATCACAACCTCTTCGTTATGCGCCGGGATCAGGACACTGACCTTTGGCAGCTCCTTCACGTTTTCTCTCCACTTCGGGATATTCCGTTCAAAGGTCATATAGTGGCGGAACCCGCCCTGCATGAGAAACATGTGGTAGAGAAGCATGACCCATATTAAACTGAGCGAGATAAAGAACAGTGTATTACCCAAGGCTTCTTCTCTCCTTAAACATTCGTTTTTTCAATGTGGCTCTCAAGTAAAACGTATAACTGACAAACATGACAACAAATAAGAGCACGACCGCGGAGAGAATCCACAACGCCTTTTCCAGAGGGGTCTGGCGATGATGATCGAAAAACTCGCCGATGGCGCTTACGCCGTTTTTCACCTGAATCGTTCCGTCACCGCTTGTGTGAATTTCCACTTTGTCTGTTTTGACGGTTTGTTTCGTTTTCTTTAAATCCAGCCATTCACTATCCGGAATGCGTTCCATCTGGTCAACCAGCTCCGGCAGATATTTCATTCCAAGATACGGGTGATAAAATCCCCCGGCTACTCCGCCTTCAAAATCAATCATCTGTGCGATGCGTTCCTCCATATCGCCGAGCGGGTTTTGTTTTGATGTATCGACAAAGCCAATCGTTTCCGGATACAGTGTCATGCCGTGCAGCATGGAGGGGGCGGTTACAAATGGTGGTGCGCCGGATGTTTTCCATGTTGTGCCGCTGAGCTGGACCTGGCCGAAAATGCTTGTAAAATACTGTGAGGCGATTTGATAGCCATATTCGGACATCGTGTAATGCGGTGCTTCAAACCCCAGCGGGTAGAGACCCGATGATGTCAAATCCTCAATCGCACGCGTCAGTTTTTGCTTTGTATATGTTTCTTCCTTTTCATGAAATGGTTCTAGATAACTGTTATAGGCTTGTTCGTTCGGAAAATCTTGTTCTTTTTCCAAAATAGACGGGTTGTCTTCGGCATTTCCGGATGTTATCGGCTGATCCGCCTTTGCATCCCAAAATTCAAAGCCCTCGCCTGTTTCACTGTAGCGATAGGCGTGTGTATAGCCGTGAACAATGATGCTGCCGCCCATGCTTTGCAGCTTTTTCAGCACCTTGACCATCTCCGGTTTATCAGCCAAATACACTTTGTCGCCAGTTTCGGGATTCAAGTAAACCGGAATCACCGCCAGAACAAAAGGAACATGCCTCTTATGCAGATATGCACCCGCTTGAAGCAGCAATTTTTCATCAGACATGGGACTGATATCCTCGAGACGCAAATACAATAACGTTGTCCCCGCCTTCTCTCCGAAAGCTTCTCTGAGCTGCTTTGCCACGATCAAATTGTCATTTAACAAATTCGTTAATCCAATGTACACATTCGCTTTTTTTGTTTTCCATATAAAAGAATGTGTTTCGCCGTCACCAGCTTTGAAGGTATAAAGCGGTTTTCCTTTCAGGCCTGATACGCTCAGCACATTAAGCCCGCTCTCCAGAGACACATCGGCCTTTTCCGACCTGCTGTGGACCTGATACACATTTTCTTTGCTGGTCAATGAAAGCCCGGAAAATTGGCTGATTTGGCTTGCGTTATAGCCGATGGCGACAACAGGTGTTTTGACGCTGCTGATCAGGGACACCAGTTTTTTGCTGAGCTTTCTTTTCGTTTGGCCGTAATACATCACATGGCCCTTGCCTTTGAAATCGGACGCTTCCACGTCTGAATCTTTTTTGACAGTCACATGGGATGTAAAGTGGCCCGCAAGCAAATCAAGCATTTTGACGTGTGACGACTCTTTGCCGTCCAAGGTTGAATAGATGATGAGAATGCCGGCATCACGCTCCTTCGCTTGTGCGGGAACTGGAATAGACGCAATAGCGGAAAGCAGAAGCATTGTGATGCAGAGCAGTGTGATTCCTTTATAATTCATTCATCATCATCTCGTTTTCCAGTTCTTCTAAAAAGTGATCAGCTGTTTTGATATCTTCGCGGTAGGGCAAATGGCAGACGTGGAACGTGAGCGATACATACTTCCCATTTTCCAGCTGATACGTGTCCAATTGTTTTTTCAGCTTTGTCAGAACGGCCGGCATATGTTCAGCGGGCGTGTGCGTCAGCACAATCCCGATACGCTCGTCAGAGGGACGGAACTTCTTATCCGTTTCCCGAACGCTTGTCCTGATTTGCTGGCCGACATATTGGAAGAGACGGTCTGTTTCTTTTTCACCGTACAAAGATGTAAACTCTTTGAAGTAATGCATATGGAGCAGCAAAAACACAAAGGAATCGCCGTACCGTTCCGCCCGCTTGATTTCTTCTGAAAGTTCCAGCTTCATCCGGTGCTTATTATCAAAGCCGGTCAATCTGTCAACAGCGACAAAGCTTTTGATTTCGGATTGCAGCCGTGTAACTGAACGCATTAGCTCTGCGGCAATATCATGAATTCTTCCCGCTATAAATGAAAACAGCAAAAGGGCAATTCCCCACACGACAAGAATTCGCAGCCCTTCCTCAGCTGGAAACAGCGCAGCCTGACCAGTCTGGAAAAACATCATTAAAGTGCCGAGAACAAAAAGTACGATTAAGGTCACTGCCAGCGCGTAAATCGGGCCGAACCATATGCCTGCGGCGATGACGATAAACGTGATGCAAAGGATCAGAGCGCCTTCCGATTGCTGGGCTGACACATAATAAATAAACAGAGACAGGGCTGCGATGAGCCCTGAAAGATAAACACATAATTTTTGTGATTCATTGAATGATATTTTCATTAAAAAGCTTCCTTTCGGCTAACAGCGGCAGCAGATTGTCAAAAGAGTGCGTCTGAGTGCCGCTCATATAGCCTCCATAATACGATTTCACCGGATCAAGAATTTCAAAGTCATTCATTCTGTCATATATGGCTTTGGTGACTGAACTGTCTTCATATTGTTTTGTTAAAAACAATACGGCTAATGCGTATACGGATGGCGATTCGTATTGAACGGCAGGCTCCTTCGTATCTGCCGAATATCGTCCGTACAGCTTTCCGTGCTCCTGAAATTCCTGCTTGATCCAGTCCGCTAAAACAGCGGCTTTTTCATCCCCTTCCGGCAAGTGCCAAGCTGCGTACAGCTGATCTATCAGATTGATTTCACGATCATATGTGTATTGCTTTGTCTCGGAGTGGTATGTCTTTGGCAGATAGCCATTTTTTAAAGGAGCTGAATAAAGAACATTGGCATTCCGCTGTTCTGTTTCTTCGTCTATGATTCCATTCTTCTTTAAGACAGCTAACGCATCAGGCATGACGTATGAAAGCGTCACATCCTTTGAAGCGGCCTGTGAGTCGTAAAAGTCTGTAAAAAAACCGTTGTTCATATTATATGTCTTCAGCGCCGTACCAATATCCCGTGCTGTTTGCGCGTAGTCGCTCCGCCCCCATTTTGCGGCGGCTTGGTCAAGAGACAGCATAATTCTCATATCATCTATCAGCGCATTCGTCCCGCTCGCCTGGCCGTTTTGAATCTTCCACGTCACTAAGTGATTGCTCATCAGAAAGGAATCAGTCAGGTGCTGATATTGATCCTGAAAATGCGGGGCGTCATTTTTGCTGACCAGAAACTCCATCCATAGGCCGAGAGATTCTGATAAATACGTAGGCTGGTCAGACAAATCCGTTTTGATCAGCCCTTGATCATTCATTAGATTGTGATAAATGAAGTATTCCGCCGGCTGAAGCGGGCTTGCATTCACGTCTGACACCGACTGATTTTGGGTCTTATTCCCAGCTTCAATACACCCTGCGGAAAGTCCGATAGATAAGAAGAATAAGATGACAGCAATTAACACATGTCTCACAGGCAAATCCCCCTTTGTCGCCTGAAGCGAATCAGACGCTCACAAATATATATAGACGAAAGCACGACTGCCATGTTACAAATTACATTTACTATAAAAGAAAAAATTGCGGAATGCTAGCTTTTTTTTCCCTTTTTGAACATTTTAAAAACGGGACCTAAGTCTAATAAAAAAACCTGTGCGATATGCACAGGTTTCAGCGTGTCGACAAACCCTCGCATTCGTTGTCAGTCCTGCGCGTTGGTGCTCACGAATTGCTACATTCGCTGTGCTCCAATGCTCGTCCTTCCTAGACTTCAAGGGTTTTCAATCACACTGAAAAGATGACAAAGTCATAAAACAAAAACCGTTTTATGACTTTGTCAACAATCTGAAACCTGTGCGATATGCACAGGTTTTTCTGTTATTTGTCCAAGCCGAGTTTTTTCAGCTGTTCTGCCAGCGCGTTGTTAATCGGCTCATCTTTATTATGTTGTTTTTTCATATAAGAGGAAACGTCCCGTTTTGAAGCGCGCCCTTTATCTTTGTTTTTTCGTTTTTCGAATACGGACAGCTTCTCTCGGTGACCGCAGACACACGCGAAGGTCTGGCCCTCGCCTTGGCCGCGAAGTTCCATTTTTTTATGGCAGTTCGGGCAGCGCGCGTTTGTTTTTCGGGCAACCGTTTTTCTGCTTCCGCATTCACGGTCTTGGCACACAAGCATCGTGCCGCGTTTGCCATTTACCTTCAGCATCATTTTTCCGCATTCCGGACATGCGGTTCCCGTAATGTTGTCGTGTCTGAAAGTCTGGCTGCTGTTTTTGATTTCTTTTACCGTTTGGTTAGCGTAAGCCTTCATGTCTTTAATAAAGACAGCCGATTTCAATTTCCCAGCGGCGATCGCTGACAGTTTTTGCTCCCATTCCGCCGTTAAGGCAGGTGATTTCAAATCCTCAGGAACAAGCTGCAGGAGCTGTTTCCCTTTAGAAGTAATAAAAATATCTTTTTCTTTTTTCTCTATTAAAAAGCTGTTGAACAGCTTTTCAATAATATCGGCACGCGTTGCCACCGTGCCAAGGCCGCCTGTTTCGCCAAGCGTTTTGACGAGGCCTTTTTCTTCTCCCTGCATAAAGGCGCTTGGGTTTTCCATCGCTGACAGCAGGGTCCCTTCGTTAAAGCGGGCGGGCGGCTTCGTTTGGCCGTTTGTTTCAGTTAAGGCGCGGACGGCAAGAGTATCGCCTTTTTGAAGCGCAGGGAGTGTCTGATCTTTGTCACCCTCCTGCTCGTCATCCTCATCCGCCATATCATAAACAGCTTTCCACCCTTGCGACTGTACGGTTTTGCCTTTCGCCGTAAAGGTTTCTCCGCCGATTTCTGCGATGACCTTTGTTTCCTCATATTCGAATGCCGGCATTAATACAGCAAGAAAACGTTTCGCAATCAGGTCATACAGCTTTCGTTCTTTATCGCTCAGACTGCTGAGCACGAGCGGCTCCTCGGTCGGGATAATCGCGTGGTGATCTGACACCTTCGCGTCATTAACGTAGCCTTTATGAGATTTGATGCCGCGTTTTTTAATTTGATTGACATATTGGGCATACGGTTTTACTTCCATGCCTTCCAGACGGTCTTTTAACGTCGGAACGATATCACTGGATAAAAACCTTGAGTCCGTCCGCGGATATGTGACGAGCTTATGCTGCTCATACAGCTTCTGCAGCACGGAAAGCGTGTCTTTGGCAGAAAATCCGAAGCGCTTGTGGGCGTCGCGCTGCAGCTCCGTTAAATCATATAGCGCAGGCGCAAAGCTTTTTTTCGCTGTTTTTTTCAATTCAGCAATAACTGCTTGCTTTCCATGGAGGCCTTTTAGCAAACGGCTTGTTACATCTTGATTAAACGTTCTCGTTTGCTTTGACTTTTGATCCTGCCACGTCAGCGTCATGCCATCGACCGCCGCGCGGAGTCCGTAATATGGAACCGGCGTAAATGCTTGAATATCCGCCTCGCGCTTCGCAATCATGGCAAGCGTCGGCGTCTGCACACGGCCGCATGAGAGCTGGGCATTGAATTTTGTGGTGAGCGCGCGGGTCGCGTTAATGCCCACAATCCAATCGGCTTCCGCTCTGGCGACGGCAGAATGATACAGGTTTTCATATTCTTTGCCGCTCTGCAGCTTTTGAAAGCCTTCCTTGATCGCTTTATCCGTCACTGATGAAATCCACAGCCGCTTGATCGGCTTTTTGACATTCGCTTTTTCAATGATCCAGCGCGCGACAAGTTCCCCTTCTCGGCCTGCATCGGTCGCGATGACAATCTGATTGACATCTTTACGGGTAAGCTGCGATTTGACCGCGTTGAACTGTTTTCCGGTTTTCTTTATCACCACAAGCTTTAAGGGCTCAGGAATAATCGGCAGGTCCTCCAGACGCCATGATTGAAATTCTTTCCCATAGCCTTCCGGATCAGCAAGTGTCACCAAATGGCCTAAAGCCCATGTAACAATATATTGATCACCTTCGAGATAACCATTTCCTTTTTTATGGCACTTCAGTACCCGGGCTAAATCCCGTCCGACTGAAGGTTTTTCAGCTAATACAACTGTTTTTGACATGCTTGATCACTTCTCTTTCTTTCACGCTCATCCTTTTATTATAACAGACTTGAACAAGCACTCTCTAACCGCGCCCGTTTTTCGTGTCAATTTCTGAGAAAATCACGTGAGTGACGGTTTGCGCGTATGGCGATGTTTTGTTAATGAAATCTTCTACCGCTTCAAGGCTTTCTGTGTTGATTTTCAGCATATAACAAGCCGCGCCGGCAATCCGGTAACAAAATTCGATATTCGGCAATGTTTGAATATAGCTTTTGAACCGCTCGTAATCCGCGTTTTTGACGGTTGCTTCCACAATGCAGGAAACGGGCAGCCCCAGTTTTTTCTGATCGACCTCCAGTGTGTATTGCTTAATGATGCCGAACGATTCAAGCTGCCTCACCCGTTCTGTCACGGATGGCGGCGACAGCTTAATTTTTCTGCCTAATTCCCTCATTGACAAACGGCTGTCCTTTTTCAGCTCCTCAATGATATTCAGATCAATCTGATCAAGTTTCATTTCAACATCCTTCTTTTATGATTTTGTTCACATTATCTCGGGTATTTTTGTAAATGACAAGACCAGTTCCCAAGAAAAAGCATATAAAAATGAAAGTTTTCCGAACATTTTCTGAAAGTCGTCATATGGCTCTCCGGATTGTTTATTATATAGTATGAAAACGTGCCACAAGGAGGGCGATTTATGCTGCAAACACCGATCGGAAGACTTCGCACGATGGGTTTTATTGAAGGAATGTCACTCTTAATCCTGCTGTTTATCGCCATGCCGCTTAAATATTGGGCAGGCCTTCCGCTTGCGGTAACCATTGTCGGTTCGGTTCACGGCGGATTGTTCATTTTGTATTTGCTTGTCTTGGCATATGCGGCCTTCTCTGTCAAATGGCCGCTGAAATGGTCAGCCGCCGGCTTTATCGCCGCTTTTGTCCCATTCGGAAACTTTTTGTACGACCGCGGGTTAAGAAAATATAAATAACAAAAGGCTGGATCTATATGGTCCAGCCTTTCTTATTACAACCACTTTGTCAGCCACGCGATATAGTAGGCGCCAGGAATAAACATCAGCTGGGCGAGGAGTGTCCCTGCTACCCTTGATGTGACCATCGTGACAGAGGTCCATTTTAAATATAAATAGCTTCGTTTTCCCTTTGCCACTTCATCGGCAAGGACGGAAACCTTAGGATCAACAAAAATCGCCAGCAGCATCGTCGCAATTCCGTTGATTAAGCCCGATGCCATGACGGCTGTCGTGCTGCGCTCCGGTGCCAGAAGCCCTGCGTACAAAGCCGAAAGCACGCCGATCGTATAAATGGATGTGATCAGCATGTTAATGACAAACAAACGCTTCGGAATGAAGCGGATATGAAATCCTTTTACATACGAAAGAGACGGCAGACGCAAATAGGAAAGGGCATTTTTGAATCCTTGTTTCGAGAATCCCTTTCGAAACACTTGTAAAACGGAGCCGCCGCCGCTCGCCAAATGAATAATCGCCCGAGAGAAAAGAGCGACAAAAGACGGGAGCAGGACGATGCCCAGAATGGTGCCGACTGTCGATCCGAAAATCAAGAAGCGGAACTGTCCGGCGACAATCGCCAGTGCATTTTTTCCCGCATCATCAATTAAATGTCCGGTAAAGGGCTGCTGCACCATGTTCGACATTCTGGATACGATGACCATGACGTTAAACAGGGAAAGCGCGGACGCAATAAATCCCACGCGGGCTCCGGAAAGCCTGGTGGCGTAGGCTAAGGTTTCTATCGAGTGAATCAGTAATAAAAAACAGAAAATAAGCAGTACTTGAGTTGTCATGACATGCACGTTATTCTTCCTCCAATTTCATCCTAGAGATAAGACTGGAAAGAAGACAAAGAGGTTTCAACGCGATATGTTTTCACAATAAAAAACCGCCGGCATACGCCGAGCGGTTTGTCTTATTCTTTTCTATAGGCAAATAAAGATTATATCATCCGCCAAGTCGGGCGGTTCGATTCAAAAAGCATTGTTCCGAAGAATCATTCTGGAAAGTAAACACCATGGAAATTTCTTGAACACAAGACAACGAAAGCCCTACCTCTCAATCGTCACTGCGGCTCCGAAGCCGCGCCGGTGTGAATTGTAAAACAAAAAAGTCTTTTTTCCATCTCATCGTTAGGGGCGATTTGTTATGAAGGAAAAGAATAAGGGCAGCTGGTGTGCTGCTTGGGAAGCGGTAAAGCTTCTCTCTCAAACAGAAAAAAGAAGTTTACTTTCTTTTTATTTGCTTATTTCTTGCTTAGCTATTCATGATAACATATCGCCCCTGCAGTTGCAACTTTTTTACAAATCAAGTGAGACTGGCGTTTTCTCTCCGGCATTCATTAATCTAATATCCTCCGGCTCAATTTCAAGAATCACCAGGTTCGGGTCATCCTTGCCGTCAAACCAACGCTCCAACTTAGGATTCCATATTTTATCCTTCAGTTCTGCCGAATTGTTGATTTTGGCTTTTCCGGCAACCTCGACATACGCGTCGCCAAAGCCTTCACAATCATAACCTAATAAAATATGGACATTAGGATTGTTCTCTATTTCTTCCGCTTTATGAGTTTCCTTGCTTGTCGGTGTGTAAATCGTCAAACCGTCATGGAAAAAAGTCATGTAGCGGGAATGCGGCTTGCCTTTTTGAACCGTTGCGAGCGAGCCTACTTTATGGTGATCTAGTACGTCAAGCACTTTTTGTTTCATGTCTTGCTGTTTCATTGCGAATCACTCCTTTTTAACGTCTCCGCTGTTACTTTTCCACATCAGGGGAAGATTTAAACAAGAAAATGCGCGTTTTATTTTGATTCTTTCCATTCATGCTTCAGCAAGCTGTAATAGACAAGGTCATGATATTTGCCGTTAACGAATAAGCCGTCCCGCGCGATCCCTTCTTCTTGAAAGCCGAGGCGCTCCGGAATCGCTCTGCTTTTGTGGTTCCCGACAGCCGCACAGAGAGCGACGCGATTCAGCTCAAGCTCTTTAAAAGCGTACGTGATAATTGTTCGGCAAGCGGCGGTCATGATGCCTTTGCCTTCGTATTCTTGGGCAATCCAGTAGCCGATTTCCGCTTTTCGATTGATCTGGTCTAGATGATGCAAGCCGATCATGCCGCATAGGCTGCCGTCATAAAGGAGCCCGGATTCGATGCTGTTCATATCCGCATATTCCCGCCGCCAATCTGGAATGATCGTTTCTCTGTACGTCTCAGCGCTGCTTGGGTTTTCCGCAAAAAACAGCCACTCGCCGAGCCGCTGCTGATTTTCAATAATGAGTTGGGCAATCCGTTCCGCATCCTTTGGCTCCAATAACCGGATGGTGATGTGTTCATTTACCCTGCAAGTGAACATTGTTTCGCCTCTTTCCTTTTTGAGATGCACAAACTAAAATCAATCCAATTCAATCAAATAGACAGAGCCCAATATGTTGATTGAACGGGAGTCTCGTTCAGCCTTAAATATAGATGTTCCATTTACAGTTTCTATAAAAAAATATATTTTTGCACATAATCCCAGATGCTTTTTCCGATCAGTACAACAGTTATCCCTACGAATAAAACCTTTACGTACGCAGCACCATTTTTAATGGCCACTCTCGTCCCCACAAGCGCGCCTATTATCATCGCAATCCCCATAGGGATTCCATAGCGAAAGTCAACAGAACTGAACAACATAAAAGTGATAAGTGCTGCGATGTTGCTTCCTAAATTTAAAACCTTAGCATTTCCGGCGGATTCTACAAAATTAAACCCTAAAAGTAAAAATGAAAAGATGAGAAAAGAACCTGTTCCTGCTCCTAAAAATCCATCATAAAAACCGAGTAATAAAGCGGCTGACACAATAAAAAAAGTCATTTTTTTCGTCAATTCTTTAAAGCTGGACTCCATTCCCCAGCCTTTTTTAAAAAGTGTATAGATCGTTACAAGAATTAATAAGACAAGAATGATGGGTTTTAAAAACGCTGATGGTATTAACTGAACCACATAAACCCCGGCTCCCGATCCTACAATAGACAGAGGTAATAATTTAAAAACAAGCCTTTTGTTTATTTGTCCCGAACGCAGGAAGTTGATCGTACTTGTTAAAGCCCCCATCGTAGCTGCTAACTTGTTGGTACCTAATGCTACAGACGGCGGAAGCCCGACAAATAACAATGCGGGAATGGATATAAGTCCTCCTCCGCCTACCACAGAATCAATAAAAGCCGCAGCAAATCCAGCTGCAATAAGGAATAGTAAAACCTCTGTGCTGATTCCATCCATATTGATTTTTCTCCTCCTATATTTGTATCAATTTATATAAAAGAACAAATGTTAAAAACAACATTTGTTCTTCCGATTATTCGTCATAATGAAGAAGCGATGGTTTGCTCACGGAATCATTTATTGAACAACGAGAAATTTGTGTCAAAAAATACATTTTCTTGAATGCTTACTATCTCTTCATGATTTGATGGAATACATGCCTCTTTGGCACTCCTTAACTAATAAACTTTTATTCATAATCTGATATTTCCTATTCATTTAATGTCCTGACAGCACAGAATCATCATGAATATGAATGTCTGATCCTTTAAACCAGTTCATGATCAAAGCCCCAACCTGACTTGTTCCTACTTTCTGTCTGAAATCATTTCCTTCACAATCGTCAGGTACTTCATGAATAAACCTTTTCATTTCTTTGATTTTATTTTAGAGAGGTCTTCGACTAATTCTTTAAATATTGGAGTTTTAGTCTCATAATAATTGTTTTTATTTTCTCCTTTCACCATTAAAATCCTCTAATCCGGCGATGAATAGGGTCATAGTTTTTTCCAAACTTATTGACATCTTCAATCAAATATCCTTTTTATCCGTTTTTTATTTTACATATTACACCATTTTAGTAATAAACAAAATGTTTTTTGATTTTTTTACATGTACAGTAAATAAAGCTTACTCGTGACGGATACGTAAACTACTATTCTAAATATAAAGTTTCTGTGGCCATTCCCTATTACAATTAAAAAAGGCCCCAGTTTGGCCTCTTAGCATCTCATTATATGTTTGAGGTCAGGCCAGCCTTCCTCACTACGAAGTGCTGTCCTGCCGGTGTTTATCCATCATGACTTTATGATTGCCAGGCGCTCTTCTTACCGCACCCCAGATCCCACCAAAAGTAGACCTTTCCTCTATTCTCTCTATCAGCAAAATCTGCGTTTTCCCCATTAGCCTGATCCTTTTTTCCATAAAAAAAGGATGGGCTGTTAAGCCACATCCTTATATTCTTGGATCGGTAAAGATATCATGCTTATCTGTGCTTGTCGATGACATTTCCGTTACCACGGCTCCTTCTTCTCCGGCCTGGAACCAATGCTTTGTGTCCGGTGGAATTGTGTATTGCCCGCCCGGTTCAAGCTCTATTTCGTGCCAGACCGTATAGTGTTCTCTATCCTCCTGCGGCGGGAGAACCTTTGGAAGCTGCGTTTTTTCGCCTTCTACGTAAAGATACACTTTTCCGTAGCGGCAGCGGAATGTCTCCTGCTTGCCTTTCTGGCCGTCAACCGGCGGATGGCGGTGTTCCGGGCAAGTCTGTCCCGGAAACAGCACCAGTTCCTTTGAGCAATAACGATCTGTATTGACGTAGACGAAGAGCTGGAGCCCGACTTTTCTTTCTTTTCCTAAGCCGTAGTCCATCAGCTGGATTTGGTCAACTTCTTCATCGGTTAATACAATGCCGGCTTTTTGATAATAGCTGTTGACTTCCTCTTTCGTAATGCCCATGTGTTCACTCCCTCTTACGTCGTTACAAAGTCTCCGCCGTTCACATGCAGCGTCTGGCCTGTCATGTAAGATGACTCATCTGATGCCAGCAGCACATAACAGCCGACGTGCTCAACAGGCTGACCCGGACGGCCCATCGGCGTATTTTGCCCAAATTGGGCGACTGTATCTTCAGAGAACGTAGATGGGATTAACGGTGTCCAGATTGGCCCCGGCGCGACTGCGTTGACGCGGATGCCGTCTTTGACAAGGGCCTGCGCCATTGATCTCGTGAAAGCATTGATCGCCCCTTTTGTCGCTGTATAATCAATCAGCGTCGGGTTTCCGCGATATGGATTGATGGATGTCGTATTGATGATGGTGCTGCCCGGTTTCAAGTAGTCAATTGCTTTTTTAGTCAAATAAAATTGAGAATAAAAGTTGGTTTTGAATGTGCGGTGAAGCTGTTCGCTTGTAATGTCTTTGATGCTTTCCTTCGGATGCTGTTCACCGGCATTGTTGACAAGGATATCAAGACCGCCAAGTTCCTTGACCGTTTGTTCAACCGCTTCATTGCAAAATTCCTCTTCGCCTACGTCACCAGCGATCAGCAGGCATTTTACGCCCTCTTGCTCTACACGTTTCTTCGTCTCTTCAGCATCCCCATGCTCATCCTTATACACAATGGCAATGTGAGCGCCTTCCTTTGCGTAAGCAACGGATACCGCGCGTCCAATTCCGCTGTCGCCGCCTGTAATGAGCGCAACTTTTCCTTTTAATTTGTCCGCTCCTTTATAATTCTCGTACTCATGCACCGGACTGGGATTCATTTCGCTTTCGATTCCCGGCTGGCGATTTTGGGTTTGGGCCGGAAGTTCTTTTGGATAATTGGCCATGATAATTCTCCTCCTTTGTTTTCATGTCTATTTGTTGTGTACCTCGCCCGTTCATTGGATAAACATGGATTAGCACCTTCACATTGCTTTATCAGAAAAATGTTTCACATGAAACGCCAGGAGGAAATAACTTGCAAAGGAGGTTTCGGTATGATGAACATGCTTTCTAAAACATTCAGCAAGCCAAAGGGCATATTCGGCATGATTGCCGGGTACATTATGGCTGCGGAAAACCAAACACTGAATCAGTGGACAATAAATCAGCTGGAGATTACACGCGGGGACAGCATTTTGGAAGTGGGGTTTGGGCCTGGATACTGCATGCAGCAGATGCTAAAACGTGAAAAGGACATCCGGCTTGATGGCATTGATGTGTCAGAAACGATGATGAAGCTGGCCGCCCGCAGCGTAAAATCGAAGGGTGTGCGCTTGATGCAAGGAAACATCGAGACATTTCCTCTTACCGACTCGTTTTATGATAAAGTGATTTCCGTTAACAACTACACCATCTGGAATGACCAGACAAAAGGCGTAAAACAGATTTATCGGGCGCTAAAGCCCGGCGGCAAAGCAGCGATTACGATGCAGCCGCGGGAAGCGGATGCGAGTCCCAAGAAAACCAAATCATTTGGAAAACAGATGATTGCTGATTTCAAAGCAGCCGGCTTCGAAGACATTGATATTCAATTTAAAAACATTAAGCCTGAGCTTTCCGTCTGTGCAACTGCAAAGAAGCCCGCCACATAAGTGGCGGACTTCTTCTATCACGAATGAACGGCCTGCTTGCGCAAAACGTCTTTTTTCACCTTGCCGAGGTTATTTTTCGGCAGTTCGTTCACAAACTCAACTTCAGGTATTTTGTAAGCGGACAGGCGTTCTTTACAATATGCGATGACGTCCTCTTCTGTTACACGCCGGCCGCCGTTTGTTACGACAAACGCTTTTGGTTTTTCCCCGTACAGCGGGTCTGGTATACCGACCACCGCTGTTTCAAGGATTCCCGGGATCTGCTGAATGACTTCCTCAACCTGATCCGGATAGACGTTGTCTCCTCCGTAAATAATGACATCCTTGTAGCGTCCAGTGATGAAAATAAAACCATCTTCATCTACATAGCCTGAATCTCCGGTTTTGAACCAGCCGTTTTGCAGTACTTTTGCTGTCGCTTCAGGATTATCTTCATAGCCTTTAAATAAGAATGGGGTATGAACAACGATTTCACCGATTTCTCCTTGAGGGAGTTCTTCTCCCGTCTGAGGATCTTCGACTTTGACTTTAACACCTGCCACAGGTTTCCCCGCAGACGCCGCTTTATCCATCCCCATATCAGGCATCCATGTGCTGATTCCCCAAGCCTCAGTGCTTCCATAGCCGTGAGCGAGCGGAATGCCGATATCAAGATAGCGGCGGATCAGGCTGCTCGGCACTTTTGTTCCGCCTGTCATTAAAATAACAAGCGAAGATAAGTCGGTTTGGTGCGTTTCCCATGCTTCTAGCAAATAGGTGTAAAACACGGGAAGGGCCATCACGGTTTGAATCTTTTCTTCCTCAATGAGCTTCAGCATATGAACTGGGTCTTGATCCTTCGTAAAAAAGAAGGTTGTTCCTGCGAAAGTTCCCAGCATGATGCAAATGAGCGCACTCGTATGATAAATCGGATGGCACGCGAGAAAACGCAGGCCCTTCATACGTTCGGTTGAACTTTTGGATCTCGTTACGTATCTATATATGCCGCCATGTGTGATCATGCATCTTTTCGGGTTTCCTGTTGTACCTGACGTAAACATCAAAAGCGCTGTATCATCAGGGGAAACCATTTCAGTTTCGGGCAAATGATCAGCACCGGCAAATAGAGCTTCAAATTCAGCAGACGTTTCGTAAGCTGTTCCTGTTTCCATCGTGATACGCAATGAGGATAGTTCAGGAAGAACTTCATCCAGTTTCTCTTTAAACTCCGCTCCGTAAAACAGCGCTTTCGGTTCACTTGCTTTTAAAATGCCTGTCATTTCATATGGCTTCAGCTGCCAGCTGACAGGTACGACAACAGCACCTATTTCAAGCGCGGCGAACATAATAGTTGATGCGGGATGTCCGTTTTTGCAAAGCAACGCAACACGGTCGCCCTTTTGAATTCCTTTTTGCAGCAAGGCATTCGCCAGCTGATTCATCCGTTTACGGTAACCTGCATATGTCAATGTATGGTTCCCGCTTTTTACAGCCTCTATGTCTTCGCTATCTGGCATGTCATGCAGAATCAGATGCTGTAATGTTTCCATATCGTCATCTCCTATATACTCTTTAATCTTCAATAATTTGTTAGATTTTCTTCCTTGCCTCACCCATTTTAACCCAAAAAAGATAACTTGTAAAACTATTTCAATTTGGAACTATTCCATTGATGAATGATAAAATAGTCCCGCATTTTGTTATTTTGTGCCTCGTCCACATGAAAACACACGCCAATGTTTTGACGTGTGCCATGCAGGATTACAGTATGTTTTTTTCTTTCATCCATGTGAAAAATATGCGGTTTAACCGCTGGTACAGCTCTTGCTCCCCATCTTCCTGAAACCCCGCCATACTCTCTCCGCTCTCGATAATGGCGGAGCTGATCGCGCTTAATATCTCCGATCCTTCAGCGGATATTGACCCAGGCGCCATCATCACGAGAATGCGTGTCATGCTGAGGGTATTTCCGTCCATGCCATTCACTTCATAAGAGGTGCTGAGATCATATATTTTGAAAAAAGGCAGGACGATTTCATCATTTTTGAGATGATAAAGCGCCATGTTGGTCCCCGGGATTCCCAATCCCCCCTGTTTCTCCCGCTCGGCTAAGCAAACCGCGGCTTTTTTAGGATCACGAATCAAGCCCTCCTTCTTCAGCTGCTGAAATAACTTTAACAAGAGCATGTCATGATTGGATTTCGTTTTGATGTGAGTAAGTGAAAAGTGGCGCAGCACATCTTGAATGACCGCCATATACCTCCCCATGCTTTCCGCCGCTTCCAGCATGTCAGGTGTGTCAGCTTGCTGCGTCTCTTCCCTCAGGCTTCTTTTTTTCTCAAGTATGAGCGGAATTTTCCGCTTAATATATTGCTTTACCTGGTTTGCGTCTTCCTCATTTAAAAGCGGGCTGACCATCATATAATCAATGTTTTCGTAAGGAATCGGAACGGTGGAAACGATCATATCATAGGCTTGGACGTCCTTGCCCTTCAGCTCGATCAAAGATGACATATCAAACGATTGAATCTCAGGCAGCTCTTTCTTCAGTCTGGAAGCAAGCATTTTCGAAGAGCCGATCCCGCTTGAGCAAACGACAAGCGCTTTCACTTTCGCTTCTTCTTTTTTGATTTCAAGGGCAGAGCCGAAGTGAAGGACGATAAAAGCGATCTCATCATCAGAAAAGGACATGCCCGGAAAATACTTTTCCACACCTTCTTCAATCGCCATATAAAGGAGAAAATAATCGCGCTTAATCTGTTCCTTCATCGGATTGTATATGTCGATATTTTCTTTTATGCGGCTGACGGCGGGCTCCAAATGGGCGATTAGCCCTTCATATAAAGAATAGTTTTTCGTGAGATCCATTCTGATTTTGCCTGAAATAAAAGCAATGAGCCGCTTGGTTTGCAGCGCCGTTTCCAGTTCGATTTCCTGTGCTTTGTATTCTGTTTTGTATTTGCGGTTGGCGCTTCGAAGATGGATTGTGATATAGCCGACCTCCGCCTCAGGGATTGTTACACCGAAGGCACGTTCAAGCTCGCCAGCGATTTCAAGAGCGGAGCTGTATTCCTTCGCCTTCTTCAATTCCTCAAGCTCATTTGCCTCCATGGTGATGGTTTCTCCAAGCTTGATCCGTTCGATCGCAAACGTCAAATGCACGATAAGCGCGATATAGGAGCTGTCGGACAATGAAAAGGCGATTTCTTCTTTCAGCTGAAATAGCATACGCTCCACTTTTAACAGCTCGCCTTTGCTGACAACCCCGAACATTTTCTCTGAAGAATCAGCCTTTCCTTTGATATTTAATTCAACCGCTTCCAAAAACATTTGGATGTCAAGGCGGTTCACAATCAAGTTGCCGACAATTTTACGTTTCGCATTCTCCGGTCCTATGAGCTGGATGCCAAAGCCTCTTTTTCGGATCAGTGTCAATCCAAAGGGAGAAATCCATTTCTCCAGCTCGTCTAAGTCATAGCTGACCGTGGCATTCGTCACCTGCAGATCATGTGCAAGCGTGTACAGCTTGACGGGTTCCTGAGACTCTAATAACGAACAGAGAATGAGCAGTTTCCGTTCGTCCGCGCTATATTCATGCTGTTCATAAGATAAATCGGTAAGCAGCTTTTGTTTATCCTCGGGGCTTCCCACTGCCTTCAATCCTTTGCCGGGCTGTTTATCGAGCGTAAGCCCGACGGTTTCCATCAGCGGCTTAATTGATTTGAGCTCCCTGTGGATGGTTCTCGTGCTGACTTCCATCAGCTCGGCAAGTTCAGTTACGGTTACATATCGGTTTTGTAATAATAAGTGCTTTAAAAGCTTTTGTTCTCTGGCAGTCATATACATAAAAAGGCCTCCTAGACAGTCTGATGTGCGGATGAAGTCGCAAGGAAATACAAGAGAGGAATAAGAGAGGTTTTCTTTATAATATAAAACGCTTTCAAACGAGATTCAATCACTTAAAAATGGGAATTTGGCACTAAGCGGTGTGACAATATTGAAAAAGCACCAGCCGCGAAGCTGATGCTTTTTGTTAACGTATATCGTAACCCTGTGCGGCTGCATACATGCGAAACCATTGATCCTGATCAAGTTGTTTGTCAGCGCATTTACAGCGAAGGGTATGTTAATTCGATTGAAATTGCTTTTTCGCTTTCTCAACGACATAGTGGCTGCCGCCGCGGTCCTTCACATCTTGGATCATCATGGCGACAAGCAGGTCTTTGTTTTTGTAATCGTAGCCGACGAACCAGCCATTTTCCGTGCCGTCTTTATCATCTTTTGACGTTTTCAGCTCGGCTGTTCCAGTTTTTCCGGCAACGGTGATTCCTTTCACGACAGGCTGATAGGCTGATCCGCGCTCATCTTCCACAACGCCTTTCAGACCTTTTGTAATGTCTGCCGCTCCTTCCTTCGTGACCACTTGTTTGTGCCAGACATCAGCTGTTTGTGAGTCTTTTTTGATCAGCGTCGGTTTGACGAGATCTCCGTTGTCGACAAATGGCGTGTAAGCAGCTGCCAAGTGAAGCGGAGACATTTGCATTTGCCCTTGCCCGTATCCAGTATCCGCAAGCAGAATGTCTGAATCAAGTTTGCCATTTGCGATAGACGATTGCTGGATCGGGAATTCATACGGAACGTCCTCTGAAAAGCCGAACATTTTCAAGCCTTTTGTCAAGTTGTCTGCTCCCAAATCAAGCGCGTTCTGGGCGAAATAAATATTATCCGACGTAATGAGGGCATTTTCAAGGTCGACTTGCTGAAGGCGCTCAGACACACGTGTCACTGAATAACCGCCCCAGCTCGAATCCTTTTGCCACTCTTTACCTTTGATTGTTTTCTTCTCATCCGCTTTTAGGGTGCCGTTTTTGATTCCAATGGCAGCCGCGATCGGTTTAATTGTAGAACCCGGTGCGTATGTTTTGTTGAATTTCGCAGAAAACGGATTGTTTTTATCGTCGTTTAGTTTTTTCCATTCCTTATCGCTCCAGCCGAAAATAAATCCGTTTGGATCATAAGACGGCGCGCTGACAAGCGCGAGTGTTTCACCTGTCTGCGGCTGCAGCGCGACTGCCGCCCCGCTGTCATCCTTCAGTTCATCATACAGCTTCGTTTGCGTTTTGATATCAATGGTGAGGTGAAGATCCTCTCCGTCCTTCGCTTTCTTTTCAGCGATGACTTCGCCTGTTTGCGGGACGTAAATTTTCCATCCGGTTGTGCCTCTCAGTTTATCCTCATACACATTTTCAAGTCCGGTGATGCCGATATGAGACGTATCGCTGTAGGCTCCGTCTTTCTTTTTCTTTAATTCTTCCGCAGTGATGGCGCGGACATAGCCTGTCAAATGGGCTGTCTTTTCGCCATATGGATAGTAGCGGGAGCCGACATTCGTTCTCGTTACGCCTTGTAATGACGTCGCCTCAGACACTAACTTTTCCTGATCCAGCTTGACCTTTTTGACCGGCACAAATGAATCGTCTTTCACCCAGCCTTGATCAAGCTTTTTCTTGATATCGTCTTCAGTCAAATCAAGTTTTTTCGCGAGCTCTTTGATGACTTTTTCTTTTTTATCGCCAAGCTCACCGGGAACAATTCCGATTTCCGGAACATCTGTATTGATGGCTAAGCCTTTCCCGTTTTTATCGTAGATTTGGCCGCGTTTTGGTTCCACGCTGGCAATTTGCACTGTTTTATCGTCAGCCAGCTGCTTGAATATAAATGACGGGTTCCAATCTATATTCCATGACTCCTCATCATCTGTTTTTTCTTTTTTCAGCACAGCGGTATTTTTGAAGCTGACTTTGCCAGCATTTGTATCCATGCTGACTTTATACGGAATGTGCTTCATCGTCTTGTGGTCTTTATCGTCCTCATCCACTTCTCCCGCGGTGACTTTCAGATTTTTGACGCCTGCCTGCTCATAGATGGTTTTATACCTATTGACGAAATCTTTTTTGGAGATTTCTTTTTTGACATCTTTGGTCAGGCTTTGATACATGTCATCGAATTGCTGATCGTTCCACTGTATCACGAAGGCTTCCATGCGATCCTCTGGTGAATCTGTTTTGGAGCATCCGATGATTCCAATCAATCCGATACATAGAAATACTAGTAGAATACACTTTTTCAACATGACTTTCCCCTGCCTTCCACTTGTTATTTTCTCTTATATGAATTGGTGCGCGCAAGATGTTTTTGAAAATGAAGGAAAAGCTTCACCGTTTTTGCAGAATTGTCCTGCCGTTTGCTGTAGACTATTTGAAAAGAAGGACAGAAGGGATGAGACGGTCAGAGAGGCAGCCATGCTTTACATTAAAGAAGGGCTTGAACAAGAGTTTGAAGAGGCGTTCCGGCAAGCGGCGCCAATCATTTCCGGCAGGAAGGGCTATATCACGCACTCCTTATCAAAATGCATGGAAGAAACACATAAATACCTGCTGCTTGTGGAATGGGAAACACTAGAGGACAATACGGAAGGCTTTCGCGGTTCTTCAGAGTATCGAGAGTGGAAAGCCTTGCTTCATCGGTTCTATACCCTGTTCCCGACGGTCGAGCATTTTCAGGATGTGTAATAGATTTATATAATATGAAGGGTAAAACCGATGAGAGAGACAGACCATACGAAAACGGCGGTATAAATATTAAACGCACCCGAGCCGTCGTTTTCTTTTTTGCGCTCTTCAAGCCCTTGCATAAACATGACAGCGCCCAAAAAGACAAGCATGACCGATTGGATAACAGAGGTATGTTCCGTATATTTAAAAGCAACGAGCGCCAGAATAATAATGATAACTGCAAAAGACATTTTAAAAATCCGAAACAAAAGGACCATCCTTCCTTATATACGAAATATTGAACGTTATGGCTATATTTGCCTAAGCCCTCCATTATTCTAGCGCACTTTTTTTGTCTGTAGAACAGGAGACAGGGAATTTTAAGTTTCTTTTAATGTTTCGATTACATAAAAAAGCGCCTTATGACAAGACGCGTTAAGATTGTTGACAAAGTCATAAAACGGTTTTTGTTTTATGACTTTGTCATCTTTTCAGCGTGATTGAAAACCTTTGAAGTCTAGGAAGGGCGAGCATCGGAGCAGACTTTCACAGGATGTGATGACGGCGGCGTTTAGGCAGGACGCTAAGCATTTAGCCGTCGTTCCTTTCGTAAGCCTTGAGCACCGACGCGCAGGCCTGACAACGAATGCGAGGGTTTGTCAACACGCTGAACGCGCCTTATGACAAGGCGCTTTTTCTATGAAACTGACAGTTCTTGATAACCCAACTTGTGAACAGCTTCAGCCATCGCTTGATAGCCTTTGCTGTTTGGATGGACCCCGTCAAAGGACAAATACTCGTGCTCATTTCCTTTGAAGATGCTGTAGGCATCCGCGATTTTGACATGGGGTGCTGAGGCAAGTGTTTCTAAATGAGAATTAAAAGATGTGATCCATTGGCCAGCGATGTCTATGCCGGGAAACGGATTGTATAAGTTGAACACACGGATGGCGTACGGGGACGGGTTTTCTCCTTTGATTGCGGCGATTTTCGCAATCATCTTTTCAAAGTTTTCATGGCAATGGGCGGATGCTCGGCTGAAAATCGTTTCATCTTTAGACGTTTGGTAAGCAAAGACTGAATCAATCAGATCATTTCCGCATCCTGTGATGGTTATCATGCCGGCAGCTTGAATGCATTTTTGCACATGGGGATGTGACAGGAGCCCCAGAATTTCTTCTGTATTTAAGCCTGATTTAGCAAAGATGGAGATTGCCGTTTTTGTTTTCAAGTCAGCTTCCATCATGTCTCCCAGACGTTGGACGAAGCCGGGAGAAAACAGCCCGGAGCCTCTCCCCGTCGTCAAAGAATCCCCCAGTGCTGTGTATCGAAGCACCATGTTCTTTCCTCCACTCTTGAACGTCGATACGTTAATGTACGCAGCGGAGAAAAGATCGGCTACTTATGAATACCCTATTTTTCTGGAAATCTGCATAGCGGCATTCTTCACCTTTTCTGTTAAATAAGGAAGCCTGTCTTCTGTAAATCTCGCTTCAAAGCCTGCTATGCTGATGCCGGCTGCCACTTGCCGCTTATGGTTGAAGATCGGGGCGCCGATGGCCGCAGTATAGTTTTCGAGCTCTGAATAGCTGACGGTATAGCCATTTTGCACTGAGGCATCAATCTCTTGCAGCAGTTTTTCCGAATCGGTGATGGTCCCGGCGCCAATGGAAAGAAGCTCTGTTTGTTTCATGTATGTTTCAATCTCTTCTCTGGGAAGAAAGGACAATATGCTTCTCGCGCACGCGCCTGCATACAGAGGAGAACGTCTGCCGATCGCAGTGTACAGCCGCACAGTCTGCGTCCCTTCGATTTTCTCAACGTATATCGCTTCATTGCCGTCCCTCATGATCAATTGCACGGCCTCATCCACCTCCCGGCACAGCTCTTCCATCACCGGTTTTGCTATTTTTCTGATATCCAGCCTGTCAGCGACAATCTGTCCGAATTGCAAAAACACCAGTCCCAGCGAATAAGCGCCGGATGAATCCCGATTGAGGAACCCCATTTCCTCTAAAGAGCTGACCATCCGGTGAACAGATGTTTTCGGCATTCCCGACAACGACACTAATTCACTTAAGGTCAGGTTTGGTTCATGCAAAAACAAATTTAGCAGAGCCATAGATTTGACTACGGTTTTGTTTTTATTCTGCATCATTCATCCCCTTTGTTATGTCAGCCATTCCATCTTCATTCTCGTTTTCAGTTCTCTTATATGCTGTTCCCGTTCAATCGCAAGCGCTTCCGCTTCTTGAAGGGATACAGGCTCAAACTGGACGTGCTCGCCCGGCATGATTTGCGAGACAATCGGAAGATCAGCTGATATGATGTGCGCGATCCTTGGATAGCCGCCGGTCGTTTGTCGGTCTGCAAGCAAAATAATCGGGTTTCCGTCAGGCGGCACCTGAACGGTTCCAAACGAAACGGCTTCTGACACCATCTCAAGCGGCGCCTTCAGTTGGAGCGGTTCTCCTTTGAGCCTGTAGCCCATGCGGTCGGACTGCGGTGTGACACGAAACGTTTCTTCATAAAAACGCGTTTTCGACTCCTCTGTGAAAAAGCCGAATTGTTTTCCTTCTAGTACACGAATAATGGGATTCTTTTTTAATGGCAGAAACCTGCCCCGGCTGACCGACCATTTCGGTGCTGCAAATTCCCGCTTTCCAAGCTGTGGGTTTAATTGGGATAGGATGGTTTGCGAAAGAGATGACAGTTCTCCAATGAACAGTTCATCTTCCTTCTGAAGCGCTCTGCCATGAAGTCCGCCGATGCCTGCTCTGACGTACGTGCTTTTGCTTTCCATGACGTCAGGCACATCGAAGCCGCCGGCTGCCGCTAAATACGCACGGCTGCCAAGTTTGCAAGGACCAAAACTGACTGTGCTGTTTTCCTTGATGAGCACAGGCTTCCATAAAGGCGCTTCCTCGTCATTAATACGCAGCGTAAAATCAGCCCCTGCCACCGCAATCAGCGTTTGTTTTGAAAAATAAAATGACGGACCGGGCCCCATCAGCGTAATTTCAAGACCGGCTTCATTTTCGCTATTGCCGATGAGCAGATTGGCAATGCGCAGTGAAACCGTGTCCATAGCGCCGCTTGCCAGGACGCCATATTTTTGATAACCCGTTCTGCCTATATCCTGAACCGTTGTGAGCAGTCCGGGCTTTAACACTTTCATGCTCAATTGGACTCCTCCTTATAGGCGTGATAGTCTTCTTCTGAGATGCGGACGAATTTCACAATGTCTCCCGCCCGCAGTAATGTCGGCGGGTTTTCCTGCGGCCGGAAAAGTGCCAGCGGTGTTTTGCCGATCAGCTGCCAGCCGCCCGGTGTTGAAATCGGGTAAACGCCTGTCTGCAATCCCGCGATTCCGACTGAACCTGCGGGAATTGCAGGCCTTGGCGATGATTTTCTTGGAGCGGCAATGCGCTTGGACATCCCGCCTAAAAAGGGAAAACCGGGAGCAAAACCTAGCATATACACCACATATTCGCCGCTCGTATGAATGTCAATGACTTCCTCCGGAGAGAGCTGATTGAGCTTCGCCACCTCTTCTAAATCGGGCCCGAATTCACCGTCATAGCATACGGGAATTTCCACAATCCGGCGGCTGTTTTCATAGTCTTTGGCTATTTCCTTCAGCCGCTCTTCAACATCAAGCTTTACCTTTTCAAAAGGAGAGCTGATCCCTTTAGGCAATTGCTTGTACACTTCATACATATCATAAAATACAGTTAGACTTGTAAAAGCCGGGATACACTCAATGAATCCCGGAAATGGCTGTTCTTCTATCATAGCGGCCGCGGCATGGACAAGGCCGTTGACCTGTTCATTTATTTCTTCTCCGAATCGGATCATCATCGCAGAATCACCGAGCTGTTCGATTTGACATACAGTCATCTTTCTCACCTCTTTTATTTCTCGTTCATCAGGAGGACGAGAGGTTACAGCACCGCAAGCGACTCGTCTCGAATATCTGTGATGAGCATATGCCCCGGCGCATGTGTGATGACCATTTCAGGTTTTACATTCATAGCCACAGCCTGCGGGGTTACACCGCATGCCCAAAAAACAGGAACCTCTCCTTCACGAATGGAAACGGCATCTCCGAAATCCGGTTTGTCCAGTTCCCTAATGCCGATTGCTCTCGGATTGCCAATATGAATCGGCCCGCCGTGCACAGCCGGAAAACGCGAGGTCACTTGTGCGGCCCGTACAGCCAGCTGTTCTGGAACGGGTCTCATGCTGACAACCATCTTTCCTTGAAACGCCCCCGCCGGAACACAATCGATATTCGTTTGATACATCGGGACGTTTGTCCCCTCATCAATATGCCGGACAGCTATTCCATTATTGATCAGCGCCTGTTCAAAAGAAAAACTGCATCCAATCAGAAAACCGACAAAGTCATCCTCCCAGTATGGCGTGATATCAGATACCTCTTCCGTCAAGATACCCTGCCTATAGATACGGTACTTCGGGAAGTCCGTTCTAATATCAGCATCCGGCGCGGCCTGAGACGGCACAGGCGAACCTTCATCGGTCACATCCAGCACAGGGCATGGCTTTTGATTCCGCTGGCAAAACAGCAGGAAGTCAAACGCAAGGTCTTTTTTCAAAATCACAAGGTTCGCTTGGGCATAACCGCCGGCTATGCCTGCGGTAGGCCCGGTTATTTTTCCCTCTCGTATCAAGGCGCGTACATCCTTCGGCGCCATTTTATTTAATTGCTCCACCTTTATCAGCTCCACAATTTAGGAAGTTGTGTAAATAACGTGTAGACGCCCATTACAGCCATTACAACCACAACAAGTGCACCTGAAATGGTCAGCCAAAGCGGATGCTTATAATCACCGATAATCTTTTTCTTATATGCGGCAATCAGAAGCGTTCCGAGCGCAATCGGCAAAATTAAGCCGTTCAGTGACCCGACAAGCACGAGGATTTTCGCAGGCTGTCCAATTGTGACAAAAGATAACGTAGAAACTACGATAAACCCGATAATAATCCCGCGTGAATTCTTTTCAATTTTCGGAGAAAAGGTTTTAAAGAACGAAACCGATGTATAAGCCGCCCCGATAACAGATGTAAGGGCCGCGGACCACATGATCAATCCGAAAATTTTATAACCGACATTTCCAGCAGCCAGCTTGAAGACAGAAGCCGCTGGATTGCTTTCATCGATGTGCAGGCCTTTTGAAACAACCCCAAGAACAGCAAGAAAAAGAGCAATACGCATGACAGATGTAATTAAAATGCCGACAACTGAACTTTTTGTCACCTGCGGGATGGATTCCTTCCCTTTAATTCCGGCATCCAGCAAACGGTGTCCTCCGGCAAATGTGATATAACCGCCGACAGTTCCGCCCACAAGCGTGACAATAGCAAAAATGCTGATTTGCTCGGGCGCAATCGTATTTGCTACAGCCTCGCCAACAGGCGGAGCTGTTGTAAACGCGACATACAGAGTTAAAAGGATCATCACAAAACCGGCTATTTGCGTAAAACGGTCCATCGCTTTTCCTGCTTCTCTAATTAAAAAAATTAAAATGGCAACAACAGCACTGATTAAAGCGCCTGTTTCCGGTGTAATGCCAAACAGCACCTGAAGTCCCAGTCCGGCACCACCGATATTCCCAATATTAAAAGCCAGTCCTCCAAGCACGACGAGAGTGGCAATGAAATAACCCAATCCCGGAAGCACCATATTCGCAATTTCCTGGCCTCGTTTTCCGGAAACCGCGATGATGCGCCATACGTTGGTTTGGGCGAAAATATCTAAAATAATAGAGATAATAATGACAAAACCGAAGCTTGCCGCGAGTGTGTTTGTAAATGTTGCGGTTTGTGTCAGGAATCCCGGGCCAACCGCGGATGTCGCCATTAAAAAGGCGGCCCCCATCAACAATGACCAGCTGCCCGCTTTTTTTCCTGCTGTTTTTTTCTGATGCTCCATCTATTGTTCCTCCTTTATGTTGACTTCTGTGCTGAAATAGCGGCCACTTCAATGCCTGCCGCTTTGAGTTCTTTTCTGATTTTTTGCGCAAAGGTCAGCGCGTGGGCTCCATCTCCGTGGATGCAAACGGTATCTGCTTTTAAGGACACGTCATGGCCTTGCTGAGATTTAACCGCCCCTTCTTTCACCATTTTGATCACTTGGGTGACGGCGGCATCATCGCTTTCAATGAGTGCGTCCTGTTGGGAACGCGGTGTCAGTGTGCCGTCGGCTTGATATGTTCTATCAGCGAATACTTCATTTGCCGTCTGAAGTCCGATCCGTTCACCCGCTTTGACGAGCTCGCTCCCAGCAAGACCGAAAAGCACTAGGCCGGGATCGACCTTATAGACTGCTTTCGCAATAGCGTCTGACAGCTTTTGATCGACAGCCGCCATATTGTATAAAGCGCCATGCGGTTTGACGTGCTGCATGTGAAGTCCTTCTGCTTTTAAAAAACCAGAGAGCGCGCCAATTTGATAGACGACGAGATCGTACGCTTCCTCAGGTGAAATCGCCATATTGCGGCGGCCAAAGCCCAGTAAATCCGGCAAACCCGGATGCGCGCCGATTTTCACACCGTTTTCTGCCGCGAGCGCAACGGTTTTCCGCATGACACCGGGATCTCCTGCATGAAACCCGCATGCGATGTTCGCAGATGTGACATACTCTAAAATATCTTGGTCAAGGCCTATCCTGTAGGCTCCGAAGCTTTCTCCTAAATCACAGTTCAAATCAACTTGAAACACAGAATCCCTCCTGCCAAAGCAAATGATTTGCTTGATGTATTTATTGTTCCGAAATTCGGAACGACTATTCCGAATTTTTGAACTTTGCTTTATTATAATTCAAACCTCTCAGTTTGTGAAATACTTTTGTTAGAAAACCTACCATGGGCCCAGAAGAAAACCTGCCAAACTAAAAAAAGAGCCCATCTCAGGACTCCTTTTTTTATAAAACCCAATGGCGAATCGCTTTCGCGACACCATCTTCAATATTTGTCTTCGTAACCCAATCCGCCGTTTCTTTCACAATGTCTTGCGCATTCCCCATCGCGACACCCAGACCCGCTTCTTTAATCATGGCGATGTCATTGAGGCTGTCACCCAACGCCATCACATTCTCCATCGTAAAGCCGAGTTTTTCAGAAACCTTCGCAAGGGCTGCGGCTTTGTTGATGCCAAGCGCGTTGACCTCAATGTTTGTCGGGCTTGAATTGGTGATTTCGAGCTCTTTGTTTTTTCTCAGCTCCTCCAGCACTTCGTTTCGGATGTCGTCATCCTCAATGTCAAAGCCGAATTTGAGCCATTCATGATCCGTAATGTTTTCCGGAAACTCGCCTCTCCATACTTTATTTACAGTAGATGCCCAGAAGTTCGTGTTGTGCTTATTCCGCAAATCCCACATCATTTGAATATGATCTGTATGGAGCAGCTTACGTTCGACCAAGTTAAAATTCGAATCCCAAATTTCGCTGCCGTTTGCCGTGATTAAAAAGGACGACAGCTTCAGCGATTCAGCCAGCTCCCGGCACGTCATCAGTGTCCGGCCCGTGCTGATCACCACGTACACGCCTTTATCCTCCGCTTCCCGAATGGCTTTACGGTTTTCATCCGAAATCAGCTGCTCGTCATTCAGCAGGGTTCCATCCATATCAATTGCGATCAGCTTAATATCCACATTTTCTCTTTGAACAGACATATATGTACCTCTCTTTATCTTTTAATTGTGCTTCTACCTATTCTAATACATTATACCCAGCGGGACAAAAAAGCGATTTCACATGTTTGAGGCACGCGAATAAGAGGAAAACAAACGGTGAGGTGATGATAGATGACAGAAAGAAAACAACAAAATAAACCAAATGAAAATCCCGAACACAATGACTTAACCGATCCGATTCCAAATGAAGAGCTGAAGGAAAATATGGAGGATGAAAAACACAAACGGCAGCAAAGAGATGACTCACAAAGCGAACGGGATTACGATACAAAATGATTGAACCCCTCACAAATCGTTGTGAAGGGTTTTTTTCACTTTTCGATATAGATACCGATTTCAGCTTCAGCAACAGGCTGTCCGCACACTGACGCCTTGGCATGTCCGAACACAAACCCGCGCCGGTTGCGCGTAACCTCAAACGCAAGTTCAAGCCGATCACCGGGCATGGCCGCTCCGAGCTTTTCCGCTTTCTTCACGGAAGACAATAAGCCTAAGCTGTTCTCATCTGCCATCCCTGTAAAAGCCGCGGTTTGCGCCAGCGCTTCGATCACAAGTGAAAACGGCATTTCTGTTTGCGTGTCAGTGATAAACCAGTCGTTTTCACTAATCAGCTTATACGCTTCCGCATATTTGCCTGGCTCGCTTTTCGTCACGCGATCAATAAACAAAAACGGATAGCGGTGAGGCAAAGATAATGGGTTCATATTCTCTCTCCTTTTTTGACTATTATATATCAGCCTACAGCTGAACGTTATGATATAGTGGTAGAAACGAAAAAGGAGAACGTTATGCCCCCAAAGCCGCTCGTCATTCTCGCCCATGAAATATACGGTAAACAGCCATATGAAAAAAATGGCCCGGCTAATCAAAATGGCTGGATATGATGTAGTGACACCTAACCTCCCCGAGGATGGTGAAGTTTACACATTGCTAGAGGAAATAACAACATACGAACAGTTTACAAAACATGAACGGCTGAAAATGGGAGAAACCATCATTCAAAACGCCGGACGGCAGGTCTTTGTGGCAGGATTCAGCGCAGGCGTGACGATTGCATGGAAATGCAGCAGTATGCCTGAGGTGAGCGGAGCTGTTTGTTATTACGGTTCCCGAATACGTGATTCTCTCCATCACGCGCCAGTCTACCCGGTCCTATTGTTTTTCCCTTCATATGAACTGTCGTTTGATGTTGCGCTTCTCATCAAAAAACTGCGGGACAAACAGCACCCCAGTTTGGCGATATATCAATTTGATGCCCTACATGGCTTTGCCAATATTGAGTCGTTTTATTTTGACAGGGCCTCTTTCTCAAAACACTGTCCCTCATCAAAAACGAGGCGGAAAAACCACCTCGTCCTATTTCATTAGATTGTTCTGTAACGCGCAAAAATGGTCATCAGTACCTCAGTCGTTTTTTACTTTGCTTGTCTCATCTCACCGAACGGATAAAAGACGAGAGATTCAGTACCGACGATCTCTTCATCAGAAGGCATACCCATTCCGTTTCTGCTATCCTTCGAATTGAGGCGGTTATCTCCCATTACGAAATATTGGCCTGAAGGAACCTCAGCTTCGAAGTCACCTGTTAAGCTCACACCTATTTCTTTGGCCTCTTGTTGATGTTCCTTGAGGTACGGTTCTTCCACCCTCTTATCGTTTATGTATAGCTGATCATCCTTCATTTTTACACTGTCACCAGGCAAACCGATTAAACGTTTGACTGATGAACGGCCGCTCGTTTTGTCTTGAATGACTATGATGTCGCCTCTATGAAAACCGCCTGTATATTTGGCTGCTTTGTCAACCAAAATTCTTTCTGAGTCTTGAAGCGTTGGAGCCATTGACAAGCCTTCAACGAGAAAAGGCCTGTAAAACGCCATTCTAATCGTCAAAATAAGTGCAGCGATCAAAACGATACTGAATACAACGATCCATTTTGTTTTTCTTTTTTTCTTTAATGTGATTTTTTTCGCATTCAACTTCCTTCACCCAATACCTTCCTAAGAATCCCAAATTATTATACAGCATTTGGATCTTCTTGGTTAGTATTTTTCGGATAGTTGTGTACGGAAATTGATTGGCCGGGGCAACCATCCACCCGCCCTATTTCATCACCATTTTCTCAAACGAGCACAGATTTCATCCGTCACCTCAGCCGTTGTGCTTTGTCCGCCAATGTCGCGTGTTTTGATGCCATCAGCTGTTACTTGTTCCAGGACATCGAGGATCTTCGCCCCCAGTTCTTCCTCACCGAAATGGTCAAGCATCAGCTTCGCTGTCCAAATTTGGCCGATTGGATTGGCAAGGCCTTGGCCGGCAATGTCGGGAGCTGAGCCGTGAACCGGTTCGAACATAGATGGGTATTTGCCGGACGGGTTGATATTCGCGGACGGCGCAATACCAATGCTTCCCATCAGGCTTGAGCTGATATCCGTTAAAATATCACCGAACAAGTTGCTCGCCACAATGACGTCAAACGTTTCCGGACGCGTCACAAAAAAAGCGGCCAGCGCATCAATATGCTGGGATGACGTTTCGATTCCGCTGTAATCAGCCGCAGTCTGCTGAAAGACTTCATCCCAAAACGGCATCGCGTGATAAATGCCATTCGATTTTGTCGCACTTGTCACATGGCCGCGCCGTTTTTTCGCCAATTCGAAGGCGAAGCGCATGACTCGTTCTGTCGCTTTTCTCGTAAATACAGCATTCTGGATGGCGATTTCATCGTCGCCTCTGTGAATGCGTCCGCCGACTTCACTGTACTCTCCTTCACTGTTCTCGCGAATCACCATAAGATCAAAATCATTTGGATGCAGAAGCGGCGACGTTATGCCTGCCATTTGTTTGGCCGGTCTCATATTAATGGAAAGCTCAAGCTCCCTCCGGATTTTCAGCAGAAGCCCCCATAACGAAATATGATCGGGAACCAGCTTCGGGTTTCCGACCGCTCCTAAGAAAACCGCTTCAAATTGAGTAAGCGTATGTATGCCGTCCTCAGGCATCATGTCGCCGTGCTCCATGTAATAATCACAGCTCCATGGAAAAGACGTAAATGAGAATGACAAACCGCCGTGCACCTCAGCCGCTGTATGAAGCACTTTCTCAGCAGCCGCCACAACCTCTTTTCCTA
Organism: Bacillus sp. MSP13; assembly: GCF_000815295.1. NCBI lineage: Bacteria > Bacillati > Bacillota > Bacilli > Caryophanales > Bacillaceae > Bacillus > Bacillus sp. MSP13. Next base: position 127,047 of record NZ_JXAQ01000013.1, read on the forward strand.
CTCCGTCTCCCGGTATTGCCGCAATCTCGAATTGTTTCATTTTCATTCTCCTCCCCCTGTTATCGTAAGCGTTTTCTATTATACTAGAATGCGAGATGGTAAAAAAATCCCGTGACATGCTGTCACGGGTCGTTTATTGATTCAGTTTCTTTAAAATGATGGCATGCAGCGGTTCATGAGACTGAATGCCGCATACCTCTTGAAGCACGCCGCTGTATCCTTTTTCTTCGATCAGTGCTTGCAGTTCAACCGCTTCAGGATCACTGGTGAAATCGAAGCGCAGCGCAGCGGCAATTCCTTCCGCCATTGCATTCGGCTCTTTTATTTTCTTTGCCGGGCCTACGAGCCTATCATTTTCTCCCAGTTTTCTGAGAGGTGATCTCGCTACGCGGGTCACATCGTCTGTAATGAATGGATTTTCGAAGCGTCCGATGATTTTTTTGATATATTGTTCGTGTTCGGCTTGCTTAAAGCCATACGTTTTGACGAGGTAGTCACCGGTTTCAAGCAGCGCGGACTGAACGACACGGCGGATTTCCGGGTGATCGATTGCTTCTTTGACCGTTTTGAGCCCGCGCTGATAGCCGACATACGCTGTCACCGCGTGTCCGGTATTGACCGTAAACAGCTTTCTCTCGATGTACGGCGTTAAATCATGAACAAATAGCGCGCCGTTTATGACCGGTGTTTTTCCTTTAAAGCCTGATTCATCAATGACCCATTCAAAAAATGGTTCAACCGACACTTTGAGCGGATCTTCATGATGCTGAAGCGGCACGATCCGATCAACGGCGGAATTCGGAAAACCGACCGTTTCACTGACGGACTCCCGCTCCGCCTCAGTTAAATGGCTGTATATCTCTTTCTTCAGGAAGCTGCTTCCTCCGATCATATTTTCGCAGGCAATGATATTCAGTGTGTTTGAAGCGTTTCTTCGTCTTAACCCTTCTGCGATAGACGGAGCAATCAGCTTTAACACGTTCGGACCGACCGCCGTTGTGATGAGCACCGCCTCATTGATCAGCCGATACAGCTCCTCCGGCTGGCTGCCGCTATTGATGGCGCTGACCGGGCCGATGGCCTCTGATGAACGCCCCTCTTCTGCCAGCTCCACTGTGTATTCCTTTTTTTCATTGAGGAGGCTGACCATCGTGTCGTTCACATCCGCAAACACTACGTCATAGCCAGAGTGGTGAAGCAGCGCGCCGATAAACCCCCGCCCGATATTTCCCGCACCGAAATGTAAGGCGATCATGTCAGTTCACCTCGTTGAAAATGGCGATCAAATCTTCTTCGCTTTTAGCAGAGATCAGGCGTTCAATGTTTTCTTCTTCTGAGCAAATGATGGCGATGTTAGACAACATGTCTAAATGCTCATTATTTTTGCCCGCAATGCCGAATACCACTTTTGCGGTGTTGCCTTCTCCGTACTCGACGCCGTCTGGAATCTGTATGATGGATATTCCAGAGTGAAGCACCTCGTTTTTCGCCTCTTCTGTGCCGTGTGGTATGGCTATAAAATTTCCCATAAAAGTAGATGATGTTTCTTCACGTTCAAACATTTTGCCAATGTAATCTGCTGTCACATAGCCGTTGTCAATCAGCGTCTGGCCTGCCATTTTGATGGCTTCTTCCTTTGATGATGCCGTTTGATTGAGTTTAATATTTTCCTTTGCGAGTACTTGCATGGGTATCACTCTCTTTCTATGAGATTACTTTTTAAGTTTTTCAAGCAGCTCGTCATATTTCGGGCTGTTTAAGAAGTTATCCACTGATATGTGTGTCGCGTTCGGCAGCTTCGCTTTCGCGCGATCTGTTAAATCTTTGTGTGTGATGACAATGTCCGCATCGCTTGGCAGAGTGTTAATGGCCGTGTTGGCCACACTAATATCCAGCTCCGCTTTTTTCACTTTGTTTCTTAAAATCGATGCTCCCATCGCGCTTGATCCCATTCCCGCATCACATGCGAAGATGATTTTGTTTACGCTTTCAGAAGACCGCTCAGATGCTTTCTCAGCTTTCGTTTGCTCCGCTTCTAAAACAGAGGCCGCTTGGCTTTTTTTCCCCTTCATGGACTGCATTTTTTCTGTTGCGGCAGCGAGATCCTCTTCGCTTGCTTTTGAAGATTTCAGGATCACTGCTGATACGATGAACGAAACAGCGGCGGCGACCAACACACCCGCCAATACGCCGAAGTAGCCGCCTCTTGGCGTCATCGCCAGCAATGCGATGATGCTTCCCGGTGACGCTGCTGCGACAAGTCCGGCATGAAAGATCGTGAATGTTAAGAGTCCGCTTGCGCCGCCGGCAATCGCCGCCAGAATCAGGGCCGGTTTCATCAAAATGTACGGGAAGTAAATCTCATGAATCCCGCCAAAGAAATGAATGATCGCCGCGCCGGGAGCCGTCGATTTTGAAGAGCCTTTGCCAAAGAACATGTACGCCAGCAAAATGCCGAGCCCCGGCCCAGGGTTTGCTTCTACTAAGAACAAGATCGATTTTCCCGTTTGGGCCGCCTGCTCGATTCCGATTGGACTTAAGATTCCATGGTTAATGGCGTTGTTGAGGAATAACACTTTCGCCGGTTCTACAAAAACGCTGGCTACAGGCAGTAAATTCGCGTGTACAATGACTTCTACACCGGCCGCCAGCAATTTGTTTAACGTCAGGACAACCGGTCCGATAGCGTAAAACGCGAGAATCGTTAAAGCCGCGCCGACAATCCCTGCCGTAAAGTTGTTGATGAGCATTTCAAAGCCTTGTTTGACTTTATCCTTGAATAATTGATCAGTCTGTTTAATGAGGTATCCGCCAAGGGGCCCCATGATCATTGCGCCTAAAAACATCGGAATATCCGACCCGACAATCACCCCGATTGCCGCTGTCGCCCCGACGACTCCGCCGCGGTGGTCGTAAATCATTTTTCCGCCTGTATACGCTATCAAAAGCGGCAGTAAATATGTGATCATCGGGCTGACAAGTGTATTCAGCTGCGCATTCGGAAACCACCCCGCCGGAATAAACAGCGCGGTAATGATGCCCCACGCGATAAACGCGCCGATATTCGGCATGATCATTCCGCTCAAATAACTGCCGAAACGCTGCACTTTCACTTTCATGCCGCCTTGCTGTTGTTCTTGCTGCATATATAAACCCTCCCTGTTTTGTTTGTGGCTGTAAGATAGAAAAAGATGTTCAGAGAATCATGCTTCCCTTTGACTCTATGTTAAAACGCTTACACACTCTATACAATTGAAAGTAAAGAGGACTTTGGCATACGGGTGTGACAATTTTTTAAATAAAAAAGGCTCCTGATTTCAGGAGCCTAGGAGCCTTTTCTCTTGCCTCTATAAATAATGTTGCCGTTTTGAATCACGTACTTGGCGATCATCCGCTCACTCACTATGAAAACGGGATAGGCGCACACAAGTGCAAAAACAGCCATCGGCACGTGCTGTACGGCCGGCAGCATTGAGCCAACCGCATCGCGGAGGAGCAGCAAAAGATAAATAAGCAGCACGATCACTGCTAGTGACAGCAGCATCATCGGAGCTGATACTTTATATTCATAAAGCCGTTCCCGGCAGTGTCCGCAGCGAAATTGACAAGGCACGTTTGATGATCTGACCATGTCGCCTGTCAAAGGTTTGCCGCAGTTCGGACATTGTGTTTCTTTCATAGGGTATTCCTCACTTTCCATTCCATATGTCTATTATACCAGAGTCCCTTCTGTTTCGTTCTGTTGCTGTTCAACACATTTTCACATTTTTTATCATCTACTTACTTGTCTCTGTCTCTAAAATCCTCTACGCTTAAATAGATCTTAATGGAGGGGATGTATGTATGCTTCCGATTAATAGACAGCAACACATACTGAAGTGGCTGAAAGAAGAAGGCGCGCTCAGAATTTCTGACATCAGCGCAAAGTTCGGTGTTTCGGAAATGACCGTATACAGAGATGTCAACCAGCTTGTTCAGTCAAATCAGGTCATCAAAACGGCCGGCGGCATCACGCTCCCAGCCCAAATACCTCAAGCGGATCATATGTGCAGCTATTGCCTGAAGCCGGTCAATCAGGCTTATTCGGTTCAGATGATTACGGTAAACCAAGACATTGAACAGCTATGCTGCGCACACTGCGCGTTTTTGCGCTACGCAGATAAAACGGAAGAGGTTTCACACTTGATTTGCCGAGATTTTCTGTTACACACAACGGTCAGTGCCTGTTCGGCTTATTTTGTGGTTAATGCTGAATTAAACCTGCACTGCTGCCAGCCGCAGGCGATTCCGTTTGCGACACTCGACCATGCCGAACGGTTTCAAAAAGGATTCGGCGGAGCCGTCCGCACGTTCGACCAGGCGCTCGAAGACATGCTTCGAGACAGAAAAAAGCGCTGCACCTGCACCAAGACATAACACAACATATACAGCGGAAGGTGGTGTTTGAGTGATGAAGCAAAACAGATGGTGGATTATCCTTCTGCTTTTTCTTGTTTTCCTCCCGAAAACAAGCTTTGCTCACGCCTATATTGTTACATCTTCACCCGGGGAAAACAGCGAATTAAAAAGCGCTCCTGCACAGGTGGAAATCGAATTTAATGAACCGGTTGAAGAAGGGTTTCATTACATTAAAGTCTATAATTCAAACGGCGACCGGGTGGATACAGATAAAACTGAAATCAAAAAAAACAACAATCACATCATGGCGGTGAAGCTGAAAAAGGATCTGCCACGTGATGTATACAGAGCGGAATGGAATGCTGTATCCGCGGACGGGCATCCGGTCTCCGGCGTCATACCGTTCAGCATCGGGAAAGCGGAAGGCGGATTCAACACCCAAAAAGCAGCCGGTTCAGCGCTTAATCCGGCAACAGCCGCAGACCGCGCGATTCTGTATACAGCCTTATCTCTATTTATCGGGACGGTTTTTTTCCATCTCTTCTGGTATAAAGGAGATTCAAAACAACTTGCCAAACGGACGAGATATATCCTCATCATCTCGATCACCGCATTGGGGCTGGCGCTTTTGCTTCAGCTTCCGATTCAAACAAAAGCAAACGCGGGCGGCGGCTGGGGCAGCGCCTTCCAGCCGGACTACATCAGAGAAACACTGCTAAAAACAGCAGGCGGCACCATTTGGATCATTCAAGCCGCGCTGTACGTGCTGCTTACGCTCTCTGTCATTCCTGCGATACGCAAAAACCGCTTTTCGTCCTTCGGATATTGGACAGCGCCGCTCATTTTCTTTTTCGGCCTCCTGCTCGCCAAAGCGTTTACCGGCCATGCGGCGGTTGTTGAAGAAAAAGCGGTCGGAATTTTGATGGATTTCCTACATTTATCATCTGCTTCCATCTGGGTCGGCGGAATAGCGGCACTCGTTTTGCTGCTCGCAAACGAATGGAAGCGGCCGGACAAAACGCTCGCATGGGAAACGGTAAGCCGGTTCTCTCCATGGGCGCTTACTGCGGTCGGCGTCATTTTATTTTCAGGCTTGCTTAATGGATTTTTTATCATACGTTCGATGGATTCGCTGTTCCACACAGCATACGGCCAAGCTCTTTTAGTGAAAAGCGGACTGTTTGTGTTGATGCTGGCCTTAGGCGCGGTTCATTTTCTGCTCACCAGAAAACAGCGCCGCGCAGGAATCAGCCGGACGGTGAAAGCGGAATGGGCAATCGGCATCGCTGTATTGATCACAGCGGCCGTGTTTACCAGCCTGCCGAGCCCGCCTGAGCCCGTGCCGGAACCGTTCTACCAAACCAAAGCGATTGAGAACGGGCAAAGCGTTTCTCTCAGCATCAGTCCGAATCAGCCAGGCAAAAACGTATTTGATCTGCGAGTCACCGACCATAACGGCGACCCGGTGAAAAACATCCAGCAAATCACGTTAACCGTTTATAAAACAGGTCTGTCAGGCAGCGAAAACAAAAACACTTTTCAATTAAAAGAGAAAGAAAATGGCGTCTTCCAGGACGAAAATCTGTCCATTAATGAAAAAGGAAACTGGAAGATCAAAGTCCACGGTTTGACCGGTGACTTTAACGAAATCAATATCATGTTTACAAAAACCAATTAAAGGAGTGTTTTACGTTGTTTAAAAAAATCGCATGTACACTATGTTCAGCTATTGTCGGCTCACTTTTATTCTTTACGGCCTCTGCCAGCGCGCACGTTACCGTAAAGCCCGCTGAATCTGCTGCAGGCTCATGGGAAACCTATACAATGAAGGTTCCTTCTGAAAAAAACCTGCCGACAACAAAGGTTGTCCTCAAAATGCCGAAGGATGTTGAGTTCCAACAATACGAGCCGATTCCAGGCTGGAAGGTATCTACCCAGAAACACGATGATCAATCAGTTTCCGTCACATGGGAGGCAACTGACGGCGGCATTCAAGAAGGACAGTTCCAGCGCTTTACCTTTGTTGCCAAAAACCCTGATAAAGCGGATGAAGCCGCTTGGGACGCATATCAATATTACAAAGACGGCAGCATTGTCGAGTGGACGGGTGACGAAGATGCCGATACGCCTCATTCCATTACACATATTACCGCTGCAAAGCAAGTAACAGATGAGCACGGCGCCACGAAAACGGAAGACGATTCCAAGGACACGGGCTCTTCAGCTCTTGACATCACAGCGGTTGTGCTGTCTGCTGCAGCCATTATTTTATCTGTGGCAGCGCTTGTAAAGAAAAAGCGCGCCTAATGAAAAAAAGCGATCCAGAAGTATTTCTGGGTCGCTTTTTTGATTTATCCGCGTCCTGCCTGGAAGGAAGGATATTGTGTCATGCCGCCGTCCGCGAATAACGTGATGCCTGTGACGTAGCTTGATTCCTTCGAAGCAAGCCATACCGCTACTGCGGCGATTTCCTCCGGTTCGCCGATGTATCCCATCGGAATCATGCTTTCAACATCTGCTTTCTGTTTAGGGTCAGCGAATTTTTCGGCATTGATTGGCGTGTTGATCGCGCCCGGACCAATATTATTGACACGAATTCCCTTCGGCGCGTACTCCAACGCTAACGTTTCCGTCATTAGCTTAATCCCGCCTTTACTAGCCGCATAGTGGACAAATAACGGCCACGGAATCACTTCATGCACACTGGACATGTTGATGACATTTCCCTTGATATCGTGTTCTACGAAATATTTAATCGCTTCCCTGCTTCCTAAAAAAGCGCCGGTTAAGTTCGTGCTGATGACTTTATCCCAATCCTTCAGCGGCATTTCGTGAGAGGGGACAGGATTTTCAAGACCTGCATTATTAATCATAATATCGAGTGTGCCGAACTCTTTAATGGCAGTTTCCACAATATGTTTTACATCTTCCTCTTTCGTGACATCACCTTGGACGATAACGGCTTCACCGCCAGCCTTGACGACCGCTTCTTTTACCTCGTTCGGATTCTGTTTATCGCTAAAGTAGTTGATCACCACTTTTGCTTGCTCCTTGCCGAAGCGAATGGCCATGGCTTTCCCAAGACCTGATGCTGCTCCTGTAATGGCGACGACTTTCCCTTTTAAATCCGGATACATCTTTATCTTCCTCCAATTGTTATGAATTTGTTTTGGCGATTCCTAAAAATATGGCTGCCGCAATAATCAGGGCAATTCCAATTCCAATCCCTATAAGCTGGCGTTTTGTTTTCTTTTCACGCAGGATGAAAATGCCGCCAAGCGTTGAAATGACAATTCCCATTTGTGAGAGGGAAAAGCTTGTCGCGACACCGACCTTCGGCTGAGAAATAAACAAAAACATATTTCCGCCTGCCCAGATTAAGCCCGGGAGGATATTTCTGACCGCATATTTGTTAAAGGGTTTGTGCTTGTAGGTTAAAGCAAGCCCCCCGATTACCATCCCGATCGCCTGCGGCAAAAGAGCCGACCAGCCCGACACGTTGAACAACCTGGCGACGACCACATAGACCAAATAGCCAAGCGTTGAGACAAGAAGAATCAATATGCCCTTTTTTAAGTTGCTTGGCTCTCCCTCTTTTTTGTCTTTTTTATCTTCCAATGACGCGAGAATGATTCCCACGATGATAAAGATCAGAGCGAGAATGCCAAGCGTAATCGCAATCGGTGTTGACCATTCACGAAACACAATCACACCGAACAGCGAGGTTGAAACGAGCTGCATTCCAGTGGATATCGGCATTGTTTTGGACACACCCATCAATTCAATGCTTTTCAGCTGGTTGCTCTGTCCAAGGGACCAAAATAACCCGGATACGATGCCGACAGTAAAGATACGCAGTGACAGAGCGGGCTGAACAAAAAAGTAAATGACGATAGACACAATGAGCGCCCCGATCGTCGTCCCGAGTGTCTGGCTGTACGGCCCGCCGCCTAATTTCACATTGAAAAGAACAATGCTCCCCCAAAACAAAGCCGGGAGAAGAGCCAATAATAAATCCATTGTTGGGGAACCTTCTTTCAAAATGTATTTGCTGTTATTTTGGCTGAAATCGTTTGGGTTATTCGCTGGGAACACAAAAAGAGCTGCCGGAAGATCCGGCAGCTCTTAAGGAGCTTGCATTCTATTACAAACCGATGGACATATATTTTGTTTCAAGATAAGGCTCGATGCCTTCCGAACCGCCTTCGCGGCCGATTCCGCTTTCTTTCATACCTCCGAATGGCGCTTGAACCGCTGACGGCCCGCCGTCATTCCAGCCAATAATACCGTACTCGAGATTCTCGGAAATATAGATGCCGCGGCGGTAGTTTTCTGTGAAGAAGTAAGCAGCCAATCCGTACGGGGTATCGTTGGCAAGCTGAATCGCTTCATCAATATCAGAAAATGTGACGATCGGTGCAACCGGGCCGAATGTTTCCTCATGCATGATATTCATTGACGTATCGACATCGGTGAGCACTGTCGGGTTGACGAAGTAGCAGCCTTTGTCATCGTTTCGCTCATACGTGCCCCCAGCAAGAACCTTCGCTCCTTTTTCAACAGCATCATCAATTTGGCTGACGATTTTTTCAAAGCCTCTTTTATTGATAATCGGGCCCACATTAATGCCATCCTCAAGGCCGTTTCCGACTTTCAGCTTAGACACCTGTTCGCTTAGTTTCGCGGCAAATTCGTCTTTGATGGATTCGTGAACAATAAGACGGTTTGCACAAACACACGTCTGGCCGGCGTTTCTGTATTTAGACGCCATTGCCTGTTCGACGGCAAGGTCAATGTTGGCATCCTCATCCACGATCAGCGGCGCATGTCCTCCGAGCTCCATAGAGACATGTTTCACGGTGTCCGCACTGTTTTTCATGAGGATTTTCCCGACCGGCGTCGATCCTGTGAACGTGATTTTGCGGATTTTTGGACTGCTTGTGAACACGTTCCCGATTTCTTCGCCGTCACCGATGACAACCTGCAGAACATCTTTTGGAATGCCCGCTTCATATGCGAGCCGCGCAAGCTCATAGGCAGACAGCGGTGTGTCCGGTGCCGGCTTGATGATAAATGTACAGCCGGCGGCAAGAGCAGGCGCCGCTTTGCGTGTAATCATCGCATTCGGAAAATTCCATGGCGTGATGGCAGCAACCGGGCCTACTGGCTGGCGTGAGACGACAATTCGTTTGCCGGTTGTCGGTGCAGGAACCGTTCTTCCGTATACACGCTTCGCTTCCTCTGCGAACCATTCGATATAACCTGCGCCGTATAGGACCTCGCCGACCGCTTCCTGATACGGTTTTCCGTTTTCCTTTGTAATTACATCTGCAAGTTCTTCTTTATGTTCAACAATTAGCTCATACCATCTTTTCAAAAGAGACGCTCTTTCATTCGCTGATGTTTTGGACCACGTTTTAAACGCTTGATGTGAACGTTCAATGGCTTCTTCTACTTCTTGGGCGGATTGCTGGGGAATCGTTTTGATCTCCTCGCCCGTAGCCGGGTTGTAGACCGTTAATTGATCTGGCATGTTGAACATTCCTTTCTGTTTTATGATTACTTAAAATGATAGCAGACCCAGCCGTTTTCTTTCCAATGATTACGCTCGCAGACCCGCCTCCAAGATGCTGAGCCCTTCATTCAGAAGGTTTCCTGAGATGACGAGCGGCCGTCAGAAAGCGAATCATATTGCCGTTGATTCCCGCTGTCAGCAAAAGCAATCCGTTTTGATTCGCATACGCCGCAATCCCTGCCGCTTTCGCCTTATCAGGTTCTCGCGTGACCGGATCCTTGACCATTTCGATTGCCGCCATTGCCCCGAGTCTCCCGGATATCACCGATGAACGGGAATTCTCGCTTCCTTTCATACGCCTTGCTTTCAATCATTTTGCCGATTTCTTCAGATCGCTCATTCAGCCCTTCTTCTTCAATGATATCCAAAACAGCTAAAGCCGCCGCACACCCGACGAGCGGGCTGCCTGCGTACGTGCCGCCCAGCTCCCCGGACGCTGTCGCATCAATCAGTTCCGCACGGCCGATCACACCGCTTAACGGGAGGCCCGCCGCTAGTGATTTAGAAACCGTGATCAGGCCAAGAACAACATCAAAATGTTTACTGGCAAAATAAGTACCTGTTCTGGCAATACCGGTTTGAATTTCATCAGCTATATGGTTTTGCCGCCGGAGCTATTGCGGATATATAAACAGCGGGGCTATGATTTGCAGACATGCTCCTCGCTTACGCAGCTCGCCCTGCAGGAATTTATCGAATTCGGAGAATATCAGAAGCATATTAAGAAAATGAAGCAGCATTATAAAGAAAAGAGAGAGCGCCTGATCACCGCTTTAGAAACAAAGTTCAGAGGAGAGGTTTCCGTACAAGGGGCAAATGCGGGACTGCATTTCGTCTCCAAATTTCATACAAGCCGCATCGAACAAGACATCCTGGCACATGCCGCCGGCCAGCAGCTCGGAATCTTCGGAATGAGCCGGTTTGGCTTGAAGGAAAACAAGCGGCAAACAGGCCGGCCCGCTCTCATTATCGGCTTCGCGCGATTGAAGGAAGAAGACATTCAAGAGGGTGTCGAGAGGCTGTTCCGTACTGTTTACGGGCATAAAAAAATCCCCCGGTACAGGGGATTGATTCACCAGCGGTCCTGGTCCACATTCAGTACGGCTTCAAGCAGGCCGGGAAACGCCTTTTCAAGGTCTTCAGCGCGAAGCGAATAATACCGGCGCTTCCCTTCTATCCGAACTTGAGCGATGCCTGATTCTCTCAGCACTTTAAAATGATGCGACAAGGTCGACTTGGCAACCTGTACATCCGCACAGGTGCCGCATGTTTTTTCTTTCGCTTCAGCTAATTGCTTGACGAGCTCTAAACGAAGCGGATCACTAAGTGCGTGAAGAACCTTTGTCAGCTGCAACGTCTCTGTTTCTGGATGGTTTGGAATGTTCATGACACAAATGTATCACACAACAATTCGAATGACAATTTTACTATTTGAGGGTTTTTCCTTTACCTCAATTTGAATACATGTTACAGTTAGTTCGATGAAATTCGAACAATAAAATCAGCATAACGATGGAGGAGATTGACATGATCGTATTACAAGCTTACATCAAAGTAAAACCAGAAAAACGCGAGGAATTTTTGAACGAGGCGCAATCGCTTGTTCAGCATTCAAGAGCTGAGGAAGGCAACGCGCAATACGACCTATTTGAAAAAGTGGGCGAAGAAAATACATTTGTGATGCTTGAGCAATGGAAAGATGAAGCGGCGATGAAGTTCCACAATGAAACTGCGCATTTCCAAGGATTTGTCGCAAAAGGAAAAGAACTGCTGAGCGCCCCTCTTGATGTTGTCCGCACAGAGCTTAGCGAGTAAATAAAGGTGTCCCATATGAATGAAGTCATCAAATCATTAACAGACCACCGTTCGATTCGCAGCTATACAGATGAGCCTGTATCCCAGGAACAATTGGACCACATCATTCAAGCGGTGCAAGCAGCCCCAACTTCGATCAACGGACAGCAAGTGACTGTGATCACAGTGCAGGATAAAGAACGCAAAAAGAAAATTTCCGAGCTGGCAGGCGGTCAGCCTTGGATTGATCAGGCTCCTGTTTTCCTTCTGTTCTGCGCAGACTTCAACCGGGCTAAAATCGCGCTTGAAGATCTGCATGATTTCAATATGGAGATCACCAACGGTTTGGAGTCTGTTCTTGTCGGCGCCGTAGACGCTGGTATTGCCCTTGGCACAGCGACAGCAGCTGCCGAATCCCTCGGACTGGGCACGGTACCGATCGGCGCGGTTCGCGGAAACCCTCAAGAGCTGATTGAACTGCTTGAGCTTCCAAAATACGTGTTTCCTGTATCAGGCCTTGTCATCGGCCATCCCTCAGACCGTTCGGCGAAAAAACCGCGTCTTCCACAGGAAGCCGTCAATCATCAGGAAACCTATTTGAATCAAGATGAGCTGACGTCCCACATCCAGGCATATGACGAGACGATGTCTGAATATATGAAAGAGCGAACAAACGGAAAAGAAACAAGAAACTGGTCACAGGGCATCGCATCCTATTATGAGCGCCTGTACTATCCGCACATCCGTGAAATGCTTGAAAAACAAGGATTCAAAGTTGAAAAATAAGCCTCACCCGGCCTGTCGGATTTTCCGGCGGGCCTTTTGATTGTCCGGTTAAAATCCATTGACTTCTATTTCGTTTATTTGGTAAAATTTTTTCATTGTTACTCATTGGTTTTGTGTGAACCAATGGGTTTTCTAATGTTCAGGAAAGAAGGAAGCCATGAGATGCTTGATAAAAGAACAGATATCTTGTTAGCTGCGAGAAAGCTTTTTTCGGAAAAGGATTTTACGTCAGTTTCCATGCAGGCGATCGCAGAAGAATGTAAGATGTCAAAAGCTTCGATATATAAGCTGTTTCAGTCTAAGGAAGATCTGCTTTTAGAGCTGCTGGCATTTAACCAGAAGCAAATGGTGGCCGCGGCCTCAAGACTTCAGGAAAATACCGAGCTGACACCGGAGGAGCGTTTGATGCAAAAGGTCAAAATGGAGCTGGAAGGCTTCAGGCGGAATCAGCAGTTTTTCAATATGCTGACCTACGGAGACCCCAAGCTGCATAATAACCGGGTCAAACAGCATATCCATCAGACCAGATCAACGATTATCCGCTGGCACCGCGATTCACTGATTCAGGCATATGGAGAAACCATTCTCCCGTTCGTATGGGATTTGGTCATCATTCTTCACGGCATGATGCGTGAGTTTGTCATGCTGATCAAAATAGAGGAAAAACCGCTTGAGCTTGACCCGATCGCAGCGTTTATCATCAGCACCCTCAATCAGCTTGTCAAAAACAAGGAAACCCAGAAGTCTCTCCTTCCTCCAGAAGCCATCGAGCTTTATATTCATTCAGCATCCTCCTGCAAACCAAAGGATAAATCAGCCCTGTTGTCGGAAACCCTGAAAGAATTACATCAAGGCATCTCTTCCCTGCCCGCCGCGGACTATGACGTAGATGAATTGACATCCGCAGCCGCCATGCTGGAAGAAGAAGCGAAGAAGGAAGAACCCCGCGCTTTTTTGCTCAAATCACTGATTGGCTATCTAGAACAAACCGGTGTTTTAACACAGCCCGTTTCGATGTTAAAAACACTGTTCATTACGTAAAGAAAAGAAGGGATAAGTATTGGAAAAAAGTATGGCACCAAAACCTTTTAACCGTTCTATCATTGTCGGCATTTTATTAGCCGGGGCGTTTGTCGCGATCTTGAATCAGACGCTGTTAATTACCGCGCTTCCCCATATTATGAGGGAATTCAATGTAGATGCCAACCAAGCGCAATGGCTGACAACTTCATTTATGTTAACCAACGGGATTTTAATTCCGATCACCGCGTTTTTAATTGAGAAATTCACGAGCCGGACGCTGCTCATTACAGCAATGAGCATTTTTACTGCCGGAACAGTTGTCGGAGCGTTCGCGCCGAACTTCCCGGTTCTTCTGACAGCGCGTATCATACAAGCAGCTGGCGCCGGTATTATGATGCCGCTCATGCAGACCGTATTTTTGACAATCTTTCCGATTGAAAAGCGCGGCCAAGCGATGGGGATGGTCGGATTGGTCATCTCGTTCGCGCCTGCGATCGGACCGACTCTTTCCGGATGGGCAGTCGAAGCTTTCTCTTGGAGATCGCTGTTTTATATCATTCTTCCATTTGCTGTGATTGATTTACTTCTTGCTAGCATTCTAATGAAGAACGTGACGACTTTAAGAAAAACACAGATTGATATTTTATCAGTGATCCTTTCGACATTTGGATTCGGCGGGCTTCTGTACGGCTTCTCAAGCGTCGGATCTTACGGCTGGACCAGTTCAACCGTCTTGATTTCACTGCTGGTGGGTGTCGTCGCACTGATCTTGTTTATTACGAGACAAATGAAGCTTGAAAAACCGATGCTGGAATTCCGCGTCTTCACATTTGGCGTGTTCAGCTTAACAACACTGCTTGGAACGCTTGTCTTTGCACTATTGATCGGTACGGAAACCATCCTGCCGCTTTATACACAAAACGTCAGAGACGTTACAGCTTTTGATACAGGACTCATGCTTCTCCCGGGGGCCATTGTGATGGGCTTCATGTCACCGATTATCGGCAGAATCTTTGACCGTGTCGGCGGAAGAGGGCTGGCGATCACCGGTTTCTGCATCATCTTCCTGACATCGCTGCCGTTTATGCAGCTGACCGACCATACGTCACTCGCTTGGATTGTTATGTTGTATACCGTTCGTCTCTTAGGTACCGCCATGATCATGATGCCGGTGACCACTGCCGGAATCAACGCGTTGCCGCGCCACCTGATCCCGCACGGAACAGCGATGAACAACACCATCCGCCAAGTCGGCGGCTCGATCGGAACCGCACTATTGGTATCCGTCATGAGCAACCAAGCGGCACACGCAGGCACGACAAATGCGAAACACGCAGCCCTGCACGGCATGAACGCCGCATTTCTTGTGGCAGCCTGCATCGCGCTTGCCGGCTTCCTTCTCTCTTTTACATTAAAGAAACCTCAGCGCCCTGCCGAACAGCAGGCGGCACGCTGATTCATAAAAAAAGAGCCCCGCTTTTAAGCGGAGGCTCATTTTTTTTACTTCTCTAAACCGTCTTTCACTTCTTTAATCATTTGCGTCATAGACTCAAGTCCGCCTCCTGATAAGTACCAAGTAGCAGAATCAAGGTAAACGACATGATCATTTTTCACTGCGTTTACGTTTTTCACATAATCGTTTTCAACGACTTGTTTTGTAGATGATGTTTCTCCGATCGCTGTTCCGCGGTCAATGACAAACAGATAATCCGGGTTCGTTTTTGAGATGTACTCATAAGAAACGCTTTGTCCGTGAGTAGACGCTTTGATGTTTTTATCAGCCGGAGTCACACCGAATACGTCGTGGATCAAGCCGTATCTTGATTTAGAACCGAACGCGCTGATTTTTCCGTCGTTCGCCATGATGACAAGACCGTTTTTGTTAAGCTTTTCAGCTGTTTTCTTAAGGTCTGCAATGGAGCTATCAATTGTTGCAAGTTCATCTTTTACTTCATCTTCTTTATCAAAGATCTTACCGATTATTTCCGCGTCTGACTTAAATGACTCCATGTATCTCGCTGTGTCCACGCCAAGGTAAATCGTCGGCGCGATATCAGAGAATTCTTTGTATGACTCAGATTGTCTTCCTGAAATAATGATCAGGTCAGGGTCTATTTCAGCCACTTTTTCAAAGTCAGGCTCTTTTAAGCTTCCCACATCAGCATATTTGTCATCTTTGAATTGGGACAGATACTTAGGAAGGGCTTGTTTCGGCAGGCCCGCCACTTTATCATCAAGACCGAGTTTATCTAACGTATCTAAGCTTCCAAAATCAAATACGACGACTTTTTTCGGATTCTTTGGCACTTTTGTGCCGTCTTTGTCCAGCTGGTGTTTCACTGTGATTTGTTCATTCTTTGAATCAGAACCTTTGCTGCTGCTTGTGCTTTGGTTTCCGCATGCAGAAATCACAACTGCCGTTACCAACGCGATGAATAGTAATGCGAATTTTTTCATGCTCCTCACCTCTTCTATATATTAAGAAAAATAAACACCTATTCTTTGATGATCAATTGTCTGAATCGGGATGGTCATATCGTAAATTTCCTCAAGCACAGAGGTTTCAATAATCTCCTCAGGCGGCCCCTCGTTTACGATTCGGCCGTTCTTCAAGGCCACGATATGATCGGAGTAGACGGATGCGAAGTTGATATCATGAATCACGATCACGATTGTTTTTCCTAGCTCCTCCACCAGCCGTTTCAGCAGTTTCATAATTTCAACTGAATGTTTCATATCCAGATTGTTCAGCGGCTCATCCAGAAAAATATAATCGGTGTCCTGGGCAATGACCATTGCGATAAATGCCCTTTGGCACTGTCCGCCGCTCAGCTGATCCAGGTATTTGTCCTGAATGTCTTCCAGCTTCATATAGCCGAGCGCCTGGTTGATATGAACCCAATCCTCCTCTGTCAGCCGGCCTTGTGAGTACGGAAATCTGCCGAAGCTGACAAGATCTTTGATGGTGAGCCTGATGTTGATTTGGTTCGCCTGCTTCAAAATGCTCATTTTTTTAGCAAGCTCTTTGCTGTCGCAGGATCCAATCTCTTGGCCGTCTATGAAAATCTCGCCGGAGTCTTTTTTGATCAGGCGGCTCATCAAAGACAGCAGCGTACTTTTGCCGGCGCCGTTAGGCCCGATAAACGAGGTGATTTTGCCTTTTTGAATCGTGACTGACGTCTCTTCAAGGACAACTTTCCCCCCATATTGTTTGCTTACATTTTTGACCTCTACCATGATTTATTCTCCTTTAACAGCAAGTAGATAAAATAAATCCCGCCGGCAAAATTGATAATGACGCTCAGTGTCGTTGAGAAGGTAAATACTTTCTCAACCACAAACTGTCCTCCCACCAGCGCAATGATGCTGATCAAGACGGAGCCTGCGATTAAGTATGAGTGCTTATATGTATTCAAGAATTCTCTCGCCAGGTTGACGACAAGAAGCCCTAAAAACATGATCGGCCCGACTAGCGCTGTTGAAACAGAAACAAGGATCGCAACCACGATCAGCATCTGCTTCACCACTTTGTCGTAGTCAATGCCCAAATTCACGGCGTGCTCGCGCCCGAGCGACAGCACGTCAAAAAACTTCGTAAAACGCCAGACATAAACGCCTGTCAGCAGGAAGATGATGAACGCAAGCCATAACAAATCCGTATTAATGTTGTTAAAGCTGGCAAACATCTTGTCCTGTACAACTTGAAACTCATTCGGGTCAATCAGCATCTGCATAAAGGAAGACAGGCTGCCAAACAGCGTGCCAAACACGATTCCGACGAGCAGAAGGAAAAAGATATTTCTCCCCTCTCCCTTGAACATGAGCTGATACAAAACTAGAGAAAACACGATCATCAGCAAAACAGAGATGATAAAGTTCATGTTTTTATTCATGATGACCATATTTCCAGAACCGAACAAAAAGATGATGCCGGTCTGAATCAGCATGTAGAGAGAATCTAGGCCCAAGATGCCCGGTGTCAGAATGCGGTTGTTCGTAATCGTTTGAAAGATCATCGTCGAAAACGCAATCGCTCCCCCCGTCAGCACAATGGCGGCGACCTTTTTGATTCTTCTCGGCAGGGTGTAATCCCAATTGCCTACATCATAAAATAGAAATAAGCCGATACATACAATGGATAAACCAACGAGCAACGCAATTTTCATCTGGTTACGCATATGCTTTTCTCCTTAACAGCATAAACAGGAAAATGCCGCTGCCGATGATTCCGACCATCAGGCCAATCGAGATTTCATAAGGGAAGATAATGATTCTGCCCAATATATCACAAAACAGTACAAAAACCGCTCCCAATAGCGCCGTGTGCGGCAGGCTGTTCTTCAAATTGTCTCCTCTGTACATCGATACAATATTCGGGATGATTAAACCGAGAAACGGAAGCATACCGACAGTCAAAATGACAAGAGACGTGATCAGGGACACGATCATGAGCCCGATGTTCACAACTCGTTTATACTTGAGGCCGAGATTGACAGAAAAGCTTTCTCCCATACCGGCCACTGTAAATTTATCCGCATAGAAATAGGCAATGATGACGAGCGGAATACTCAGAAAAAGAAGCTCGTATCTTCCTTTCACGACTAAAGAGAAGTCTCCCTGAAGCCATGATGACACATTCTGGATCAAGTCATACTTATATGCGATAAATGTCGCGATGGAACTGACGATATTCCCGAGCATTAAACCGACAAGAGGAATAAAAATGGTGTCGTTGAACTTGATTCTTTCAAGAATTTTCATAAACAGAAAATTCCCTGCAAGGGCAAAGACAAACGCGACCAGCATTTTGATTAAAGGACTGGCGGATGTAAACAGCAGCAAAGAAATTAAAATGCCGAGCCTCGCCCAATCCACCGTGCCCGCCGTTGTTGGTGACACGAATTTGTTTCTGCTGATCTGCTGCATAATCAAACCGCAAATGCTCATGCTTAAGCCCGCGATAAGAATGCTGATCAATCGCGGCAAACGGCTTGCAAACAGCGTTGATGCCTCTTGTTTGCTTAAATCGAAGAGATCAAGCGGCGACAGATCTTCTACGCCGATAAACACAGATGTGATTGCTAATATGATAAGTAGAATAAATAAGTAACGTAGCTTCATGCTGCCTCCTTACAATCCTTACAGCAAAAAGAACGTATCTCCTACTTCCGCAAGGACTCAAAACAATATGGCCATATAGTAATTGATTATCATTATCATTTACAATATTACCATTTTTCTAGTGTTAGTCAATATTCTTTCAAAATATTAATGTGGTCATTTATTCAATTTTACTAATCATTCGATTCATTTTCCATCCCAAATCGTTAGGCTGTTTATCATATTTATCTTCACAACGCATGTATGCGGTCAGTAAACCTGACATTAATCCTCGTGGAAAACACAAATGTTCATTACAGAAAGAAATTATCCTTGATTTACAGGACTGAAAGAGAGATAATGTATACTAAATTTATTTGAAAATTTTAAACATTAGGAGATGTGAACATGAAGGTCGTTAAATTCGGAGGCAGCTCACTTGCTTCAAGTGCCCAACTTGAAAAGGTGTTTCACATCGTAACCTCAGACCCGGCACGGAAAGCTGTCGTCGTTTCAGCTCCGGGAAAACGCTATGCTGGGGATACGAAAGTGACTGATCTCTTAATCGCATGTGCAGAACAATATTTGGCATCAGGCAGCGCCCCTGAATTGGCGGAAGCTGTTATGGAACGGTATGCCCTCATCGCCAATGAGCTTCAATTGGAGCAAAGCATTATCGAAAAAATCCGCGATGATCTGTTTACGCTTTTAGAAGGAGAGCAAAACAATCCCGAGCAATATCTTGACGCAGTCAAAGCCAGCGGAGAGGATAACAATGCCAAGCTGATCGCCGCCTATTTTCGCCATAAAGGTGTCAAAGCGGAATATGTCAACCCGAAGGATGCCGGCCTTTTTGTGACAAATGAACCCGGCAACGCGCAAGTTCTTCCTGAATCCTATGAAAACCTCTATCGTCTTCGGGAACGTGACGGCCTTATCATTTTTCCCGGTTTTTTCGGATTCAGCAAGACTGGCGATGTGATCACATTCTCACGGAGCGGTTCTGATATTACCGGTTCCATTCTTGCCAACGGGCTTCAAGCCGATTTGTACGAAAACTTTACAGACGTAGACGCTGTGTACTCTGTCAATCCGTCCTTCGTTAAAAATCCCAAGGAAATCAGCGAGCTGACATATAGAGAGATGCGGGAGCTGTCCTACGCGGGGTTTTCAGTGTTTCATGACGAAGCGCTCATTCCGGCGTTTAGAGCGGGGATTCCCGTGCAAATCAAAAATACGAATAACCCGTCAGCCCAAGGCACCCGCGTCGTCAACAAGCGGGATAACACAAACGGCCCTGTCGTCGGCATCGCCAGCGATACAGGCTTTTGCAGCATTTATATCAGCAAGTATTTAATGAACAGAGAAATCGGATTTGGCCGCAGAGCCCTTCAAATCCTCGAAGAACATGGTTTGACGTATGAGCATGTTCCATCGGGGATTGATGACATGACCATCATCTTGCGCGAGGGTCAAATGGATACCGCCTCCGAACGCAGCGTGATCAAACAGATCGAAAAGGATCTGCAGGCCGACGAAGTCATTGTCGAGCATCATCTCGCACTGATTATGGTTGTTGGAGAAGCAATGCGCCATAATGTCGGCACAACGGCAAGAGCGGCCAAAGCATTATCAGAGGCAAAAGTGAATATTGAAATGATCAATCAGGGATCTTCTGAAGTAAGCATGATGTTCGGCGTAAAAGAAGCCGAAGAAAGAAAAGCCGTTCAAGCGTTATATCAGGAATTTTTCGCGGGCGTGCTGATCTCTTAGTTACATAAATAGCGGGCGCAAACGCCCCGCTATTTTTTTTATGCGATCTGGCTCATAGCCGAATTGACCATTTTTTCTCTTGTCCACTAATGGCCCTGTCAAATGAATCTGTTGCGCATATCTTATAGTATCCATGATAGGGAGGTGGAGCCTTATGTCAGGATACACTGGCGGCGGCGGTTACAATAATTCATTCGCTTTAATCGTTGTATTGTTTATTCTTTTGATTATTGTTGGAGCGGCATATGTAGGCGGCGGCTTCTACTAAACCTTTTTCACTTACCTCATAGGCGCCGTAAGACTAAAATTAGTCTTACGGCGTTTTTGTTTTGATATGTCTATACCCAATCCTCTTCTGGCTATTGCGCATATAATAAGGTAATCTCACAAGGAGGTGGCACAAGATGTCAGGTTATGGAGGAAACTCATTTGCTTTGATCGTTGTGTTATTTATCCTCTTGATTATTGTGGGTACTGCGTTTTATAACGGAGGATACTAAGAAAATATTCTCCATGGAAGGGCAGCGCCGAAAGAGACATGTCTTGCGGCGCTGTTACTGTAAAAAACCCCTTCTCGCAATGAGAAGGGGCTGTTTTTTATGTCATTCCTCTTTCCGCCACATGAAAGTCGGGTGCTTCCGCGTTAGCAGAGACGCCGGCAGCTGTAAAAATCGCAGCTGCGGCTAAACATATAACAAACAACTTAGATTTCAATTTCATACAAACCTTCACTCCTTTGTATTTGTTTTCTTGCCTCTTCAACTTGTAAAAAGTAGGAAGCAGACAGTTTGAACCATTTCTGTTCATAGTAATATTTTGCTACTTCTAGGGCTAAATCCTCTATATCAGCGTACATATTTTTATTTTTTAAGTATTGGAAACATTGATCGATTCCTTCTTCATTGGGCTGTTGCTGATATAGGGATTGCAAAAACTCGAATTTTACCGCGTAGTCTGCATCGTCTGTTTCTTTAGCATATTCATAGCCCCGCTTGTGATATTCCCAAGCTTTATCATGTTTTCCCCGTTTATAATAAATCAGGGTGATTAAAAAATAGGCTTGCGGCAGAGAATTGATGATCCGGCTGCTTTCAAACGTGGAGACCGCTTTTTCAAAGTAGTCAATAGCAGGGTCGAGAATGTCTTGATTGTAATAGCATAATCCGAGATTGTAGTATGCCCT
Source organism: Bacillus sp. MSP13 (assembly GCF_000815295.1). NCBI lineage: Bacteria > Bacillati > Bacillota > Bacilli > Caryophanales > Bacillaceae > Bacillus > Bacillus sp. MSP13. The sequence goes on from NZ_JXAQ01000013.1 coordinate 148,679, forward strand.
TCCGACCAGCTGAGCTTTTTGTTCTGCTTCGGCCATATCGAGCGCCAATTTGAAATGGCGTGCGGCTTGTTCAAAATTCCTTTCATCCATCAGGTTAACCCCGAAGACAAAATGGCATTGAATGATTCTCACATTATAGGTTTCCTGCTCCACATAAATTTCATAGGCGTTTTTTATATTAATCAGTGAAAAGTACGTTTGCTTCATATAATAATAAGCTTCCGCGATTTTAAAATAGAATTCAGCACGCTCAATATGGTCTGCGACAAAGGAAAGCTTTTTTTCCGCCTGTTTATAATATGTAATCGCAGAAATAAATTCCCGTTTATCAAACTCATACATCCCACGGAAAAAATTCACATAATAGTCGAGCAGCCCTTTGAGATCCGCCTGGTTGCTGTCAATGTTTCTTGATAATTCAGACAGGCTTGGCTGGTCCTCGATATTTAACTTCTCTAACGGCTCAAGATAATCAAGCATAAGCTGGTGGCGGAATTCCATTAGTGAATAATAAAGCAGCAAGTTGGAATCATGCTGCATGTGTTTCAGTTCCTGCTGGATTTCAGCTTTCAACACTTCGGCATCCGGCACGCTGAATGTGCGGATATATTTGTACCACTCGTTAATTTTTTGACCGACCGCTGAAGAAGGAATTACCCCGCTCTTCATTCCTTCACCCTCTCCCATCAAAAACTGTTTATGTCATATTTTATCATGTTTGGAGACCGTCCCGCCCCGAAAAATACGCAATCTTTGTTTCGGGGGCACGCAATCAACCGAAGCGGTGTGTAAAAAAAGGCGGCTGCATCCCCGCTCTTTTTATTGCCTATTTTTTTCCGCAGGCTTGTTCTTTTTCTTTTTTCGATTTTTCATAACGGCAAGTAAAAATAGCAATAAAGGAAACAGCACTTGAAAGGGCAAATGTATGTAAAGCGGCACTACGTTTAATCCTTCATTTAAATGCTCTGAAATATTTGTGGCAATTGTAATCGACAGCACTAATACCACACATCCAATAGGCATTGCAATTTGTGACGGATTCTTCACCTTAAAAAGCGTTGAAGCACCAATGACAACGGCATATAAAAAAAGACTGACCTTAACAAAACCGCCAATAATCAAACCCAACATAAAGAATACATCCAAACGGTCAAGAAATTCGGCTACTTTAATGGTGCGAATCGTACTTAATAACGGAAATTGGGAACGCACCATTATATCGACATCTAATACGCTGATGTTAACCGCAGAGCTAAGGGCAATCAATATGCCGCTTAATCCGATTGCCAGCATCCCTGCTTTCTTTACGCCTTTTCTATCATTCAGACTGGGAAAGATGACAACAAACAGGACAAGTTCCCCAAAGGGCACATACATGGTTTGAGAAAAAACAGCACGGAAAACAGGGGCTATGCCATCGGCGAGAACCGGTTTCAAATAATGAATGTCGATTGAACCTGAAGCAATGATAAGAATGAGTCCCGTTACGCCTAACAAAAGAACAGCGCCAAAAAGAAGTTCTGACGCTCTCGCTAGGACTTCAATCCCTTTTTTAACTGCATAAAGACAGACGATTACCAATAAGGCGTTTACGACAATGATGGGGGTATCTTCATATGCAAATGTAAGAAGCATCTCTCCGAAATCGCGCAAAACACGCGCTGCGATATAAGCAAAATATAGAATGTATATAAATGAGATGATCCAGCTCAACTTCTTGCCAAGCAAATCATTCAAATAACCTTTCGGAGAATTCTCAGGATAGTATTGATATAATCCCTGGTATATATAGTACGGAATCAGGCCCGCCGCGCAGCCTAGGAGTATGGCAAGCCAAGCATCCCTCCCCGCCATTGCTCCAGGGGGAATTAATAAAGAGCTCCCAAGTTCAAATAGCACAATCATGACAAATAGCTGTCTTATATTTATTTTGGCCTTTTCCACCTGCATTTGCCCCCCTTTCTCGTTTTACTTATTGCTTTATTTGGTAACGAAGCGGGTCATTTCGTAAGCCTGTACGCCTGATAAAAACGTCTGCATTTACGTGTATTGGTATGTTGGCGAAAGTTTGTTCGTTCCATTCACTTTCTACTTTTTTCCAATAATCTGGGTACGTACGGAGCACCTTCTCACCAAATCCGACAAAATCTACTTTTTTATCCTGAATCTCTTTTACTGTTTTATTCATGTCTTTTTCAATCTGCTTGCCGACCAATCTTTCTAATTGAAGAAGCACTTTTGGATCTGATAAGTGAAAAGGATAATTGACAGCGTCTATCGTCCCTTCCGCAGAAATCTTCACATCAAACTTGAGCTTTCCGTTTTCCATTTTTGGAGACAGCTTCGTTTTTTGACGGATCACCTGAAAGCTGACCGCAGGATTCACACCTTTCCAATCCGCATTTACATACGTCTGTTTGACTTTATTCTTCAGCCAAACAGCTCCCACACTTGTGTCACCTTCAATCCAGTACTTTAAGCGACCATTTTCATCAAATACCGCTAATCCGTTCGCTTTCAAAATCGTGTTTGGATCTGTAGCCTGCGTATTTTCCATGCTCACTCCTTTTTTACTGTCTCCAACGATTACATAACCCGGAATAACCGGTGTCTTCGTTTTAGCGGCTAAACATTGAATGACCTCCTGAATACTTGTTTTGATGGTGCCTCCATATTGGGAATTCGCAAATTTGAGTGTCTTGTTCACTTTATTTGAAGGGATTTTATCTATAGGCGTGAGGGTTTTCACAATATTTTCCGCTTTTGTTTCATGAGCGATGACAAGTGTTGAAGTGGATCTGATTTCCGTATCGCGGTCAATATTGTCCAAAACAGCATAAAGCCCCTCTTTCTTTGCAAGGTTTTCACTAAGGACAATCAGGCTTGTATGGGCAAAATATAGCCGTCTTGACACTTTCTGCGCACCTTTTCGCAATGCCTCCGCCAAATTATCGCCTGACATCGAATAAACAGAAACCGGCGGTCTGTCTCCCGTGCCTCCTCCTTGCAGACCGCCTGCCACATTTCCGGGATTAATGATTTGAAAATGCACCAGATATTTTCCATCATTTGTTCGATCAATACCGATGGCTGAGATAATCGCAAGATCTGTCAGTTCTTGCTTATCCCAGCAACCCGGAACCATACTCAAGCTGAGTAACATGATCATCACTAATCCGCACCTACGCATCATCACGGTCTCCTTTTTTCCCTTTTTTCAATTCTTTGTTTATCATACCGCGCGCCGTATCAGGTAAAGGGCGTTCCCCTTTTGGCTGTCGCTTTTCATCCAGTTCACTGATAGCTTCCGGTCTTTTGTCATCCGCCCACCACGGAACACGAAAAAGAGCGTCTTTCATACCTTCTGGCGAAAATGGTGCAAGCGGGGACATATAAGGCACACCGAAAGACCTCAGGCTGCACAAGTGAATTGTCATAACCAATATCCCCAATATCAAGCCGAAAAATCCCATAAAAGCGGCAGCGATAATCAAAAGAAAACGGATCAGCCGGGCGGATATGGCCATGGCAAAAGCAGGTGTCGCAAAACTAGAAATCGCTGTCAAAGCAACAATGATAACCATGGCCGGCGATACGATGCCCGCCTGGACAGCCGCCTGTCCAATCACAAGCGCTCCGACAATCGAAACAGCGGATCCGACAACGCGGGGAAGCCGCACACCTGCTTCTCTGAGAATTTCAAAAGCGACTTCCATCGTCAATGCTTCAATCACAGCCGGAAATGGGACAACCTCCCTTTGCGCGGCGATCACCACCAAAAGCTGTGTCGGGATCATCTCCTGATGAAATGTCGTGCCCGCTACGTAAATGGCCGGTAAGACAAGGGAAATGAAAAAAACCAAAATTCGCAGCACACGTATGCTGGTCGCAATATCAAAGCGGGAATAGTAATCTTCAACGGACTGAAAAAACTGAACAAACAAAGCAGGAGCGATCAGCACGAACGGAGTCCCGTCAACAACGATTGCGAACCTCCCTTCGAGCAGATTGCCGGCGACCACATCCGGCCGCTCTGTGTGATAGATGGTGGGAAACGTCGAGAACGTTTCATCCTCTATCAACTGTTCGATATATCCGGATTCTAATACACTGTCGATATCAATTTTTTTTAAACGTCTCCGCACTTCCCGCAATACTTTTTCTTCGCAAATCCCATGGATATACATGAGCGCGACATCAGTATGAGTAACTGATCCGATTTTCATCTTCTCTACCCATAAATCAGGGTTCTTAATGTACCTTCGGATCATTGAGATATTGGTTTGCAAGGATTCTGTGAATCCTTGCCGCGGGCCGCGAAAAGCGACTTGTGTTCCAGGCTCTTGAATTGAACGCTCTTTTCCGCCTTGTGTGCTTGCAATCAGTGCTTTATCGCAACCTTCAATGAATATCACCGCATTGCCTTGCATGAATTCTGAAATGAGCTTATCCCACAGCTTCTCTTGTTTTACACCGCCAAGAGGGAGTGTTCCACCTAATAATTTCTCAACGGCATGAGGATGGTGTAAGGATTGATTTTCGACCAAGGGCTCAATCAAAGACTCATTTATCGTTTTTTGATCAACCAGGCCGGCAAAGTAGATGACCGCCATATGCAAGTTATCCTGTTCTCCCGTTCTCACTTCACGGATCACAACATCTGCACTTCCCCCTACGGCTCGCTTTAATCGCGATATATTTTTTGTCAGGATGGGAGAAACAGGCTCAGTCGGAACTTCTGCTTGTCGATGATTTTTTGCGTTGTCCTGTCTGTCGTTTTTCTCTGTTTTCTTTTTTCTTTGAAAAATGAAGGCATATGCAAAAAACCTTTCCTGTTTTTTTCATATTTTTCCGCTTCTTCTTGGAATTATTCACTTGTCATCATTTGCATAACATGCGGATAGATGAACAAAATGAAAACTGAAAGGAGCAAAACTAATGAAATTGTTAGCCGCCATTGCATCTATGTTAATTTGTTTGATCCTGATCTCCATTTCCATGGATATTCTGCAAAACTTCACACTACAAGAAGCCATTTATAATAATTTCTCCACCTTTAGAATGACCACATTCGCTGAGTGGGTTTTGCTTTTTGCTTATGCTCTTTTGTTAATCAAAAAAGGGATAGTAATGTATCACTCGAAAAAAAAGAACCCCAAGGCGGGGCGCTAATTTTAGGAGATGATATTGCCGTCTGCGGTATCACTGCTATGTTTGCTGATGGTTCCTTTGAAGATGTGATTGCCGATGATTTTGGAATTGGTTGAGGTGTTTGTTTGGATGGCTGTCGCCGTGCCTGCGGAGAGGTTATTGATGGTATTTCCAGAGATGATAGAGCCTGCTGAATCGTTCACATATATCACAATCGGATTCCCAGCTGTTCTGTTGACTGAAATGGTATTATCAAAAATCTCATGCACACCAGCGTTGATATAGATGGTGACCAAAAGCGGAGATCTCTCAAAATGGTTGCCGATAATTGAGGTTTTCGCCCTTGTTGAACAGTAGATCGGGTAGTTTTTAAACGCTTTACATGTGTTGTTTTTGATGATAGCGCTCGCATTGTTCGTGACGGAAATGGTATACGACTCCAAGGCGCCTTCAAACGCATCGGGGATCATTGTATTTCCTTCAATCACGGCGTTTCCTTGAGCGATCCAGATCCCCCGGCTGAATTTTCTCATCACATTATCTTTTATGATCATATCGCCGCCGGAAATGTTCACGCCGTCAATGACTTGAATGAGGCAGTTATTCAAAAATGCGGTATCATCTGACAGCACTGCGCGAAGGCCGGTGCTGCGCCTTGTTTCAGACAATCCGTTTTGAATCTGGTTGCCGTCCACCTTTACGTCGGAAGACTGATATACCAATATGCCTGTGTTTTGAAAGTTGCTGATTTTGTTGTTCGTGACAAGCACGCTCTTTCCCCTGACATCAATCCCTGTTGAAAACCCGGTAATGAGGTTGCCGGCGATGACCGCATCACTGCTCTCTTTTCCTTGTGACACACCGAGTCCCGTAATCCCGACTCTAGGTGCGGCAGCCGCGTCTTTCTCCCATCTGAGAATATTTCCTTTGATCACCGTTTGCGTTCCATACCCATAGCTGATCGTATTGTCTGAGTGGTTACCTTCTATTGAAATGCCGTACCCGTTAAAGTTGGTCACAGAACTCGAAACATTTCCCGTAAAATGGTTATTACGAATGGATACATTGACCGGTTCTTCATAGTCAATATCACCTTCGCCATATCCTTCTATGTCAATTCCGAACTTCGGAGCTGTTCCATTTCCCGTTCCGGCGTCCTCAATCAAGCATCCCTCCACTGTGACCATGTCACATCCGGTAATGGAAATGTTATTCCTTCTCGACCGCCGAACCTCACAGCGGCTGATGGTGACATGCTCTGACGTTCGATAATCATCATTTGTCTTTAATCCTCTCGGACTGACAATGATCCCGTCTCCGGTAAAACCAGAAATTTTGACATCATCAATCACAACATTCAAACATCCTTCAATACATATGCCGAAGCCCCATTCATGGGTTGACCTGATGCCCGCGGACGCATACGTATGCTCATCGCGATCGCCGATGATTTGTCCTCCGGAAATGGTTATATTCTCTTGCTTGCCTACATAAAATGCGGAATAACCCCACGAACTGTTCGGAATGACTTTCATGATACACTCGGGGTCCATCACAATCTCAAGGTTGGCAGGAACTTTTATCCCCGCGTTTCGAAACCTCTGATTGGGATCACCCCCAAGCGTTCCGTCTACTAAATATGTTCCCTTTGGAAACCAGACCGTATGATATCCTTTCGAAACAGCGGTACTGAGGCATTGATTAATCAGTTCTGTTGAATCCGTTTTGCCATCTCCTGAAATACCGAAATCAGCCGCATTTAATATGAATTCAGCCAATTGCGAGCCTCCTTCTTCATGATACTATCATGATACTCATAACGGCCCGATCCGCTTGTACATTTCTCTAAAATTTTATTGAAAAAATATAAAGGAATCGTTTTGTCAGAAAACCTTACGGAAAAAGGACTTAATCATTAGGATAAAATCACTATCTTTATACTGTTACAATTTTTCCATTATGGAACTATTTGAAATGCGTATAAATTATATTGACACAAGTATTATATAAGAATATGATTTTTATAATACACTTTTTTAAGAAAGGGTTTGGCTGACATGGCTTCAATTGATAACGAAAGTATCATTAAAAGCGTCCCGCAAAAAGGGTTCTTTGGTCACCCGAGGGGACTATTTACGCTCTTTTTCACCGAATTTTGGGAACGTTTCTCTTACTATGGAATGAGAGCAATCTTACTTTACTATTTGTATACAGAGACGATAAACGGAGGGCTTGGCTTTGACAAAGGCACAGCGGTAGCCATTATGTCAATTTACGGATCTCTCGTATACATGTCGACTATTATTGGCGGATGGCTTGCTGACCGGGTATTCGGAACCGCAAACACCGTGTTTTACGGCGGCATATTCATTATGTTCGGCCACATTGCACTCGCCTTTCCGGGCAGCGCGACAGCATTCTATATCAGCATGGCGCTTATCATTATCGGAACAGGCTTATTAAAACCAAACGTTTCAAGCGTGGTTGGAGATCTTTACACGAAAGAAGACCCGCGCCGCGACTCAGGTTTTAGTATTTTCTACATGGGGATTAACCTCGGCGGTTTGCTCGCGCCGTTAATTGTCGGAACACTCGGACAGAAGTACAACTATCATCTTGGCTTCGGAGTGGCCGCAGTCGGAATGCTTCTCGGACTTATCGTATATGCTGTAACAAGAAAGAAAAACCTAGGGCTCGCAGGCTCAAATGTGCCGAATCCGCTGTCTAAAAAATCTGCGATTGGCACTGGAATCGGTATTATCATTTTAGCGATCGCAGTGATGGTCTCTGTACAAACAGGCGCGCTGACGATCAATCGTTTCATCGACCTTGTGAGTATTCTCGGTATTCTGATCCCTATTGTTTATTTCATCATCATGTTTACTAGCAAAAAAGCGGACAAAACTGAAAAATCTCGTCTTGCCGCTTACATTCCTTTATTTATCGGCGCTGTCATGTTCTGGGCCATTCAGGAACAGGGAGCGACCATTCTTGCGGTTTACGCTGATGAACGCATAAAGCTTTCATTGGGCGGATTAGAACTTCAGTCATCTTGGTTCCAATCATTAAATCCATTGTTTGTCGTCATTTTCGCGCCAATTTTCGCTTGGTTATGGATGAAGCTTGGCAAACGCCAGCCGTCCACACCAGTTAAATTCTCAATCGGAATTATTCTAGCCGGATTGTCATTTATCATTATGGTATTCCCGGCTATGCAAGGGAAAGATGTACTCGTAAGCCCGCTTTGGCTCGTTCTCAGCTTCCTGCTTGTCGTGCTTGGAGAGCTGTGCCTGTCTCCAGTCGGTTTATCCGTCACAACGAAACTAGCACCAGCTGCATTCTCTGCACAAACAATGAGCATGTGGTTTTTGACTAACGCAGCCGCCCAAGCAATCAATGCCCAAGTAGCCGGATTGTTTGATAAAATTCCTGAAACAACTTACTTCGGCACCATCGGCTTGATTTCTATCGTGCTCGGCGGCATTCTGCTGCTGCTTTCGCCAATTATCAAGCGTGCGATGAAAGGGGTCTTATAATAAAAAAACAGCCCGCGGATTTTTGATCCCACGGGCTGTTTTTTTATTTGTCCATCCATTTGCTGAGCTTTGATCAAAGACCCGCTGTTCATTCAGGAAATGCATCCTGAATGGATTGTTGGAGGTGCGGCCCCCCATTTCATTTTTATTATTAAAAATAAAAACCTGACGCATGGCGTCAGGCTCTGTCATATTACCGTTTCAATTCCTTTCGTGTCTTTTCCCATCTGTTCAGCACCTCTTCAGGGCTGTGAAGCTGGATTCGGACACCGGAAGTCAAATCTGCATATTTCGCCACATCCTCCTTCACCGAAACGATGCGGCAGGCAAAACGGTCTCTTTCATATTCAGCTTCTTTCAAAGACGGCAAAGGCTCACATTGCAGCTTCACATAATGGGCGGCTCCCTTCCACCATGCCATAAACTGCGCTTTTCCTCTGCGACGGATGTTGGCTGCAGTCGCTGTGTTTTTCCACAGAGCGATTCGGATTTCTGTTCGGCTGAGAGCGATGATTTCTCCCACGCTAATCATGGCGGCATGCGGCCAGCCATCATCCGATACCGTTTGCAGAACGAAAGCCTCATGCTGCTTCTCATCCAAGCGATTCCCGTCAAGCAGCTCAAAAAGGGGGTCTGATAGACAGTTCACGCTGATCAAGCCTTTCGTTCCGGCACAGCCGGAACTTCAACTGCTGTTTCTGTTTCACTCGGATCAATTTTAAACGCCGGATTGTATTTCGCCGGGTTTGTAATGCTATCCGGCTCACAGGATCTCCATGTAAAAAAGCATGTTTGGCACTGATAAACTTCCCAGGCGCCTTCTACAGGCGATTTGCTCATGACTTCTCCCTTTTTTGAATCGCATCGAGGACATGTATGCATGTCGATCATCCTTTCCTTATTTATTCATCAAGTCCATTAATTTTTGTTCCCATTCTTTCGTTGTTAATGGTGAATCAAGCGGCTGTGAATAATGGCCTCTTGTTTCCGGCGCAACCGGCGTAGTGGCGTCCAGAATCATTTTGTGAGTGATCCCTGATGGATTAGATCCAGGGTCAAGCGGCAGGACAGATAAGTCTGGAATGATGACCGCGTCGTGTTTTGGATGCATTTTAGTCGAAAGCGCCCACATGACCTGCGGCAGATTGAATGGATCGACATCCTCGTCAACAACAATGACCATTTTGCAGTAGCCGAGTCCGTGCGGTGTTGTGAGTGCACGCATACCGACCGCTTTTGCAAATCCGCCATAGCGGGTTTTTGTGGAAACAATCGCGATTAAACCGTGTGTGTACATGGCGTTCACAGCGACAATTTCATTCGGATATGCTTCTTTTAACTGCTGATAAAGCGGCACACAAGTGTTAATGCCGATCATGTAATCGCATTCTGTCCAAGGCATGCCTAAGTATAAATGTTCAAAAATCGGATTGTTTCTATGATATACGCGTTTAATTTTGATAATCGGCATGCTGCGTCCGCCGGAATAGTGGCCTGTGAATTCACCAAACGGGCCTTCATATTCACGTTCTCCGGCCACGATTTCACCTTCAAGCACAACTTCAGCGCCCCATGGAACATCAAGATCAGACAGCTTAGATTTGACGATGCGATACGGCTCGCCTTGAATTGCGCCCGCCATTTCGTATTCTGATTGATCATAAAGAAGCGGAGTCGACGCCGCCGTTGTAATAACCGGCTCACAGCCGAGCGCAATCGTGACTGGAAGATTGATGCCGCGTTCTTCAGCTTGACGCAAATGGATCGCAATATCATGCTGCGGCACAGGCTGAATGCCGAGGCGGTCTTTTCCTTTGACCTGCATTCTGTAAATGCCGACGTTTTGTTTGCCAAAATTCTCAGGATCTTCAAGATCGCGGGAAATGACACATGCTTTATCTAAATAGTAGCCGCCGTCCCCTTGGTTAATTCTAAAAAGAGGCAAGATATCGAACAAATTGATGTCTTCTGTGATTTCATTTTCATGAAACGGCGCTGTTTCCTCACGTTTGACCGGCATCGGGAACTGTTCATAACGCTTGGCGAATTCAAAAAACTGTTCTTTTACCGGCGTGTCTTTCGGCATGCCGAGCATCATCGCATGGTTCGGCCAGGAACCGATTACATTCATCGCAATTTGAGCATTGTGATAGCCGTAAATGTTGTTAAATAAAAGCGCGGGGCTTTTATCGCCCAGATTGCTGGCTGCTCGTGCCGCGGCCCCTAAATCCGGCTCCGGCTTTACCTCTTCCTTCACTGTCAGCAGCTGCCCTTCTTTTTCAAGGGCAGTGAGAAATTCTCTGAAATCTTGATAAGCCATGATCAAGCTCCTCCTTTTTGCTTTTCAATCCCATTCCAGCGTTTCGCTTCAGGAAGGCGAATACCGAATTGGTCCAATGTTCTGAATACAATATGGTCGACCATTTCCTCTAAGCTGCCGGGCTGGTTATAAAAGGCCGGCATTGGAGGAAGAATGATGGCGCCCATTTTCGTAAGCGCTAGCATATTTTCGAGATGAATCTGGTTCAAAGGCGTCTCCCTCGTTAAGAGGACGAGTTTTTTTCTCTCCTTGAGCATGACATCCGCCGCACGTGTCAGCAGATTATCCGCCATCCCGGTGCGAATGCTTGCGAGAGATTTCATGCTGCATGGCGCGACAATCATTCCATCGGTATCAAACGATCCGCTAGAAATGGCTGCAGCCTGATCCTTATGCGAATATGTGTATGTAGCCAGCTGTTCCACTTGTTTTAAGGTATAGCCTGTTTCGTGTTTGATCGTGACGTTCGCCCAAGGAGACACAACGAGATGGGTTTCCACTCCGGCCGCTTTCAGCCACTCCAGCAGCCTGACTCCGAAAATGGCCCCTGTTGCCCCTGTCATTCCGACAACGAGTTTCATTTTTGCCCCCTCCTTTACGCTTGAATTCCGCTTTCATTTCCATCATACTCCTGATATATCCATATGAAAAATATCTCTAAAATCTATATATCATACCTAAAAGGTATACTGAGGAGGCGCTTTTTTTGGACATTCGCCAGCTTCGATATTTTATTACCATCGCCCAAGAACAAAAAATCACATCCGCCGCCAAAAAACTCCACATGGCACAGCCGCCTTTAAGCAGACAGCTGAAACAGCTGGAGGACGAGCTAGGTGTCATTCTCTTTGACCGGAATAAGAAAAAACAAATGACGCTTACATATGAAGGAACTGTTTTTCTGAAAAGAGCCAAAGAGATTCTGCATAGGTTTGAAGATGCCGTCATCGAGGTACAAGAGCTGAAGGAGGAAGTTGCCGGCACGCTGGCTGTGGGGTCAACGATTTATTGCGCCTCTCTGATGCTTGAAAAAGTCACACAGATGAAAGAGAAATACCCGCACCTCACCTTTAACATTTGGGAGAATGAGCCCGCGACACTGTTAGAACTTCTGGAAAGCCGTCAAATTGATGCGGCGGTCACCACGACGCTGATCAAAAGCGATACAGTTCAATTCAAACAGCTTGATGATATTCCATGTGTACTGGTGCTTTCAGAAGAAGCAGGATATCCGTGCGGGGACACCATTAAAATGGAAGACATCCCTTCCTTTCCGCTGATTCTGCTGCGGCCTGTCAACGGGAAGGGCGTCTATAATCAGGTCATGAATGAATTTCAGCGTTTGAATCTGGAGCCGCGTACTGTTTGTGAATGCCACGATTCCGCAACTTTGCTCAGCCTCGTCTCATCCGGATTCGGCGCTTCCATTCTGCCCGTCACAATGATTCCTGTTCACATGAGGAACCACGTTCATACCATTCGTATCGAAAACAATCCCTTTATTATGAAACCGGCTGTGATGTGGAGAACTGACAGTTATTTGCCAAAACCGGTACAGCAATTTTTGGATTTATTTTAAGAGAAATCGCCTTATGAAAACCAATTACTTGACTCATACTAAAAAAAGTTATCCTTTAGATTTGTAAGCTAATTTTTTATTTCAATAAAATCAACCAGAAAAGTGGGGAATAAGATGAAAAAAGCATTTTTGGCTTTATTCATGATCGTAAGCATTGCAGTGCTCGCAGCTTGCGGAGCAGGAAATGACAATCAGTCAAAAGACAACGCCAAAGACGGCGATCTTTGGGCTTCAATTAAGAAAAAAGGTGAGCTGACAGTCGGTACGGAAGGAACATATGAACCGTTCACTTTCCACGACAAAGACACTGATAAGCTGACTGGTTATGATGTGGAAGTCATTACAGAAGCCGCAAAACGCCTAGGGCTGAAAGTCGATTTTAAGGAAACACAATGGGATAGTATGTTTGCCGGCCTGAATTCCAAACGGTTTGACGTCATTGCCAACCAAGTCGGAAAAACAGACCGTGAAGACAAATACGATTTCTCTGATAAATATACAACTTCAAGAGCCGTTGTCGTGACGAAAAAAGACAACAACGATATTCAGTCTGAAGCAGATGTAAAAGGAAAAACATCGGCACAATCACTGACAAGCAATTACAACAAATTAGCTACAGATGCAGGCGCGAAAGTTGAAGGCGTAGAAGGCTTGGCACAATCCCTTCAGCTCATCCAGCAAGGCCGCGTCGATATGACATACAACGATAAGCTTGCTGTATTGAACTACTTAAAAACATCAGACAACAAAAACGTAAAAATCGCTTTTGAAACAGGCGATCCGCAGTTCACCTATTTCGCATTCCGCAAAGGAAGCGGCGAGGTTGTGGATCAAGTCAATAAAGCATTAAAAGAAATGAAAGAGGACGGGACTCTTTCTAGCATTTCGAAAAAATGGTTCGGCGAAGATGTTTCTAAATAATCTGCCGGCATTGACGCTTGGCACGGCGATCCCGTGGGATCTGGTGCAGCAGTCATTCTGGCCGATCCTTTCAGGGGGAATCTACTATACGATTCCCCTTACGATTCTTTCCTTCCTATTTGGGATGATCATCGCGCTGATTACAGCGCTTGCCAGAATGTCGAAAATGAAACCTTTGAGATGGGTGTTCAGCGTATACGTATCCGCGATACGCGGCACTCCTCTTCTCGTTCAATTGTTCATCATTTTCTATCTGTTCCCGGCCTTTAATATCACATTAGATCCATTTCCAAGCGCAGTTATCGCCTTTTCACTTAACGTCGGCGCCTATGCATCTGAAATCATCCGGGCATCTATTTTATCCGTGCCGAAAGGACAGTGGGAAGCCGGCTATACAATTGGCATGACCCATCAGAAAACGCTGTTCCGCGTCATTTTGCCGCAGGCGTTTCGTGTGTCGATCCCGCCATTATCCAATACCTTTATCAGCCTGATCAAAGATACATCCCTCGCCTCTCAAATTCTGGTCGCTGAACTGTTCAGAAAAGCCCAAGAAATCGGCGCGCGGAATCTTGACCAGATTTTAGTGATCTATATTGAAGCAGCCTTTATTTATTGGATGATCTGCTTCCTGCTTTCACTCGTCCAGCATGTCATCGAACGGCGTCTTGACCGCTACGTGGCCAAATAAGGAGGTTCCGGGTATGCTTACCGTAACAGGATTAAACAAATCATTCGGTGAAAATGAAATTTTAAAAAAGATAGATATGAAGATTGAAAAAGGGAAAGTCATCGCCATACTTGGGCCTTCAGGTTCAGGGAAAACGACGCTGCTCCGCTGCCTGAACGCGCTGGAGATCCCCAATCGCGGGGAGCTTGCATTTGACGATTTCTCCATTGATTTCTCTAAAAAGGTGAAACAGGCAGATATCCTCAAGCTTCGCCGGAAATCCGGAATGGTGTTTCAGGCCTATCACCTGTTCCCGCACCGCACAGCCCTTGAGAACGTGATGGAGGGCCCTGTTCAGGTGCAAAAACGAAACAAAGAGGAAGTCAGAAAAGAAGCGATTCAGTTACTTGAGAAAGTCGGACTGAAGGACAAAATGAATTTATATCCGTTCCAGCTTTCCGGAGGACAGCAGCAGCGCGTCGGCATCGCCCGCGCTCTTGCGATTCAGCCTGAACTCATGCTGTTTGACGAACCGACCTCAGCTCTTGACCCCGAACTTGTCGGAGAGGTGCTGAAGGTGATCAAGGATTTGGCCAATGAAGGCTGGACCATGGTCGTTGTAACCCACGAAATCAAATTCGCCCAGGATGTGGCGGACGAAGTCGTCTTCATTGACGGCGGCGTCATCGTGGAACAGGGACCGCCGGAGCAAATCTTCTCCGCACCAAAAGAAGAACGGACGCAGCGGTTCTTGAACCGGATTTTGAACCCGTTGTAAAATCTTTAAAACCCAAAACGATTGCCGTTTTGGGTTTTTTCTTTTATTAGATTAAAAAAAGCTCCTAGAAGTTTGCGGTTTTTTTGCGGACAAGCAGCATATGGAAAATGATAAAATATTACATAAAAAGGGTTATTAGGGAGGATGAACCATGGGGTCAGCAGTACCATCATCTCATGTAGGTGTTAAAATTAACGAATGGTATAAGATGATTCGACAATTTAGTGTACCGGATGCTGAAGTTTTAAAGGCAGAGGTTGAGCTAGAAATAAAGATAATGAAAGAGGACCAAGATTTGCTTCTCTATTATTCTCTTATGTGTTTTCGCCACCAATTAATGTTAGACTCCTTAGAACCGCCAGAAAAGAAATATGAACGACCAAGCATCTCAGAACTGCTTGAGAAAATTGAAAACCACCAAAAAAGGCTAACTGGCCTTCTTAAATATTATTCATTATTTTTCAGAGGAATGTATGAATTTGACCAAAAAGAATATGTAAAAGCAATCCATTATTATCGAGAAGCCGAGAAAGAGTTGAATGAAGTTACTGATGAGATTGAAAAAGCAGAATTTCATTACAAACTAGCTGATGCATATTATCAAATTGATCAACATTTTGTTTCGTTGAATCATCTAACAATAGCAAAAAATTTGTTTGAAAGTAATCGTTTTTACAAAGTAAAAGTTATCGGATGCAATATGATGTTTGGAGCAAATATGTATGATATGCATCGTCTCTCTGAAGCTGAAACCTATTATCGAGAGGCTTTGCAAACGGCTGAACATTTGAAAGGGAAACAAGCAAACCGGATTATCGGGATAATCCACCACAACTTAGGGCTTGTATCAGCAAGAAGCGAAAATCTAACAGATGCTGAGTATTTTTTTAGAAAAGCATTAGAAATGAAAGATCACCTAAACACAGCTAATGGCGTTAGGACATTATATATGATGGCAAATGTGCTTTATCAATCTTCTAAACAGGAAGAAGCGCGTTCGTTCTATGAAAAAGCATTAAAACTAGCTTTACATTGTAACGAAGAAGAGTATAAAGCAAAATTAACAATCATTTATTCAATTTATGAAGAGTATAATGAGAAAGAAGTGGAGCAAAGCCTTAACTATTTGGAAAAGAAACACTTGTGGTCTGAATATGCCGAATTAACAGAAAAAATAGGGGATTTTCATTTTGATACAGGAAATTTTATAGAAGGGAGGAATTTCTTAAAAAGGGCTATTAATGCCCAAAATCAAATACTAAAAGTTACGGAGGCGCTATAATGAAAAAACTTATTATTAGCACCGGTTTGATTGGTTTCCTTTTTGCTGGTTTATTAACTGCTGGATCATACGCTAACGAGTCAGATTCATTTCATGTAGCAGAAAAGGCAATAAATATTTAAACCAAAACAGGGCTGCGGCAGCCCTGTTTTTTTGTTGAGTCCCCTTCGCCTATTCCGCCCTTCTGTCAGATGTGCTACAATGACACTCGACTGATTTTTACGAAAGAAGGGACCTCACGTGAAGCGAGAACTTGTGCTGCGTTGGACATTTTATTTTGCCGGTTTGATCATATTGGCTTTTGGTGTATCCCTGACGATTGAAGGGAAAGCGCTCGGCATTAGCCCGTGGGATGCATTTCATTACAGCCTGTTTCAGCACTTCGGGTTTACCGTCGGCCAGTGGTCCATCATGATTGGCGCGCTCATCGTTGGATTAACGTCATTGTTTACGAAGGCTTGGCCAAAAATTGGGGCGATCCTGAACATGGTACTCATTGGTGTTTTTATAGATTTTTTCAATTTTCTTCTGCCTGCCCCCTCCACTTATACGGGCTCCGTCATCGTCTTCTCTCTTGGCGTGGTCATGATCGGCTACGGCGTCGGTGTTTATGTATCGGCAGGCCTTGGCGCGGGCCCGCGTGATTCACTGATGATGCTGATTACAGAAAAAACCGGCTGGAATGTGCAATGGGTGCGGAACGGCATGGAAATCATCATTTTGTTGGCGGCATGGGGCATGGGCGGTCCGATCGGTTTTGGCACCATTTTGACCGCCATTCTCACCGGACTCATTCTGCGCTTTTCATTGCCGCAGTCAATCCAGCTGCTGAATTATGCGGTGGCAAGGCGGACAGCCGCTGTGAAAACATCTCCGCCTCTGCACTAATCTTTTGTCAAAGAAAAACGGACCAATTCAATGGCCCGTTTTTTGTTTTCACTCATGTTTGGCAGGCTTGTCTCATAGATTGGTACTATCTCTGAGAAAGAGAAATACTAGAATCGGAAGGTATCATGATGGAAGCTCTCCAACGCTTTGCAAGACGCTCCTTCAGCATATTGCTCTTTTTCTTTTTACTGTATTGTTTTATTCTGCTTGAACCTGCAAAACTGTCTTTTGCTATTCCAGTTTCACTGCTAAATGTGAATACCATTTTCCTGAGTATTTTGCTTGAATCCATTCCATTTATCATGCTCGGCATCTTTTTTTCTTCGTGCATTGAATTCTTTGTCTCAGATGAATGGATGGCCAAATGGATCGTCAAAAACCCTTATGGCGCAATAGGGTCCGCTGTCGCCATCAGTATTCTCTCCCCTGTATGTGAGTGTGCGGTCATTCCGGTGGTGCGCCGTCTCATTCAAAAAGGGCTCCCTCTGCATGTCGGCGCGGTTATCTTAGTTGGGGCGCCCATCTTAAATCCGATTGTCATCCTCTCCACCTACTATGCCTTCAGCAAGCATTTGGAACTTGTGTTCGCGAGGATTGGGCTCTCCGTCGTTATTTGTATCATAATCGGGCTCCTGATGTATTGGATATTCGGAAAAAAGAACATGCTGAAACCGCATAAAACAGCTGCCTTGGAACACAGTCATCAGCAGCACGGAAAACGCTTGAAACCTATCGTCACCCATGCTGTAGAAGAATTTTTCGATATGGGCCGCTATTTGATCATGGGCGCATGTATCGCCAGCCTGTTTCAAACGTTTCTAAACCGCGGGGCTCTCGCTGAGCTGGGGACAAGCGACCTGTCTGGTTCCGCTGTCATGATGGGACTGGCATTTGTCCTGTCACTTTGCTCACATGCGGATGCGTTTGTCGCGTCTACTTTTTCAGGCACCTATTCTCACGCTTCCCTCCTCTCCTTCATGCTGTACGGCCCAATGTTAGATGTAAAAAACACGTTTGTGTATGCTTCATTTTTTAAAAAACGCTTTGTGTTTGTATTTTTTGTTGTGATTTCCGCTTCAGTTCTTGCAATAGCTTGGCTTTATGGTTTGATTACCTCATAAAGGATGAGTGAATTGAAACAAAATAAACCGTATTCTTTTGATGCTGTTGTCCGGGGGCTTCTATTGGTCGGCTTTGCTTTAATGATCTTTAAACTTTATCTGACAGGGCATATTTTGCATTTCATTTCTCCGCGGATGCTTTGGTTTGCGAAGTTTTTTATCGTCGCTGCATTTGCGCTTGGCATACTGTCATTGATCTGGAGAAAACAAGACAGTCCGCATACCTGCTGTGCATGTGCCGGCAGTCAAACACATTCTCCGTCTCACCCATGGCTGTACAGTTTTTTTCTGATTCCTATCGTTACCGGTTTCCTTTTCCCTGATCATGTGCTGACAAAGGAAGTGGCACAAAACAGAATCTTCTCAGCAAACAGTGCCAAAAGCCCGGAACAGAGGAAATCTAATACTCAGGCGGAATCCTCTCATGAAGCAGGAACGGCCGCCGTCCTGCCCAGTGGTTATGAAAAAGAACTTTCGCGGGAGCTGGAACGGAAGAATGTCATTCCGGTTTCAGACAAGTATTATGTGCCCATTGTCAATCTATTGCTGGAACATGCAGAAGCGTATGCAGGAAAAGAGATCGACATGAAAGGATTTGTCTATTTTGATGAACAGCTGGATCGCTATATCGTTGGACGTTACGGCATATCCTGCTGTATTGCAGATGCTGCGGTATACGGACTGCCGGCTTCTTTCTCAGAAAAACATGATATAAAGGAAGGCGAGTGGGTTCAGATCACCGGAAAACTGACTGTATTTGATAAGAACGGCAAACAGCTTCCGATCTTATCCGTCACACACACGCAAACAATTAGTACACCAAAAAACCCCTACGTATACGAGATTATCGAGGATCTTACTCCGAAGTAAAACAAAATATGATAGGATGGTTTTGACAATCTTTTGCAGACGGAGGACTTAGAATGAAGATTTACGGAATGTATATGGACCGCCCGCTTTCACAGGAAGAGACTGAACGGTTCATGTCTTTCATATCGCCTGAAAAACGGGAGAAATGCCGGAGATTTTATCATAAAGAAGATGCTCACCGCACCCTGCTGGGAGATGTGCTCGTTCGCTCTGTTATCAGCGGGCAGTATCAGCTGGACAAAGCCGAGATCCGCTTCAGCGCGCAGGAATACGGGAAGCCTTGCATCCCTGATCTTCCTGACGCCCATTTCAATATTTCTCACTCCGGCCGCTGGGTCGTTTGCGCGTTTGATTCACAGCCGATCGGCGTGGATATTGAAAAAATGAAACCGATCAGTCTCGATATCGCCAAACGCTTCTTTTCAAAAACAGAGTACAACGACCTTATAGCCAAAAACATCGACCAGCAGACAGACTATTTTTATCATCTATGGTCAATGAAAGAAAGTTTTATCAAACAGGAAGGCAAAGGCTTATCGCTTCCGCTTGACTCCTTTTCGGTGCGCCTGCATCAGGACGGACGAGTAACCATTGAGCTTCCGGACAGACATTCACCATGCTATATCAAAACATATGAAGTAGATCCGGGCTACAAAATGGCCGTATGCGCCGCGCACCCTGATTTCCCTGAGGATATCACAATGGTCTCATACGATGCGCTTTTATAAATGGCTCATCAGCAGCTTGACGCCGTGTTCAATATCTTCCGTTTTCACATTGGAAATATTGATTTTTAATAGATTTTCTCTCGGATAATCTGATAAATAATGACGGTCTATCGCCTCAAGGAGAACCCCTTGTTTTTTCAGCTTTTGCATTACCCTTGAGGCCTGCAAATCCCGAGGGAGCACCAGATGGGTATGCATGCAGGGCGCCTGTCCGCTGGAGAACGCAAAGCGGCCGCTTCCCAGACTCCTATGTGTTTGAATGGCCTGATGAAGCCTCAGTGACCGTTCCTTATAGGATGTGCGGATTTTCTCCTTATGCCTGCCATACATGCCGCTTTTCAAATAGATTTCCAACGCCGCTTGAGAAATCATAGAACTGTCGATATCGTTCAGTTTTTTGTACGTATGAAACGTGTCAGCCAGCGCATCCGGCAAAACAGCGGTCCCCACGCGAAGGCCGGGGAACATCATTTTTGAGAAGCTTTTCAAATAGATGACATGCGAGGACAGATCATATGCGTACAGCGGATCTGCCTTTTTATTTTCCTCCAAATCAGCGAGATAATCATCCTCAACGAGATAGACATCATACGTTTCCGCCAGTCTTACAAGTTCCTGTTTATCACGCTCTGACAAAGAGCAGCCTAGCGGGTTATGGAAGCGGGGCATCGTATAAAACCATTTGATCGATTCCGTCTGAAACAGCCGCTCAATCTCGTTCATATCAAGCCCCTCTTCCGTTCGTTTTACTCCGATGGCAGGAATCCCAAGCGTTTCAAGCTGTTCAATCATCAAATGATAGCCCGGCTGCTCAATGGCGATCTTCTCTTTCCCATTTGGAAACGGCATGGCGCAAAGCAGGGATAACGCCTGCTGGACACCTGATGTAATGAAAATGTGCCGTTCGTCCGCAAATACCTGCTGATTGGCGAGCAGCTTTCGGAGTACACGGATGAGCGACGGAAGCCCCTTTGGCGTCCCATAAATAAACAAATCGTTTTTGTATGTATCAATGGCTTTGTTGATGCAGTGCTGAAAATCAAGATACGGAAATACGTCGGGATCTGGCGCAGATGTGGCAAAGTCGATGAGCCCCGGCTGTCCGCTTTTTGGTGTGCCCGTCTTTTTCACAATATAATAGCCGCTTTTCGGAACGGAGTAGATGAGATGGCGCTTTTCCAGCTCCCGCAGCGCGCGGATCACTGTGCTTTTGCTGACTTGATAGCGGATGGACAGCTGTCGGATGGATGGAAGCCTGTCTCCTTCCTGATAGGCGCTGCTTTGCATCATCTCCTCTATCCTCGTCAATAGACTCATATATTTCTCCATGCTTTCTCCCCCTGTTTTGTACCGGTACAGTTCATTGTTTTTCTCATTGTACCCTTCAAATCACAGCCATACAATAAAAGGGAGCGACCGGCGCTGCAAATCAGGTAAAGGAGCACCTTCTATTATGGGTAAACATCAGCAAGCCCCCGCTTATATGGCGGCTATCTTATATTCGTTCATTATCGGTTTATCGTTTCTATTCGTAAAAATCGCGCTGCAAACAGCCGAACCGTTTGATATTCTGGCGCACCGGTTCACCATTGCGTTTGCCGCGGCCACTGTACCGGTCTTATTCGGCTGGGTAAAGCTATCAATTCGTGTAAAGGACGTCATGGCCATCTTGCCGCTCGCCCTGCTGTATCCCGCGTTGTTTTTCAGCTTTCAGGCATTCGGCCTTGTGTACTCGTCCTCCTCTGAAGCGGGAATTATTCAGGCAGCCATTCCGATTTTCACAATGGTCTTAGCCAGTTATCTATTAAAGGAACGCTCCACGTGGATGCAGAAGGGTTTCACGGTTTTATCCGTTGCCGGCGTCATGTTCATTTTTGTGATGAAAGGGGTCGATGTGGAATCAGCTAGCTTAACAGGCTCTATGCTGATCCTTTTGTCCGCTTTATCCTCCGCGATGTACAATACCGCCGCCAGAAAAATGACGCAGCGGTTCAAGCTGATTGAGCTCACTTACATCATGTCAGCGATCGGCTTTGCCGTCTTCAACGCCATCGCCCTTGTTCGCCACAGCGCGGCGGGAACTGTCGGCACTTATTTTCAGCCATTCCGGGAGCCCGGCTTTGTTCTTGCCATTGTGTATTTGGGCGTGCTGTCTTCACTCGTCACGTCGTTTCTGTCCAACTATACGCTGTCACGGATTGAAGCCTTTAAAATGAGCGCCTTCAATCACGTGTCCACCATCGTGACAATGATTGCGGGAGTGGTGATTCTAAACGAAACGCTCGTCTGGTATCATCTAGCCGGAGCCGTTTGTATTATGATTGGCGTGGTGGGGAGCAATATCAACCTGCAGAAAAAGACAAATCACCATAGGGTCCCTGCAAAAAAATGAGAAATTATGCTAGACTGATAGGAAAAACATGGTTCGAAGTGTAAGTGTACGTATGATTCAATATGCTAGTGAAAGCATCAATCTTCCAGGAGAAATTACGTTTAAAGATGTAAGAGAAATCTTTTTTTATCAAGTTGGAAAAATGTCATTCTTTTACTTTCTGTTGTTTTGCGCCATTTTTGCTGCAGTTCATTTCATTAACGGACAGCCCCGTCTCGTTTATGGCAGCGAAGCGCTTAACTTATTTATGAATAGTATTTTCATTATCGTCATGTCTGTTCTGTTTACACTGCTGCTCCTCCTTCTTCTGTATGTAAAGTTTTCTAGAGCATACAAGAAGAACGAACGGATTCAATCCGAAAGAACGTATACCCTCAATCAAGAAGGAATCCGTATATGCTCTAAAAAGTATGACCTCATTTTTCATTGGAATGAAATCACGTCTGTTCTCGAATATAAGAATGTCTTCCGGATCAATACATCCAGCAGCCAATATATTGCGATACCAAAACATTTTTTTCATTCCAAAGAGGAAATGAATAGGTTCCGAGGAATTATCCTTAAAAATAATGAGACAAAAAAAGTGAAATTTAAAAAGGATCAGCGCTGATAGTGTTGGTCCTTTTATAATGATTGCTGCGTTTCTTTTGCCTTCTGTTTATCTAAAAACGGCACCAGCTCGATTCCAGCCGATGCACACATCAGCAGAAATAGAAGAGGAACTTCTGAATGAGTTCATTCCGATGGCGAAAACAAATGGAAACAGCAATATAAACCATTTCATCTGAGGAGACGAGCGCATATTCCGACCCGCCTTTATTTGAGTATTCCGGCTATTATATCATGTAAAAATGGTCATTCAACATAAAAAAGCGGAACAGCCAGCGCTGTCCGCTTATGGTCACGATTGAATGATCGGATGCTGATTCAAGATCGCAAAAATCCGTTCTGCCACTTCTTCCGTATGTGACAGCAGAAACATGTGCCCGCCGTCAAATTCATGAAATGTGGCGTCTTTCGCCCATTTCTTCCAGCCTTCCGCATCCCGAATGCATTTTTCATCACCAAGTCCGTTAAAGACATGAACAGGCGATTGGATCGGGGCTAGATCGTGAAGCTCAAATTGTTCAAGAGCCCGGTAATCTGATCGGAAGGAAGGCAGGAAAAAGGACATGACTTCCTTGTTTTCAACAAGCTCAGCGGGCATCCCGCCTAGTTTGATAATATGATCAAGAAACTGATTATCTGGCAGATGGGACACTTTCTTCCGCTGAATATGCGGCGGCTGTATCGCAGAAATGATCACCGCCTGAGGAAAGATGCCTTCCCGCTCCAGCTTTTGCGCCAGCCTGAAGGTAATCATTCCGCCCATGCTGTGTCCAAACAGCACAAACGGCCGATCAGGGCGGAGGTTTAATTCTTGTTTGTACAAATCGGTCAGCTTTTCGAGATTCTCAACGGCTGACGTTTGATTCGTGCCGTGTCCCGGCGGCTCGGCAGCGAGCATCTCACACTCTCCTTGCAAAAAAGCATGGAGAGGGCGAAACGATGCCGAGTAGCCGCCGGCAAACGGAAAACAGATGAGCCGCGTTTTTTCCGACGCATCAAATGATTTGAAGAGCTGGCTCATTGGCCGTCTCCTCCTTTCATCTCTTCATTTAAGAAACCGTTACGGTTTGTATATTAAGAAATTCGAGCAAAATTCCGGCATTCCTGTCTAGCGCTTCCCCCTGCAGCATTTCAGCGTGTGTTCCAGAGCCTCTTTTCACACGGTAAGCACCTGTTGTGGCCTCTTCCCACGATGCAAGCCATTCCGGCATGTCAAAATCAGCGCCAGATGTCAGGACATCAATATCCGCTTTCACCTGGCCTGTGCTAATCAGGTTGACGTAGTATGAGTAGAAGGCGTGTGTTTTTTGCTTGAGGCCTTGTTTGACGGCTTCGCTGTTGAGCGCTTCATTATCCCGGTTGACATTCATCAACGCCTCGACATCACTCTCTACCGTGCGCCCGTCCAGATCACTGACACCTTGTTTTTTATAGGAATCCACCATGATGATCCGCTCCACAATGCGTCCTTGTCCCTCAAGCTTTTTGGCCGCTTCAAACGCCAGGCTGCATCCCGCTGAATACCCGAACAGTGTCAAAGGCCCTTCCGGTTGAAGTTTCTGAATCAAATCGGCATAGCGGTCAAGCCGGTTTTCCTCCTCAATGAAATCAAAGGCGCACAGCTTGTATGACGGCAGGCGGCTGGCAAGATTTTGGTACATGAGGCCATAGCCCAAGACCGGCGGGAATGCGAAAATGATCTGATCTTCCTGATCGGGATTCATGACCGTTACATCCTGCAATCCATCTGAGCCCCCGTTTTTCAAATACGCTGAAATGCCGGCGATCGTCGGCTCTTCAAACAAAAGCTTTACCGGCAGATCAATCGCGAGCTCTTTTTTGATACGGGACGCGGCGGTCATTGCCTTTAAGGAGTGCCCGCCGAGCGCAAAGAAATCGTCATGAATGCCGATCCGCTGTCTGCCGAGAATCTCGGACCAGATTTGCGCGATCGTTTCTTCCGTCTCGTTGCGCGGTCCGATCCATTCTTCCGCCAGCTGATCCTGATCCGGTTTTGGAAGGAGCCGTTTATTGACCTTTCCATTTGTTGTTAAAGGAAGTTCGTCCAAGAAAGTAAAGGTTTGCGGCACCATGTATGCAGGAAGCTGTTTTTTCAGGCGCGCCTTTACGTCTTCGGCTGAAAGCTGCGTCCGGTTCACAAGATAGGCGTTAATGGACGCATCTCCAGACGCATGGCGTTCTGCCACAACGACCGCATCTTTCACACCCGGATATTCCTGCAGCTGCTTTTCGATTTCCTCAAGTTCAATCCGGTGCCCGCGTATTTTGACCTGGTCGTCAATCCTGCCAGCGTATTCAATTGTTCCGTCTGGCAGCCAACGTGCTAAATCCCCTGTGCGGTAAAGCGTCTCTCCCGGCTTGAACGGATTCGCGATAAACTTTTGCTTCGTCAAGTCATGGCGGTTTAGATACCCTTTTGAAACGCCCATTCCGCTGATGCACAGTTCACCAACCGCTCCGAATGGCTGAAGCTCGTTTTGCTCATTGAGAATATAAACACTGGCATTGCTGATCGGCTTGCCGATCGGCAATGAGGTGGTGGAATCCGGTAGATCATGCACGACGTGAGCTGTCGCAAACACCGTTCCCTCAGTCGGCCCATAGCAGTTAATCAGCTTACCCGGCCCCATAATTCGCAGCGCTTTTCTGACGTGAGGCACAGATGCCCGCTCTCCGCCAAATAACACGCAGCGAAGCCCTTTCATCCAATCCTCTCCCGCATCTGTGAGAAGATTAAATAGTGCGGTTGTCGCAAACATGACATTGACATTTTCTTGCTGAATCAAATTGGTGAGAGATTCTGTATCCAGCAGCGTTTGTTCATCTGCGATGATCAGCCTTGCCGCATTTAATATGGAAGCGTAGAAATCAAAGGTAAAGGCGTCAAAGGCGTAATTCGAAACAGATAAGAACGTATCTGTTTCAGAAAATCTCATGTAGTCTACATGCTTGACCAAACCTTGAATATTGGCATGGGTGGTGATATTGCCCTTCGGCTTTCCGGTTGTGCCAGACGTGTACATGATATATGCCGGATCATCGGGTTCAATCGAGATTTCAAGGTCACTTGCCTGTTCTGCAAACCGTGTTTGATCATCAATGAAGAGCGTTGTCCCTGTATACGGCAGCTGAGCCGCTTTTTCCTTCATCTCCTGATGCGTCAGCAGACAGGCTGCCGCGCTGTCAGTCAGCATATACGACATTCGGTCCTCCGGCAGCTTTGGATCAACCGGCAGATAAGCCGCTCCCGCTTTTAATACGCCGAGAATGCCGATCACCAGCTCAAGCGAACGCTTCGTGTACAACGCGACAACGGAGCCTTTGCCCGCGCCTTGCTTTTGCAACCGGCGTGCAAGGCGGTTTGCTTCCTCATTTAATTCGCGATAGGAAAGCGTCTGGCCGGAATACGTCAGCGCCGGTGCGTCCGGATTAACGTTCACTGCTTCCTTGAACCACTCTGTCAGAGGCTTTGCTTCATGAGTTTGAGCCGGCGGGTTTAAGCCGGTAAGCAGACGCTCTCTCTCCTTATCGTCAACGAGATTGATCGTGCTGACAGGCTGATCCGGCTTCTCGATAAGCTGCTGAATCGCTGTGAGAAGCTGAGATTTTAAACGCAGGATAAACGCTTCCTCAAACACATTCTCGTTATAGGCAAGCTTAATCAGCATCTCATCCCCCGGGGAAGCCATCAGGTTAAGATCATAATTCGACTTTTCAAAAACATGGACATCCTCCATCTCAAAGCCGTTTTCACTGTTTTCGTCATTCTTTGCATCCTGAAGCGGATAATTTTCAAAGACAATGATGTGGTCAATCAGTTTTGGCTGATCGGCCTCGGTTTGGATGTCATAGAGCGGCATATATTGATGCGGCTCAGACTGAAGTGATTGCTCCTGCAGCTGCTTGAGCAAACCGTTAAATGTGATATCCTCAGACAGTTTCACCCGTCTCGGGATAACGTTGATAAACAGCCCGACCATATGTTCAACGCCTTTGATTTCCGCGGGACGCCCGGAAACGACTGTGCCGAAAGTCAAATCGCCAGACTGCTGATAGCGGCTGATCAATACGCTCCAAACTGCCTGCAACGCCGTACTCAAAGTGGTATGCTGCGATTTTGCAAGCTCGGCAAAGGCCTTTGTTTCCGCCTCCGGCAATGAGAAGAGCAGTTCTTTCGGCTCGTAGCCGTCCGTTTGTTTCTTTCTTTGCTCCGCAAACGTCGTTTGTCCTTCAAAATCCTCTAAGTACTCGCGCCAGTAACGCAGTGACGCTTGTTTATCCTGTTTTTCGAGCCACTTGACATAGTCCTTATACGGTTTGACAGGTGGAAGGCTGTACGGCTTTTGTTCGCGCAGGGCATTGTATACCTTGAACAGATCCTGCACGACAATACCGAAGCACCAGCCGTCCAAAATGATGTGGTGGTAGCTCCACACCCATTCAAAGCTTTCTTCAGCTTTTTTGAAAATGGCTGCGCGCATGGGAATATCCCGCGTCAAATCAAAGCCTTTGATCTTATCCTGTTCCTTGTATTCATTGATTTTGGCTGTTTGCTCGCTGTCCGCTAAATGTGTCAGATCAATTTCTTCTATATGAAACTGGCGTTTTTTCAATACGACTTGGACAGGCCTTTTTACTTTTTCGTGAATGAACACGGTACGAAATACATCGTACCGGTCCATGATCACATTCATGCCTTCTTCAAGGCATGTGATATTCAAGCTGCCTCTTACTTTCATCGTGATTTGTTCAAGGTAAAAGCTCTGGCCGGGATTCAGGATGGTATGAAACAGCATCCCCTCCTGCATCGGCGATAGGTAATACATATCTTGAACCTGATCCTTGCTAAATTGACTCATATGCTTCGCTCCCGCCTTCTGTAATTCCCTTGCGTTTTATTTTAAATTCTCCTCAAGCATGTCAAAGATATCGCCCATCTCGTCCATTCCAAGGTCTTCAGCGCTGAAGTCGCTTGGCGTGAATTCCTTCTCTTCTTTTTCCGTACAATGGCGGATCAGCATCAGGAGATTTTCTTTAAACCGGTTCATTTGCCCCTCGACTGTGGCTCTTTCAAACTCCTTCTCGTTGTAGGAGCAAGAAAGCGCAAACCGGCCGTTTCTGATCATGCCGCTGAAGCTCAGGGCGTACAGTGCTTCTGATTCTTCACTTACTTGGCGCCCCATATCGAAAGCGGACGGCTCAAAGAAGTCGGTTTTCACTTCGCTGTCGAACTGGCCTAAATAGTTGAAGCTGATCTCTGGCGTGAAGCTCTTTGTACCCGCTGTTTCTGTGACATAACGGAGAATGCCGTAGCCAACACCTTTGTCCGGAATGCGGCGCAGGTTTTCTTTGACTGTTTTGATCACGGCTGATGCATCCGCTTCAGACATGTCGAGCACAACAGGATATTGCGCCGTAAACCAGCCGACCGTTCTGGAGATATTCACATTCGGAATGATGTCCTCTCGTCCGTGCCCCTCTAGGTTCATGCCGATTTTGGCATCGCCTGTCCATTGCTTCATTGTCAAACCGAGCGCGCTGAGAAGAATATCATTGATTTCTGTTCCATATGGCTGATGAACATCCGTTAAGAGATGTTTAGTGTCTTCTTCCGTTAATTCACAAAGGACAGATGATGTATGCTTGACGATCCGCTGCTCTGTTTCGTAGTCCTTCGGCACAGGAGAAACCTGTTCAGCGTCCATTTGCGCCCAGTATTCAGCCTGTTGCAAAAGGTGTGCTGATTGGCTGAATGCCGACAGTTCTTCCGCCCAGTCCCTGAAGGAGTTTGTTTTTTGCGGGAAGATAATGTTCTCTTCTTTCTCAGCCTGCATGTAGCCTGATGCAAAATCTTCAAGCAAAATCCGCCATGATACGCCGTCGACCACGAGATGGTGTACAGCGATAAGCAGGTGGTCCCCAGCTTCCGTCCGGTATTGCTCCGCCTTGAGAAGCGGTCCGTTTTGCAGATCGAGACTGCTTTGCAGCCTGTCCGCTAGAATCTTGATCTGGCTTTTCAGCATCTCTTCATCGGAGCCGTATAGGTCCACGATATCGAAGCTGATCTTGCTTTCGCTGATCGGTTTATATGCTTGAATGATCTCTCCGTTTTCCTCACGATAAACCATGCGAAGCGCGTCATGATGTTCGATCAGCGCCTGTAATGTTTTCTCCACCCGTTCAGGATCAAAGCCCTTCTTCGCATGAAGCATCACTGACTGGTTCCAATGGTGCTTGTTCGTGAAATTCTTTTCAAAGAACCAGCGCTGGATCGGTGTCAGAATGACTTCGCCCTCCACCGGGCCTTGGTCTGCCTGTTTGCCTTCGGCACGCTCCACGTATTGGGTCAGCTCTTCGATCTTCGGGTGCTGGAAGAGGTCTTTCATTTCCAGCTTCCAGCCGTGCTGGTTCAAGCGGCTCGCCATTTGGATTCCTTTGATGGAGTCTCCGCCAAGCGAGAAGAAATTGTCGCTGACACCGATCTCCGTAATGCCGAGCACATCCTGCCAAATGCCGGCAAGCAGCTCTTCCATGTCGGTCGTCGGCGCTTTGTATTCCCCGCTCCCCGCTTCGATGTCTGGCACAGGCAAGGCTTTGCGGTCTACTTTGCCGTTTGCGGTAACCGGAAGTTCGTTCAGCGTTACCCAGAACGCCGGGATCATGTAGTCCGGCAGGGTTTCTTTCAATGAAGACTTTAACGCTTCTATGTCAGCTGTTTCCGGTGTGACATACGCCGCGATCGCTGTATTGCCGCCTTTATCTTTGACAGCTGTGACCGCCGCATCCTGCACCTCAGAAAGCTGGGCGAGCTGGACTTCGATTTCTGACAGCTCGATCCGGTAGCCGCGAACCTTGACCTGCTGGTCGATCCGGCCGATGTATTCAATGCCGCCGTTCACCCATTTCACCAAATCGCCGGTGCGGTACATGCGTTCACCCGGCACAAACGGATCAGCGACAAACCGCTTCGCGGTTTCGTCTTCCTTATTCAGATAGCCGCGCGCCAATCCGCGTCCCGCTACACAGAGCTCTCCGGCTACGCCTTCCGGCTGCACCTGATTGCCTTCGCCGAGAATGTATACTCTCGTATTGGCAATCGCCGGCCCGATGGAAAGCGAGCCTTCCTCCGGATTGATCTCTGTGCTGGTGGCAACGACTGTGTTTTCAGTCGGCCCGTAATTGTTGATGAGCTTGTACGGCTGTTTCACTGCACGCTTCAGCTTGTCTCCGCCTGTCAGCAATACACGCAGTGACGTATTCTCAAGCTCCATGAACTGTTCCGCCAGCTGTGTCGGCAAGAACGTGATCGTCACGCCATGCGTTTCGAAATAGTCGTTCAGACGGACGATATCGAGGCGGATCGCTTCATCAATGACGTGAAGCTCGGCTCCGATTGTCCACGTCGGGAACATTTCCCAAATGGAGGCGTCGAATCCAAAGCCCGCGTACTTCGCACTGCGGTCCTCCGCTGTCATATTGAACGCGTCATGGTGCCAGAAGCACAGGTTCACAAGCGCATGGTGCTCGACCATGACACCCTTCGGCTGTCCGGTCGTCCCAGACGTGTAAATCATGTATGCGAGGTTTTCTGCATTTACATCCGTCTCTGGATTTTCCTCATCGTTTTCATCAAGCGCCAGGCTTAGAATCGTGCGGTTGCCATCAAGAAGAACGATGTCTCCTTTGTAGCTATCCGGCACTGAAATGCCCTCCTGTTTCAAGAGAAGCTTCGCGCCGCTGTCCTGCAAAATATAGTCAATCCGCTGATCCGGATAGTCAGGATCAATCGGCACAAACGCCGCTCCCGCCTTTAAGACGCCGAGCACCGCGGCAGCCATTTCCAGCGATGGCTTCGTAAGAACGCCGACGCGCTCATCCGCGCTGATGCCGCAGTCGATCAGAATTCGGGCAAGGCGATTCGCCTTCGCATTCAGCTCGCCGTACGTCCATGACTGGCCGTTGTAGGTGACAGCCGGGCGGTCTTTGTGGCGCTGAGCCGTTTCTTCGAATAGCTGATGAACAGTTTTGTCTGTCGGCACAGGGAGCGTTTTGCCCTTCCATGCCTCAAGAAGCGTTTGTTTTTCTGGTTCAGTGACAAGTGACAGGCTGGAAAGCGGCTGGTTCGGATTTTCTGCGACAGCTTTTAATAAACGCAGAACGTATTCGCTCCATTTCTCAGCCGTTTCTTTCGAGAACAGATCAGTCGCATATTCGAGTTGCAGGCCGATGCCGTTTTCATCAGTAAATCCGCCTAATGTCAGATCAAACTTAGACGTTCCCTGATGGGCCTCGTAAGGTGAAATGCTTAGATTCTGCAATGTAAGCTGTTCTTTATCAGGATTTTCTGTCGTCACCATTACGTTAAACAATGGATTTCGGCTCATATCCCGAGGAAGATCAAGCTGATTGACCAAGTCCTCAAACGGATATTCCTGATGTTCAAGCGCTGACAAGTTCGTCTGCTTCGCTTTCTCCAGCAGCTCTGCAAAGGTGTGCTGTTCTTGCGCTTCCATTCGTAAGGCAAGCGTATTGACGAACATTCCCGGCATGTCTTGGACATCGGCATTCGTCCGGCCGGCAGTAACGGATCCGATGACGATATCCCGCTGTCCGGATATTTTGCTTAAAAAGACGTGGAAAACCGCGTGAAGCACCATGTGCAAAGTCGTTCCGGTTTCTGCGAGCAGTTTCTCTACCGCCTTTGCCGTCTCGCTTCCCGTACAGAAACGGATCGTATCCCCTTTAAAGCTTTGCACAGGCGGACGGGCGTAATCGAGCGGCAGATCAAGCTCAGGCAGCTCGCCTGAAAGAACCGAGAACCAGTACGCCTCATGCTCCTTCATCCGTTCCTTTTGCTCAGCTTCATTTTGCCAAACGGCGAAATCCTTATAATGAAGCGCCGGCTCTGGAAGCTGTTCTCCTTTGTAAAGCAACGCCAATTCTTTTACAAAAATGCCTCTTGATACGCCGTCTGCGATGATGTGATGCATATCCAAAAGCAGCAAATGTTTTTTCGCTTCGATTCGAAGCAATGCCGCGCGAATGAGCGGTGCATCGTTCAAGTCGAATGGCCGGATAAACTCCTTGATCTTTTGTTCCGCTTCGTCTTCTTTCGCTTCAAGCACATGAAGATTAATCGCCGCCTCATCTAAAATGCGCTGAACAGGCTCACCATTTGCTTCTGCAAATGACGTCCGCAGTGACTCGTGGCGGTTCACAAGCTGATTGAGTGAGTCGCGCAGACGCGAAAGATCAAGCTCGCCTTCCATCAGAAGAACAGATGGCATGTTGTAGCTGATCGTCTGCTTATCGAGCTGATTCAGTACATACATCCGTTTCTGCGCGGATGACAACGGGTACATCTCCTGTTTGTCAGCCGGTTTGAGCACGTAATGGCCGCCTGAAACGGCCGCTGCCTCCATGTAAGCCGCCAGCTGGCGAACAGTCGGCTGCTCAAACAGCGCTTTAAGCGGTACGGTTTTCTCCAACTCGGCCTGAATGTTGGCAATAAGCATCATCCCTTTTAAGGAATGGCCGCCTAAATCGAAGAAATTGTCGCCGATGCCGATCGCGTCTAAGCCGAGCGTTTTCTGCCAAATGCGGCATAGGTTCTCTTCAAGCGCTGTTTCCGGTGCGGCTGAGGCCTTGTGTCCGAATTGTGCCGCGTTCGGCTTTGGCAATGCGTTTCTGTCAGTTTTCCCGTTTGCCGTCAGCGGAATCGCGTCCACCTGCACAAAGAAAGCAGGAACCATATGAGACGGCAGTGTTTGTGAAAGCTGGTTCCGGAGCTCTGCTTTTTCAATGGCTTGCTCGGCCGTGTAATACGCGCAAAGCTCTTGAAGCCCGCCCTCGGAAACCGCCAGCACAACAGCTTCTTGAATGCCGCTGAGGCTGAGCATGACCGCTTCAATTTCTTTCGGTTCAATGCGGTAACCGCGGATTTTCACCTGATCATCAGCCCGTCCGATAAATTCAAGCGTACCGTCAGAAAGTGTCCGCACGACATCTCCGGTTTTGTACATGAGACTGCCCGGTGAATATGGATTTTCAACAAATCTCTCGGCTGTCAGCTGGGGCCTGTTGAGATATCCTCTCGCAAGCCCATGTCCCGTGATATAAAGCTGGCCGCTCGCTCCCGGAGGCACTAGTTTCAAAGCCTCATTTAACACAAGCGCGCCGGCATTCGCAATCGGCTGTCCGATTGTCGGGCGTTGCGCGAATGCCTCCGGTTCAGACAGATCAACCCGTCCGGCGATGGCGCCGATCGTTGCTTCTGTCGGGCCGTAGTGATTGATAAATTCGGTATGTCCATACACCTTGCGGAAGGTCAGAACATCGGCCGGGATGATTTTTTCCCCTCCCAAGACGATCAAGCGCAAGGATTTAAAGTTTGGCTCTTTTGTAAAGCTAGCTGTGTTCACCATCGTATGGAACAGAGACGGCGTCAGTTTGGTATAGGTGATCCCGTGTTCATTGATATAACGCCCAATTTCATCCGGTGCCGTATAGGTTTCCTTCGGCACGATGTGGAGCTCGCCCCCTGCCAAAAGAACAGGGAACACGCTCGTATAGCCGAGATCGAATGCGTAAGATGAAAGCAATACTGACTTATCGGATCCCGTCAGGCCCGCCTCTTCACTAAACCAAGACACATAGTTTGTCAGATTGCGATGCTCGATCTGCACGCCCTTCGGCTTCCCGGTCGTACCGGACGTATAAATGACGTATGCCAGACTGCGAGATCCTGAGATTGAAGGGAGGCGTTCCTTACTTTCATTTCTCCATTTCACATCATCAAGGTTGACGATTGTCCCTTCATGTTGCCCGATGGCCGTCATGTTTCTTTCGTTCACGACCGTAATTTTCGCTCCGCTGTCCTCTAATGAATAGCGGATTCGTTCTTCAGGGGTATCAGGATCAATCGGCAGGAAAGCCGCCCCCGCTTTCATGACGCCAAGAATCGATACCATAACCTCAGCTGACCGGTCCATGACAATCGCTACGATGTCTTCACTTCCTGCCCCTTGCGCGCGAAGATGATGTGCCAGCTGGTTCGCCTGTTCATCAAGTTCGCGATAGGTCAGCAGATGTCCGCCAGACCTCACCGCAGGATGATCAGGTGTTTGCTGTGCCTGTTTTTCGAATAGGGTGGCAAAGGTCGCTTCAGTGATTTGGGTCATATGTCTTTCTTCAAGCAAAGCAGCCGTTTCTGCTGGAGAAAGCAGGTCGACATCAGACAGCCGAACGCTCGGATTGGCCGCGGCCGCTTTGATGATATTGACAAAGTGGCTGCTCCAGCGGCGGATGGTTTCATCGTTAAACAAGGCAGTCGCATAGTCAAAGCTTAGGCCTATGTCCTCTTCACGCTCGACCGCTTCCAAGGAGAGATCAAATTTAGCCACGTGATGAAGCATGGAATACGAAGAAATCTTCAAATCTCCCAGTCTCAATGATGGAATCTCCATGTTCTGCATGTTGAACATCACGCTGAACAGCGGACTTCGGCTTGTGTCCCTTGTAAGCGGAAGCTTTTCAATCAGCTCCTCAAGCGGATAGCCCTGATGCTCGAATGCTTGAAGACTGGCTGTTTTGACTTCTTCAAGGAAGTGCGCAAACGTTTTATCTCCCACAGGCGCTGTTCTTAATGCCACCGTGTTGACAAACATGCCCGGCACACCTTGCAGATCAGGATGTGTTCTTCCCGCAGTCGGCGAACCAACAATGATATCCTCCTGTGACGCGTACTTAGAAAGGAGCACTTTGAACGCCGCCAGCAAAAACATGTACATGGTCGTATCTGTCTCTGCCAAGAGTGATTTGATTTGAGCCGTGATATGTTTATCAAGCCCAAACATCACGCGCTCACCCGCAAAGCTCCGTTCAGCAGGCCGCTCGTAATCAGCCGGAAGATCAAGGATTGGCAGATCGCCTTTAAAGGTATCGAGCCAGAATGCTTCATCCTTTTGATGATCGGCATGCTCCTTGTGCCAGACAGCGTAATCTTTATAGTGAATCCGCGGCAGCTCAAGATCAGTGCCTTGATACATTTTGGCGAGATCACCGATCAGAATGCCTGTTGAACTGCCGTCAGTGATGATATGGTGCAGATCAATCAGCAGCAGGTGGCGTTTTTCTTCAAGCTGGACAAGCTTCGAACGGACGAGCGGCGCGCGGTTTAATTCAAACGGCTGAATGAACGCTTTGATCATGTCCTCCGCGTCTTCTTCCCGTCCCTTGGCAGCCTCCAGCCGGAACGATATATTTTTATGAACGGTTTGCACCACTTCTCCGTCAATCATGTCAAACGATGTACGGAGGATTTCGTGCCGGTTGATTAATTGCTGAATCGCGTTTTCAAGCCGGTCTTTATCTACTTCTCCCTCCAGCAAAAGTACAGCGGGGACGTTGTAGCTTGTGTTTGCTTGTCCAAGCTGATTGAGGATATACATTCTCCGCTGGGCTGGGGATACAGGATAATGCTGCTGATAAGGTGCTTGCCTGATCGGTTCAAACGTCTGCTCCTCCTTGCTTTCGTTCTCGTCTAAATACAGCGCTAATTCTTGAATAGTCGGCTTTTCAAAAAGCACTTTAATCGGTACTTCCTTATGGAAATGCTCTTGGATTTTTGCCGTCATCATCATCGCTTTTAAAGAATGGCCGCCGATCATAAAGAAGTTATCGGTAACGCCTGCTTTGACGCCTAGAATCCCTTCCCAGATCTCCGCTAATTTCTTTTCACTCTCTGTCTCCGGTGCTGTGTATTCCGGCTGCACGGCTTCTGATTGCGGCGCAGGCAGCTCTTTTTTGTTGATTTTGCCGTTTGGCGTGAGCGGCAGGCTATCTAGCTGAATGAAATGGGCAGGAACCATATAGTCAGGCAGCGTTTGAGACAGCGTTTTTCTCAGCCCGTTCACAGACACTTCACGGTCTGCCGTAAAGTACGCGCACATTTCATTTTCATCCGCTTTGTTCTTCCGGATGATTACCGCAGCTTCTGTCACATGCTCTGCCATGTTCAGTTTTGTTTCAATTTCGCCAAGCTCAATTCGGAAGCCGCGCACCTTCACTTGGTTGTCGATTCTTCCTAAAAATTCAATATTGCCGTCCGGCAGCCATCTCGCTAAGTCGCCAGTGCGGTAAATCCTTTCCCCCGGTCTGAACGGGTCTTCAAGAAATTGCTTCTCGGTCAGCTCAGGGAGATTGACATACCCTCGCGCTACACCGATTCCGCCGACGCAAAGCTCGCCGGGCGCGCCAATTGGCTGCAGACGCTGCTGCTCATCCATGATGTAGGCAGTCGAATGTCCGATAGGCTTCCCGATTGGAATAGAGCCGCTATACTCACGGTCGATCAGAAAACTTGTCGAAAACGTCGTGTTTTCTGTCGGGCCGTATCCGTTCCATAACGAAAGCGACGGCGATGCCTGTCTCACTTTGTTTACAATATGCGGCACGAGTGCGTCTCCGCCAATGATGACATGGCGCAGTGTGCCGAACATGCCGGCATCCTTTGCTGCAAGCTGGTTGAATAAAGGGGATGTCAGCCACATGGTCGTGATTCTCTGCTCACGCAGGAATGCCGCAAATGGTTTCGCATCAAGCAGCGTCTCTTTTTTGACCGGATAAAGCGCTGCGCCATTCAGCAGCGCGCCGAATACCTCAAACGTGCCGGCATCAAAGCTGACAGCTCCCGTCTGCGCCATGCGGTCTTCTTCAGTAACAGGAACGTACCCGGCATTTTTGACGAGCCGCAAGATGCTTTTATGTTCAATCATGACGCCTTTCGGTTTGCCCGTCGAACCAGATGTGTACATGATGTATGCCAAATCATCCGGGGAGGATGGCAGATTGAGATTGCCAGCCTCTTCGTTCTCTTCAAAGCCGCTGCCCAGGGTATGAACCGGCACTTGCAGCTGATGCGCCTGATCTGCATACGCCTTTCCGGCCAATACCATGCGAATCGAGCTATCCTCCGCCATGAAACGAAGACGGTCTTCAGGAAGCGCTGGATCAAGCGGCACATAGGCGGCTCCTGCTTTTAACACAGCCAGCATGCCGATAACGGTTTCTGTTGAGCGGTCATTCATAATCGCAGCTGTTTCCCCTTTTTGAAGACCTTGTTCGACAAGCTTTCTCGCCAGACGGTTAGCCGCTCTATTCAGCTCACGGTACGTCAGCTCAGCTCCTTCATATACGACAGCAGTGCTCGCCGGTGTCCGTTGCGCTTGCTCTTCAAACACTTGATGAACGGCCATGCCTTCAGGAAGTTCGGCTTTCGTCTGGTTAAACACCTCGACAATTTGCCGCTGCTCTTCGCCTCCCACAAGCCCGTACTCACGCACAACAGCGTCCGGCTGATCAACAGCCGCTTCCATCATGCGGGTAAGGTGCTCCGCTGTCCGTTCGATAAAACCGGAATCAAAGACGGCTCCGTTATATTTGATTTTGACGGTCCACGTTTTGCCTGGATACACAATCAGGTTGAAATCGAAGCTCGTTTGTTCAAATGCGCTTTCCACTTTAATAGAAAAACCGAGGCGGTCTTCCATGCTGCCGTTTTCAAGCTCTTGGTCAAGCGGGTAATTTTCAAACGCGACCAGATGGTTCAAGAGATTGCCATCAAGTGCAGAGCGTTTTTGTATCTCATAGAGCGGTACGTAATCATAGCGCTCCGCCTCTACCGCATGCTGCTGAACAGCTGAGAAAATATCAGCGAAAGCAGCATCACGATCAACCTTGACACGCACCGGAATGGTGTTGATAAACAGCCCCGCCATCGTTTCAATCCCGTTGATTTCAGACGGCCGGCCTGATACGACCGTGCCGAAGACAACGTCATTCGCAAAGTTGTATTTGCTGAGAACAATGCCCCAAACGGCCTGAAACAGGTTTGGCCCTGTCACTTGATGGCGGTTTGCGGTTTGTTGAATGCGGGCAACCAGTTTTTCGTCCCATGTAAATGAATATTCTTTGTTAACGTATTCGTCTTTTTTCTCAGGCAGGCGGCCCGGGAGCACGCTCGGCTGTTCAAAACCTGCCAAGCGTTCGCTCCAGTAGCTCTCCGCTTCTTCACTGTCCTGTTTCCCAAGCCACTTGATGTAGTCGGAATAAGGCTTGCCCTGACCGTTTGCCGGAGTCCGGCCCGCTCTGAGCGCTTCGTAGTTTTGGAACAGGCTTTTCATGAGCACGCCCATGCTCCAGCCGTCCATCATAATATGATGATTGCTCCAGACTAGATACAGCTGATCTGCACCAAGACGGAAAACCGCTACCTTGAACAATATGTCTTTTGCCAGGTTAAAGCCTTGGCGCTGCACATCTTGTTTATAACGCTCAATGTGCTCTTTTTGGCGGTCTGCGTCCGCATGACTGATATCCTCATAATGCACCTTTGTTTTGCGTTCCGCTAGCACGACCTGACGCGGTTTTTGCAGTTGCTGGTGCACAAATACCGTACGGAGAATATCGTATGACCGAATCAGTTCATTGACGCTTTTGTCAAAGATTTCAAGATCAAAAGCACCGTGAATCCCAAGCTCTAATTGTGTGAAGTACGAGGAAGAATGCGGATCAAGCATCGCATGATACAGCATTCCCTCCTGCATCGGTGTCAGTGCGTACACCTTTTGAATCGATTTTTTGCTCATATGCCACCTCTATTAGAAAATTTCCATTAATTTATCCAGTTCATCCAGCGTCAAATCGTCGTCGCCAAGGTCGCTCGGCGTCAATTCCGTTCCATCTTGAGATAGGCAATGTTGTATGATTCTGAGCAGATGGGCTTTAAAGCTGTCGCTGAATGTTTGTATCGTTTTTTCATGAAATTCAAGAGAATGATAGGCCAGTGACATCGTCAGTTTTCCGTTTTCAATGTATCCAACAACATCGAGCGCGTTCGGTTTTTCTGTTTCCGGGCTTAACGACTGTCCTGACGGCAGCTCTGATCTCTTGAACAAGCCTGCATCCGACATGTCGTCAAACTGTCCTAAGTAGTTAAAGCTGACATCCGGCTGAATCGAAAACGCAACATCTTCTTTATGTTCCGGCGCCGTCACATAGCGGAGAATGCCGTATCCGACTCCCTTATTCGGTACATGTCTGATATCTTCTTTCATTTTCTTCAGCTGGTAGCCCAGATCATCCGCATGCTTCATATCGAGCACCATCGGGTACATACTCGTAAACCAGCCGACTGTGCGGGAAATGATCAGGTCTTCTATGATTTCTTCACGTCCATGCCCCTCTAAATGAACACTTACTCGATCCTGACCTGTCCACTCCTTCATCGCCAATCCGAATGCCGTCAGCAACATATCATTCATTTCTGTGTGATATGCCTCATGCGCCTTTGTGGTGAGCTGTTCTGTCTCTTCAGCAGTCAGCGAGAATTCGATTGTCTTTGTATGTTTCATTCGCTGATCACCAGATTCGCGATCTTTCGGAAGCTTTGCCGCGACAGTTTGTTCTTCAAGCTGTCTCCAATACTCTTTTTCTTTCAAAAAGGCTTTGGAGTTCGCGAAGTCTTGCAATCTCTCTGCATACTCCGCAAATGAATGTGTTTTCTGGGGGAGAACCGGTTCATTGTCTTGCTCAAGCTGTGTATAAACCGCGGCGAAATCCTCCAGTAAAATCCGCCACGACACGCCGTCAACCACTAAGTGGTGAATGGCAAGAAGCAAGTGGTCTCCGTCTTCCGCTTGGAACAGGCCTGCTTTTAACAAGCCGCCTTCCTGCAAGTCGATGCTGCTTTGCAAACGCTCCGCTTCTCTCTCTATGCGGTCTTCATGATCTTTCGCTTGCCCCTCAATGTGGATGATCTCCAATTGGGCTGAAGCAGCTTCAAGTCCTCTGTTATATTGAACGACATCTTTCGGCTCCTCACGGTACACCATGCGAAGCGCGTCATGATGCTCGATCAATACCTGCAATGTTTTCTCCACCCGTTCAGGATCAAAGCCCTTCTTCGCATGAAGCATCACTGACTGGTTCCAATGGTGCTTGTTCGTGAAATTCTTTTCAAAGAACCAGCGCTGGATTGGCGTCAGGATGACTTCACCCTCCACCGGGCCTTGGTCCGCCTGTTTGCCTTCGGCACGCTCCACGTATTGGGTCAGCTCTTCGATCGTCGGGTGCTGGAAGAGGTCTTTCATTTCCAGCTTCCAGCCGTGCTGGTTCAAGCGGCTCGCCATTTGGATTCCTTTAATGGAATCTCCGCCCATTGAGAAGAAATTGTCGCTGACACCGATCTCCGGAATACCGAGCACATCCTGCCAAATACCGACAAGCAGCTCTTCCATATCCGTTGTCGGCGCTTTGTATTCCCCGCTTCCCGCTTCGATGTCCGGCTCAGGCAGAGCTTTGCGGTCAACCTTTCCGTTTGCTGTAACCGGAAGTTCATTCAGCGTTACCCAGAACGCCGGGATCATGTAGTCCGGCAGGGTTTCTTTCAATGAAGACTTTAACGCTTCTATGTCAGCTGTTTCCGGTGTGACATACGCCGCGATCGCTGTATTGCCGCCTTTATCTTTGACAGCTGTGACCGCCGCATCCTGCACCTCAGAAAGCTGGGCGAGCTGGACTTCGATTTCTGACAGCTCGATCCGGTAGCCGCGAACCTTGACCTGCTGGTCGATCCGGCCGATGTATTCGATGCCGCCGTTTACCCATTTCACCAAATCGCCGGTGCGGTACATGCGTTCACCCGGCACAAACGGATCAGCGACAAACCGCTTCGCGGTTTCGTCTTCCTTATTCAGGTAGCCGCGCGCCAAGCCGCGTCCCGCTACACAGAGCTCTCCGGCTACGCCTTCCGGCTGCACCTGATTGCCTTCGCCGAGAATGTATACTCTCGTATTGGCGATCGCCTGCCCGATGGAAAGCGAGCCTTCCTCCGGATTGATCTCTGTGCTGGTGGCAACGACTGTGTTTTCAGTCGGCCCGTAATTGTTGATGAGCTTGTACGGCTGTTTCACCGCACGCTTCAGCTTGTCTCCGCCTGTCAGCAATACGCGCAGTGACGTATTCTCAAGCTCCATGAACTGTTCCGCCAGCTGTGTCGGCAGGAACGTGATCGTCACGCCATGCGTTTCGAAATAGTCGTTCAGACGGACGATATCGAGGCGGATCGCTTCATCAATGACGTGAAGCTCGGCTCCGATTGTCCACGTCGGGAACATTTCCCAAATGGAGGCGTCGAATCCAAAGCCCGCGTACTTCGCACTGCGGTCCTCCGCTGTCATATTGAACGCGTCATGGTGCCAGAAGCACAGGTTCACAAGCGCATGGTGCTCGACCATGACACCCTTCGGCTGTCCGGTCGTCCCAGACGTGTAAATCATGTATGCGAGGTTTTCTGCATTTACATCCGTCTCTGGATTTTCCTCATCGTTTTCATCAAGCGGCAGGCTTAGAATCGTGCGGTTGCCATCAAGAAGAATGACGTCTCCCAAGAAGCTATCCGGCACTGAAATGCCCTCCTGTTTCAAGAGAAGCTTCGCGCCGCTGTCCTGCAAAATATAGTCAATCCGCTGATCCGGATAGTCAGGATCAATCGGCACAAACGCCGCTCCCGCCTTTAAGACGCCGAGCACCGCGGCAGCCATTTCCAGCGATGGCTTCGTAAGAACGCCGACGCGCTCATCCGCGCTGATGCCGCAGTCGATCAGAATTCGGGCAAGGCGATTCGCCTTCGCATTCAGCTCGCCGTACGTCCATGTCTGGCCGTTGTAGGTGACAGCCGGGCGGTCTTTGTGGCGCTGAGCCGTTTTTTCGAATAGCTGATGAACGGTTTTGTCTGTCGGCACAGGGAGCGTTTTGCCCTTCCATGCCTCAAGAAGCGTTTGTTTTTCTGGTTCCGTGACGAGAGACAGGCTGGAAAGCGGCTGGTTCGGATTGCCGGCGACTTCATCTAGAAGCTGCATCCAGTATTGCTTCCATCGTTCGATTGTTTCAGGCTTAAACAGCGCTGTATTGTATTCAAGCACAAACGTAAGCCCGCCATCGGTTTCGTCAGCCGTCAGCGTGATATCAAACTTGGCCGTTTTCCGTTCAAACGGATGCGGCTCCAGCTGAATCCCTTTCATCGTCAGATCCTTGATATTCGCATTTTGCATTGAAAAAACGGCGTCGAATAACGGATTTCTGCTCGTGTCACGCTGAACCTGTATGTTCTCGATCAGGTCCTCAAGCGGGTAATCCTGCGCATCAAAAGCGCCGAGTGCCGTTTCTTTCACTTCACTCAGATAGCCAGCAAACGTCTTTTCACCCTGCGGATACGTGCGCAGCGCCAATGTATTGACGAACATTCCGATGACGCGGCTGACGTCCGCTTGAGAGCGTCCGGCTATAGGTGAACCGACGATGATATCATGCTGCCCGCTCAGTTTTGATAAAAACGCACTGTATGATGCCAGAAGCACCATGTACAGTGTGGAATCCGTTTCTTTTGCTAATCTGCGCAGAGCTTCAGCTTTCCCTGCTTCTAATGAAAATGCAATACGGTCTCCCGCAAATGTTTGAACCGCAGGCCGGCTATAGTCAGTCGGAAGCGTCAGCACCGGCAGCTCTCCTTCCAGCTCCTTCAGCCAATGCTCCTCTTGCTTCTTATAAAGCTCAGACTGGATGAACTGCTGCTGCCACACGGCGTAATCCTTATATTGGATGCGGAGCGGCTCAAGGATGTCTCCGTCGTACAGCTTCGAAAGCTCCTCAATCAGCACACCGACAGACG
This sequence comes from Bacillus sp. MSP13, assembly GCF_000815295.1. NCBI lineage: Bacteria > Bacillati > Bacillota > Bacilli > Caryophanales > Bacillaceae > Bacillus > Bacillus sp. MSP13. The sequence continues at coordinate 191,274 of NZ_JXAQ01000013.1, forward strand.
CACCGTCAGAAATAATATGGTGCATATCGAACAGCAGAACATGCTCAGTGTCAGAATGCTTGATCAGCCCCATCCTGAATAACGGAAGCCGATCAATTCTGAAAGGTTTGATAAACTCGGAAACGATCCGCTCTGTCTCCTCTTCTGCAGCTTCGAAATAGACCATCTCGCACTCAGCTTCTTCCCAAATCCGCTGCACCGTTTCTCCATCTTTCATTTCAAACGTGGTTCTAAAGGCCTCATGACGCTGCATTAACTTCTGCATGACGCTGTTAAGCCTTTCAACATCAAGCTCACCTGTAAGACGCAGAACCGCCGGCATGTTATAGCTCGTTTGCGCTCCTTCAAGCTGCTGGAGCACATACATCCGTTTTTGCGGTGAGGAAACAGGATACGTATCTTGTCTCTTTGCCGGGCTGATGCTAACGGCTGCCCCTTTTTCAGAAGAGGCTATCACCTGTGCTAAGCCCTCAACCGTAGGTGACTGGAAGAGATCTTTGAGTGACAGCTCAACCCCCAGTTCCTGATGAACCAAGGCAAGCATCTTCATGCCTGCTAATGAATGTCCACCGATGTCAAAGAAGTGGTCAAAAGCGCCGACCTGTTGAACCTGAAGCACCTGCGCCCAAATGTCCGCGAGTTGTTGTTCCGTTTCATTGCGAGGCGCCACATATGAAACACCTGTCGAGACGTTGGCATCAGGAAGCGGCAGTGCTCTTCGGTCGATTTTTCCGTTTCCGGTCAGCGGCAGCTCATCCATTTGGATAAACACCGCAGGAACCATATAAGCCGGCAGATCCTTCGCCGCATGTTCTCTCAGCTCTTGAGATGAGATGTCTCCCTCTCCGACAAAGTACGCGCAGAGCAGCTTGTCTCCCGCTCCTTGATCAACAGCAAGCACGACAGTCTCCTGCACGCGGTCGTGGGTTTGCAGCTGATGCTCGATTTCTCCAAGCTCGATGCGCTGTCCGCGGATTTTCACTTGGTGATCGATCCGCCCGATAAATTCGATGTCGCCATTCGGCAGCCATCTGGCAAGGTCACCCGTTTTATACATGCGTTCACCGGACGTAAACGGATGCGGAACGAACTTCTCCTCAGTCAGTTCCGGACGGTTGTAATAGCCTTTCACGAGTCCTTCGCCGCTCACGCAAAGCTCCCCGGCAATCCCGGCAGGCTGTACGTGTCCAGCCCGGTCAAGGATGTATACTTCCGTGTTGCTGACCGGTTTTCCAATCGGAACAGACAGCGTGTCTCCCTCCAATTCATCAACCGGATGATACGTCGCGAAAACCGTGCTTTCAGACGGCCCGTACATGTGAAGGAGTTTGCCTTTTCCAACCGTTTGCAAAGCTTTTCTGACATGCTCAACCGAAGCCCGCTCCCCGCCAAACATAATCTTGCGCAGCGTTGACAAGCACGCCGGATTCAAGTCCACAAGCAGGTGGAACAAAGCGGTTGTAATCATGAGAATGCTGATATTCTCCCGCTCTATGACCCGAGACAGGCGAGCCATATCCAAAACCGTTTCTTTCGGTATCAGCACAAGCTTGGCACCATTTAACAAAGAACCGAACATATCAAACATGAATGCGTCAAATACGTAATTGGAAAGGCCAAGGATCGTATCCTGTTCTGTAATGCTGAGATAATTCGTTTCCTTCACCGTGCGCAGAATATTGGCATGTGTCACGATATTTCCCTTTGGTGTTCCTGTCGTTCCGGACGTATACGTCAGATTGGCAATCGCCGCGGAGTCAAGAGGCAATGCGAGATTTTGCGTATCGGCATGATAGCTTTCTTCCTCATCCGCAAGCACGATAACACCGCTAAATGCTGCTTCTTCTGCTAAAGCCTTTAATTTTTTCTGAGTAAGAAGCACCTTCGCTCCGCTGTCACGGAAGAAATGCTGCATCCGCTGAATCGGATGTTCCGGATCAATCGGCACATAAGCCGAGCCAGCTTTTAAAACGGCGAGGATCGACACAATCATGTCCATTGACCGCTCGCACAAGACTGCCGCCGTTCTGCCTTCACCCGCCCCTAGAGAAAGAATGCCGCGCGCCAACCGATTGGCCCGTTCATTCAGCTCACGATAAGTAAGTGATTTGCCTTCATATTGAAGTGCCGGCTGGTCTGGCGTTTTCGCCGCTTGCTCTTCAAACAGCTGAACAATCGTTTTGCCTTTCGGATAAGGTGTTTTTCCCGGGTTAAACTGCTGAATTTGCGCAGCAGCCTCCTCTTTAGAAAGAAGTTTGTACTCAGAAATCTGTTTCTCAGGCTCAGCCGCAACATCATCAAGCAGACGCGCAAAATGATTGAGCAGCCTGTCAGCCGTGCTTTGTTTAAACAGCTTCGTGCTGTAGTCCAAATCAAGCTCAATGCCTTCATCGGTTTCTCTCGCCTGCACCGTCAAATCAAATTTTGCAATCTTGAAATTGGTCTCATGAACAGACAAGGACAGATCACCGACAGCCGGAATGCCCTCTGTCGCATTTTGAAGACTGAACATCGTGTCAAACAGCGGATGTCTGCTTACATCACGCGGGATGTTCAAATCTTCAACAAGCCACTCAAACGGATAGTCCTGATGAGAAAAGGCATCCAGCACCTGTTTGCGGACACGCGCGATCAACTGGATAAACGTCTCATCCTGCTTCACTTCACTGCGAATCGCGAGCGTATTGACGAACATCCCGACAATGCCCTCTGTATCAGAGTGGTTTCGGCCCGCTGACGGCGTGCCGACAATGATGTCATCTTGTCCCGTATACTTTGATAAAAGCGTATAGTATGCGGACAGCATCACCATATACAGCGTGGCGCCATTTTGTTCAGCCAAACGATGTAAGCGATCCTTTAATCCCGGTTGCAGCTTGATTGACACCCGGTCCCCTTCAAAGCTTTGAACAGGCGGTCTCGGGTAATCGGACAGAAGCTGAAGCACCGGAAGCTCGCCCGCAAAGACTTCCTTCCAATACGCCCGGTCCTTCTGGTACCCTTCAGCAGCCTGGACGCTTTGCCACACAGCGTAATCCTTATATTGAAGGCGAGGCTCAGGAAGCTGTTCGCCTTTGTATATCCGTGCTAACTCCTCCAATATAATGCCGATGGACACACCGTCAGAAATCAAATGGTGCATGTCAAACAGCAGCATATGACGGTTCTCTCCAAGCTCCATCAAGCCGATTCGGAACAGCGGCGCTTTCGCCAAGTCAAATCTCCGGACGAATGACGTCATAACCGTCTCATCGGAGCGGCCGCCTCTATCAATCATCTCGATGCCGAAATTGACGCTGTCATGAATGGTCTGTCTCGGCGTGCTGTTATCAAGAATAAATGACGTTCTCAACGACTCGTGGCGGCGGATTAGCTCTTGAAATGCGAGCTCCAGCTTTTGAATCTCTAAAGGCCCTTCCAAAATCGCTGCCGCCGGCATGTTGTAGCCGACTCCCGCATCCTCGAACTGGCTGACGATATATGTTCGCTGCTGTGCCAACGAAAGCGGGTAATGCTCCTGTTTTTCAGCAGGTTCAATCGCTGCAAATGCCCGGCTTTCTCTGTGTTCGGCTTCCTCTGCAAGAGCCGCGATCGTCGGATTCTCAAATAAGTACTGAAGCGGAATATGGGCGCCTGTTTGCTTATGAATCTTTGTTAACAGCGTCATGGCCTTCAATGAATGCCCGCCCGTTTCAAAAAAATTGTCAAAGATCCCTGCCTTCTCAACATTCAGCACATCCTGCCAAATCGCTGCGATTGCTTTTTCCGTCTCATTTCGCGGCGCCGTATAGGCTGTTCCGCTGACCGCCTTCACCTCCAGCGCAAACAGCTTGCGGCGGTCTACTTTTCCGCTTGGCGTGAGCGGAATTTCTGCCACTTCTGTAAAGTAAGCCGGCACCATATAGTCAGGAAGCTGTCTGGCCGCATGCTCCCGCAGGCTGGCCGGCGCAAATTCGCTGCCAGTCTTTTGCACAACATATGCGGAGACCTCAAGATTTGCTTGTTCGTCAGGGCGTGCCAAAACAACAGCTTTCTCAACGTCTGGCGCCTGTTGGATCACGGCTTCAATTTCTCCGAGCTCAATCCGGTATCCGCGAACTTTGACCTGGTCATCCTCTCTGCCTAAATATTCAATTGTTCCATCTGGAAGCCAGCGCACCACGTCTCCGGTCCGGTACATGCGATCGCCTGGCACGAATGGATCTTGCAAAAACTTCTCAGCCGTCAATTCAGGCAGATGCAAATAGCCCCGGCCAACACCATCACCGGCGATATAAAGCTCGCCCGCCACACCTTCAGGCTGCAGCCGGCCTTTTTGATCCAAAATATATAGGCGGTTATTTCCCAGTGCTTTCCCAATCGGCACATATGCTGATTGAACGGCACTTTCTGGGATCACCGGATGAACGGACGCGTCAACACACGTTTCAGTCGGCCCGTACACATTGGTCAAACGCGGCGCTGTGCCTGCTTCTTTAAACAGCTTCAGCAGCTTGTCTGCAACAACAGACGACAGGCCTTCTCCTCCGATCAGCAAATGCTTCAGCTTGAGGCCTTCAAAATCGCCCGCCGCGACCAGCATTTGCAGATGGGCTGGTGTTCCGTCCGTCGCTTCGATGCTGTGCCTGCGATAATATGCAGCAAGGGCAGCTCCGTTTGTCACGGTTTTCTTCGGTACGATATAAAGGGTTTGGCCCAATAGAAGCGACGCGAAAATCTGCTTCACTGACGCATCAAAGTGGAACGGCGCAAGCAATGCCATCCGCAGTGTTTGGCTGCCGCTTTGATAAATCGTCTGCTGCAAAGATTCAACCAAATGATGAACCTGGCGATGCTCGATCATCACGCCTTTCGGACGTCCGGTTGTTCCCGATGTGTAAATAATGTAAGCAAGGTTCCGCGCGTTCACATCTGCATTCGGGCTATCGACTGCACCTTCGGCAATCGCCTGATCAAAATCAATCAGCTCCGCATCGGACACAGGAGGTGCAACCTTCGATTCAATCAGGATAAAGTCCGCACCGCAGTCCTCCAAAATATATTGGATGCGCTCCGCCGGAAACGCGGGGTCAATCGGCACATAGGCTCCGCCCGCTTTTAAAATTCCCATGATCGACGTAATCATCCGTTCAGAGCGATCAAGCAGAACCGCGACAGGACTGTCCGCGCCAACGCCTTTCTGTTTCAATAGATTAGCGATGCGTGAAGATTGTTCATGTAACGTTTGATAGGACAATGTGCGATCTTCAAACACAACCGCTGGCTGATCAGCAAGCAGCTCAGCCTTTTCTTGGAACAGCTCTGGAATCGTCATATCCTTGCGGTAGCTGACAGATTCACCACCGGCCCTCTCAAGCAGCTTCTCTTTTTCCGCTTCAGAAATCAGCGTTAATTCATCAATTGTATGATCAGGATGCGTTAACGCGTTCTCAATCATCGTAATCATGCGCTCACAAACAGTGTTAATTTCTTCACGCGAAAATAAATCAGTGCGGTAATCAAAATCAATGGTGAGCTTCCCAGTATCCCATCGATCCTTTACATGAATCGAAACATCATTCAATCCGCTTCCGCTGAAAATCGGCTCAGTCAAAAAGGCAAGATCCTCTTCTTTCTGCCACTGCATGACCTGATATTCAAGAGAAACCGTAAACAACTTGGTCAGAGAGCTCTTTGTTTCACGCAAATCGTTTATCAGAAGGTTATACGGGTACTTTTGGTGACGCAGCGTCTTCATGAGATCCTTCATTCGGTCTTTGACAAAATCTAAGAATGCCTGTCCGCCGTCTACGTTTGTACGAAGCGGAACTGTTGAAACAAACATGCCAAGCATCTGCTTCTCTTTCGCATTTGTCCGGTTGCCCATAAAGGTTCCCGTCACGACATCATTCTGGCCGCTGACTCTGTACAAATAGGCGGCAAGCACCGATTGAAACACTGAAAGAACACTGACCTTGTTTGCCTCACAAAACGATAGGATTTGCTGATGAAGCGCTTCAGGCACATCCTTAGAGAACCTCTCAGCATCTAAACTCCCTCCGCCTGAAGCATTCCGTTTAAGAGAAACAAGCTCAGGCACCGTTTCAAATTGCTTGTTCCAAAACGCCTTGTCCTTTTCAAACCGCTTTGATTGAGCATAGTCCTGTTCAGATAAAACATGATCGATAAATGAATGCGAGATCCCTTCGTTTGTTTCTGAGCCGCCCGCTAATTCTAAATAAATGTGCATAATCGCATTTCCGAGAATATTCATAGAAATTCCATCAGAAATCACATGATGAACATTTGCGTAAAACCACACTTCATTTTCCTTTATAGTGAAGATGGAAAAACGGAATAAGTCACACTCGTACAGCGGCAAAGGCTTTTTTGTTTCCTCCCGGCTCCATTGTGAAATAAACTCTATCGCATTCGGATCTCCAGTGGTGTCAGTATGTTTTATATCAACAGGCCGATACTCGCTTATATATTGAACGGGCTCACCGTTTTCATCGAGCCGCAAACGAAGGCGCATGGCGTCATTTCTGCGGATAAACGTTTGTATCGCTTCCTCAACCAGCACCCAGTCAACCTTCTCCGTTGAAACCAGCTTACCAATCCCCGCAAGATTTGAAATACTTGTATGAGGATAAAATTTTTCTGTATACCAAATTCGTTTTTGTGCATCCGTTAAAGGGTAAAAAGTTATTTCCATATCGTCATACCTCCCCTAATCTTCAATAAGCAGTGAACATGCGCAATGTATTTCCCTTTCTTATCCATATAAACTTTTAATACTTATGGACTACCAGCCAAAAAAGCCCAAAGAACTACACTGAAAAACCAGTGCATCTAAACAAAAAACGGATTGCCGCTATCAAAACGGCTGCCATCCATCATCTTCGCGGCGTATACCACGAGCATATAAAGACCGCAAGACTCTTCATCCCAACACAAAACAATTTTGGCTATTTATTCATTGTTTTCAATATTTTTTTATCTTGCTATCGTTCACTTTAAATGAAAAAAGTGTTTTTATCACCGAAAAATGGGTGAAAAGTTTCATGCGGTATACCGAAAGATTCCAGTTTATTTACTGGTATATTTTTGCGGGATGCCGCAACAATTTCCACTAAACATTATTTACAGAAAAATAAAAATCTTTAAGACAAGCCGTTCCTTTCCATCCCTTTGATTGTTGAAAGCCATTTACAATCTTTACATCGCACCTGTTACCTCGCAAAAACCGAAAAACAAACAAAAAAAGACACCCTTGTGAAGAGCGTCTTACAACGATTCCTTTATGATTTTTTTGTCGACATCAATCAATTCCATATAGCCCTTCCCCCACTCATACATGGCATCCAGAATAGGCATCAGGCTTTCTCCTTGCGGGGTCAAGGAATATTCAACCTTCGGCGGGACAACCGGATACACTTCCCTGTGAACAATCAAATCCTGCTCAAGCTCTCTGAGCTGATTCACCAGGATCTTCTGCGTAATATCAGGAATCAAAGTTTTTAATTCATTGAACCGTTTTGTTCCTTCTTTCCCCAAATGCCACAAAATGAGCATTTTCCATTTTCCGCCGATCACTGCAAGCGTTAATTCCTTCTCACAATTAAACCTTTTGTCGTCCATCCGGCTCAATAGAAATCCCCCTTAGTATATTTTTTGTATGTTAGATACGTATCGTCACTTACTTACTTTTTTGCAGACTCCTTTTTATTATACTCACTCATAAAACCAAGCGAAAGAAATCTGATTGCCTCTTCTCACAGTATCCTCCAAGTAACTAGTTGACTTTAAAGTGCCTACTTCTCATGAAAAGTGGGAGCCTATAGAATGAAAAATAATTCGAAAAGGGAGTGGATCAATAATGGAATTACAATTAGCATTAGACCTCGTCAATATTCCGGAAGCCATCGAGCTCGTCAAAGAAGTGGAACAATACGTCGACGTGGTTGAAATCGGAACACCGGTTGTCATCAATGAAGGCCTCAGAGCCGTTAAAGAAGTAAAAGAAGCATTTCCGCAATTGAAGGTTCTAGCAGACCTGAAAATCATGGATGCCGGCGGATACGAGATCATGAAAGCGTCAGAAGCAGGCGCTGACATCATCACCGTTTTAGGGGCTACAGACGATGCAACAATTAAAGGCGCAGTAGAAGAAGCCAAAAAACAAAAGAAGAAAATCTTAGTCGACATGATTAACGTGAAAGATATTGAATCACGCGCGAAAGAAATTGACGCACTCGGTGTTGATTACATCTGCGTCCATACTGGATATGATCTTCAAGCAGAGGGCAAAAACTCTTTCGAAGAATTAACGACAATCAAAAATGCCGTAAAAAACGCAAAAACCGCAATTGCGGGCGGGATCAAGCTTGATACACTGCCAGAAGTGATCAAACAAAAGCCCGACCTTGTCATTGTTGGGGGCGGCATTACAAGCGCAGCCGATAAAGCCGAAACAGCTTCAAAAATGAAACAGCTTATTGCCCAAGGATAACGAAATGAAAACGACTGAATACGTAACGGAAATTCTGAATGAGTTACACCGTTCAGCGGCTAATATTTCTGATGAAGAAGCGGATCAGCTCGCCGACCACATTCTCTCGTCCAATCAAGTATTCACTGCGGGAGCGGGGCGGTCTGGCCTAATGGCAAAATCCTTCGCAATGAGATTGGTGCACATGGGCTTTAACGCTCATATCGTTGGCGAGATTCTCACTCCGCCGCTTCACGAAGGTGATCTCGTCATTATCGGCTCAGGATCAGGCGAGACAAAGAGCCTGATCCATACAGCAGCAAAAGCAAAAAGCTTACACGGGGTTGTTGCCGCTTTAACCATCAACCCGGAATCAAGCATTGGCAAACAAGCGGATCTCATCGTCAAAATGCCCGGTTCTCCTAAAGATCGGTCAAACGGAAGCGATAAAACCATACAGCCAATGGGTTCATTATTTGAGCAAACTTTGCTGCTATTCTATGATGCGGTGATTTTAAAACTCATGGAGAAAAAAGGACTCAATTCCGAAACCATGTTCACCCACCACGCAAACCTTGAATAGCCTCACACGACCGGCCTGAAGATCAGGCCGGTTTTTAAATTTCCAAAATAAAACTTTAAACCTAAAAACCGATAAGTAATATGACCTACAAAATTATAAAAAGGAGGAATTATGTTGATAAACCGACTAAGGCTTAAGCTGGGAACTAAAATTCTCTGCCTGGTTTTCGTGATTATTCTTATGTTTTCAGCATCAGTTGGCACTGTGATGCTTAAGGATATTACAGACAGCATGAAACAAATGGCGACTGAAAAAGCGAAAGGCGATCTCGCTTTAAGCAGCGCTTATATCGACGATGTTATTTCAGGGGATTGGGAGGTTAAAAACAACAAATTGTATAAAGGCCAAACCCAAATCAACGGTAATGAAGATATCGTTGATCTGCTTGGCGAAAAAACAGGCGATACCGTTACAATTTTTCAAGGGAATACTCGTGTAGCAACCAATGTCATGAAGAATGGCGAAAGAGCTGTCGGCACTCAGGCTTCTTCTGAAGTGACTGACGCTGTTTTAAAGAATGGAAAACGATTTTACGGACAAGCAGACGTAGCAGGCTCTTCTCATCAGACGGCATACATGCCTTTAAAAGATCAAAATGGGAATATCATCGGCATGCTGTATACAGGAGCCAATCAAAACATTTTAACATCACTTACGCAATCACTTCTCATTCAATTCGCTATCGTTCTTGTTATTGTCATTATTGTATCAGTCATCCTTGTCCTGCTTTTCACTAGAAGAATCAATAAGCGGCTGAACGCTTTAAAATGCGCCTTTGAAAGTGCCGGAAACGGAGATATGACAATAGAGGTGTCAGACAAATCCGGTGACGAGCTATCAGAACTCAGCTTCTATTACAATAAGATGCGAATGAAACTGAACGATACCATCCAGACCGTACAGCAATCAGCCCTTCAGCTTGCGTCAGCCTCTCAGCAGCTCTCAGCAGGTGCAGAGGAAACAAATCAAGCTTCAGAAAAGATCACAGAAGCTGTACAGCAGATTGCAAATGGGGCCCAGCATCAGATCAATCGAATTGAAGACAGTGAGGGCTCACTAAAACAAGCTTCAGCAGACATCCAAGATATTTCTTCAAATACTGCCGCAATTGCTGACAAAGGGAAGCTTGCACAAACAAAAGCCGACATTGGGCAAAAGGAAGTTCTAAATGTACAGGCACAAATGGATGCGATACACCATTCGATTCAGAAAAGCGGGGAAATCATACAGCAGCTGGACGGCCGCTCAAAACAAATTGAACAAATTTTATCCGTCATCACCCAAATTGCCGATCAGACAAATCTGCTTGCGCTCAACGCAGCGATTGAAGCTGCCAGAGCCGGTGAACATGGCAAAGGCTTTGCAGTCGTTGCAGATGAAGTACGTAAATTAGCGGAAGAATCTCAACAATCTGCGGGACAGATTTCAAAACTGGTTACAGAAATACAAAAAGATATGAACCTTTCTGCTAGATCTGTTGACCATGTGAAAACAGAGGCTGTAGAAGGTGTCACTATGATCCAGCGCACCCGAAATGCATTTAAGGAAATTGCAGCCGCAACAGGTGAAATCAGTGCCGAAATTAGTGACTTATCATCATCTGTAACAAATATTTCAGCTACTGCACACCAAATAAACGACTCTTTTGCAGCCAATACGGACGACATAAAGGAATCCACAGAAAATACCCGGCAGGCTGCCGCACTAACAGAAGAGCAATTTGCTGCTATGGAAGAGATTACTGCAGCTTCTGAAACGCTATCTCAATTAGCTGAGGAGCTTACCGGTATCATAAGCCAATTTAAAATGATTGATCAACCTGAAATCGACTGATGACTCAGTGTCATTATTGAAATTTAGAAACAGTGTTTTACTAAAAACAAATATTTCGCTCTTCTAAAATTACGATATCAGCAATAAAACGAGTGTAAAACAAAATGTTTTAACCTTTACACCAAACGTTTTCTGGATTACTCTTGGGTCAGTTTTAACGTTGCTAAAAGCGGGAGGTGAACATCACGATGGACATCATAAAAACGATACTTCTCGTCATCGTCGTCATAGCAGCTGCAGCTGTCGGCCTGATCAAGGGAGACTTTTTCTCAGCTGATCAAAAAACGTCTCAAACGAATGAATATGACGAAACAATCGCCCTCCCTTCGGACCGTTATCCCGAAACGGCAAAACATATTGAGGATGCGATAAATGAGGGGCACTCAGATGTATGCACCATCGACAGAGACGGCGCTGAGGAACGCCGCGAGCAATCATTAAAAGACGTACCTCCTAAAACGGGGTATGACAGAGATGAATGGCCAATGGCCATGTGCAAAGAAGGCGGTGAGGGAGCTTCAGTAGAATATATTTCTCCCGCAGACAACCGCGGTGCAGGCTCCTGGGTCGGGCATCAGCTTACCGATTATCCAAATGGCACAAAGGTTTTATTCACCATTCAGTAAACAGTTAGAGGAGGAACAGCACATTGATCAAGTCATGGAAGCCACAAGAACTGTCGATTTCATATCATCAATTTACTGTATTTCAAAAGGATTCTGCACCTCCTGTTATGGATTGGACTGACGAAGCGATAGAAAAAGGATTTGCTGCGGCGGACGGAGCGATTTCATTTGAAGCACAGAGAAATACAAAGGCCTTTATTCTTTTGCGCCTGAACAGTTCAGAAACTGTAAACTCCTACGAAAAGAAAGTGACTGTTCCTTTTCAAGTCACAGAAAACAGAATTGAAATTGAAAGCATTATGTCTAAAAGGCTGTCCTTTGATCTCCCTAAAGGAGACTATCAATTGACATGCTGGACGGTGCCGGCTGAGATGTCAGATCTGCACGCCGACACTTATATTATTGATGCTGTTTCTGTGTAATGAAAAAGCCCTGAGAGCATGACTCTCAGGGACTCTTTATAAACTCTCTCCGTTTGTCTTACTGACATCCTGATACTAATAAAAGCTTTTTATCTTCAAGCGTTTTAAATCATGTGTATTTTCCTCATCGCGATTGACAAATCTGTTAAGCTGGCTGAATGGCTACCAAAAAAGATACGGATTTGTATGGATGCTGACGGATCATAGTGTGTTATCACTCCTGAAATATTTGATAAACCTATCATAGGCTGTGAAACGCGTTTTATATCAACTCGATATCAATCTCGGAACAGCTCATTCAATATTTTTTCTCTGTGTCCAAGAAAATATCGTGTTAATTGAACATGTTCTGTTTCCTCATAATCTGTATGATGTATCCTTCCACCATCAAAGCTTAAAATATTTGCATTGGGATAGCCCAGGAGGATCGGGGAGTGAGTCGCAATGATCATCTGCACATTTCCACCCTTCACCAAATCATGTATTAACCTCAAAAAAGCCAACTGCCTGGCTGGAGAAAGTGCCGCTTCTGGCTCATCTAAAAGATAAATCGCTTTTTCATTAAAACGATGACGGAACAAAGACATAAAGGATTCTCCATGTGATTGCTCGTGCAGCGGCCTCCCGCCATAAGAACGGTATGGCTGAGGAGCATCTAATTCCATCTTATCCAGATGAAGAGAAAGATGATAAAACGATTCAGCTCTTAAAAAGAAGCCATTTGTTACTTTTGGAAGCCAAGACAAGCGTATGTAATCGCCTAAGTGAGAATCTGACTCCTGTAATTCATAGACATTATTTCGGCTTCCACCCGCTGTATTGAATTCACATTTATGTGCTATCGCTTCAAGCAAAGTAGATTTACCGGATCCATTTTCTCCTACAAAAAAAGTTACTTGGCTAGTAAATAAAATGTCATGTAATTGGCTGATAGCCGGGATAGAAAAAGGAAACCTGCCAAAGTCCGAAATCTTATCTCGAAGAAGAGTAACCTTTTTTAAAAACATAGCATCTCCTTTCAGTTACATAATATATTGAGGAAAATCTTCTGTATGTATAAAAACATAGCCCATCCTAGTAATCCAAAGCATACCGCCAACCAGAATGGCACATGAATTTTCAGCAAAAACGCCAAAATAGCAAGTAAAAAAACTGTAGCAGGGATTCCTCTAAGCACACCTGATGCAAATTGGCTTAATTGAGCTGTTTTTTCACCCTCCATTCGCATCCAAAAAAGGCTTAATAAACTGACCAAGGGTAAAGCGGCTATGATTCCTCCATAGGTCGGATGTCTTTTTGATATTTCAGTTACAAAACCAATAATCAACGCAGAGATGATCACTTTGCTTAGGACTGCCATTGTTTAGCTTCCTTACTTAAAAGTTCAAAGGCCTGTTCAAGTAAATCCTTTTCTGATGTGCTCATTCGTTCAATGATTTGTTTTAATTTCTCTTTATCTAGCTGTGTATGCTGTTCAAGAACAGCTCTTCCTTCTTGTGTTAAGAAAACGAAAACCTTTCGTTCATCTTGGTCACTTCGCCGTTTAGCCGCAAATCCCTTTTGAATTAAACGTTTAGTATGCTCTGACGCTGTATTGTGAGAGACAGACAAGTATTCAGCCAAAGCCCCTATTGTTGCTTCGCCTCGCTTTTCAATATGCTGCATGAGCCGTATTGCCTGGTGAGAAATATTGTCTTTATGTTTGTAATGTAATAAATAATAAATATCTGTCCACTGCTGGTTTAACTTAGTTATGAAATCCAATTCCATCGTACACACCCCTTTTATATCTTATTATACGATATAAATGACCAATACGATATTATTTTCTCAAGTTTCACTTATTTGTTACTAGCAGCTTATTCACATGATAAAAGCACCCAATTCCCATTGGATGCTTACCGTTTTAATGTCTTTTTTCAAATTTATGCGGATGGGGGTGAGGCTTTGGAACAAAGCCATTTTGTTTCATCATTTCAAAGTGTTTGTCCATATGATTTTTGATGTGTTCTCCTCTTTCTTTAGGCAGAACACCATATTCCACATACTTCGAGACAACGTCTTTACGCTTTTTCAGTATGTCTGCTTCAAGCTGTTCAATTTCTTTCTTTTGCTGATCTGTCAATGTTACATTTGCGGGTGGCTGCTGCTGTTTTTCAGAGGCTTCAGCTGTGCCGGTCAGAGAAATGACAGCTGCGGCTAAGAACAAAATGATGATATTTATTTTCATTCGTTTCATCCAATTTATTCCTCCTTTTCTTTTTTCATATGTTTTGCTGCATTTCATTTTTTATGCATGCAAAATAAAAAGAGCGAACCATTATTCGCTCTTTCTGATCTGTTCGTCAGTATAAAGTTCTGCTTCACCCGGAGACGCGTAAGTGACATACGTTCCTGCAATTACATCATGCAGTGTCCGTTTGTCTTCCCGCACGGCGATCATAATCAGGCTGGCGATTAAGCCTAGGCCGAATGTTAATGTGTAAACCAGGCCGGCAACAATAACCCGCAAAAACATCGTTAACAGGCTGACCTGTGATCCGTCTTTTTTTACGATTCTGATACCGCAGATTCTTTTTCCGATAACGTAGCCGTTCCAAAACACCGGCAGCAAAATAGAGTACAGGAGAACAATCAAGCTGATGAACATGCTGTCGTTCGGGTCTTTTCCTGTAATCAGCCAATAGATCAGCAATAGAGGAACAGAGACTATAATGTAATCCAACAATGAAGCTCCCAGTCTGATCCAGAATCCGGCTGGTTTGTAAATATTCATTTGACTCCCCCATTATGGTTTCAATATTGCTTTGATGTTTCCATCTTCTTTCTTATCGAATATATCATATGCCTTAGGGGCATCAGCAAGCCTTAATTTATGCGTAATAATGTCGGTTGGATCGATTTCTTTCTGCTTCACCATTTCATATAGCATTGGCATCAGATGGATGACGGGCGCCTGGCCCATTTTGATTGATACATTTCGGGTAAAGAAATCGCCGAGCGGAAAACCGTCCGCTTGAGAGATATATGCCCCTGTCAGCTGGACTGTGCCAAACTTTCTGACGGCTTCAGAAGCGGTGAGGATCGGACTGATCGTACCGAATTGATTCGGCTTTTCAGACGTATTTTCTTGAAAAAGCGGTGTTCCGTCCATTCCCACACAATCAATGACAACATCTGCTCCGCCGTTTGTTTCATGATAAAGAAGCTGTCCGATCTCATCGTGTTCCGAAAAATTAAATGTTTCCGCCCCGTTTGTCCGCTTTGCGTGTTCAAGCCGATGCGGGACTTGGTCAACGGAGATGACACGTTTTGCCCCTTTCATCCAAGCAAATTTTTGCGCCATCAAGCCAATTGGCCCCGATCCGAGAATCAGGACGGTATCACCTTTTTTCACACCGCTGTGCTCCACGCTCCAAAAAGCTGTCGGCATGACATCCGATAGAAGTAATACTTGTTCATCCTCAAGATCGCTGTCTGCCGGCACCTTAAAGGAAGAAAAGTCAGCGTAAGGGACACGAAGGTATTCAGCCTGTCCACCCGGAAAATTTCCGTTGAATTCGGAGAAACCGAATAAGCCGCCGGCATCGGTATGCGGGTTTGGATTTGATTCATCACATTGACTCTCCATCTGGTGCTTGCAGTAGAAGCATTCTCCGCAGCCGATGTTAAACGGAATAACGACACGGTCACCCTTTTTTAGCGTTTTGACTTCATTTCCGACTTCTTCAACGATTCCCATTGGTTCATGACCGATGATATAATCCGGAGCGGCCGGAATCCCATTTTTATACAGGTGAAGATCGGAGCCGCAAATGCCTGTTGCGGTAATACGGATTATGGCATCCTTATCGTGTTGAATCCCTGGATCAGCTGCATCCTTCACTTCAACATGCTCTTTTCCTTGGTATGTCAATGCTTTCATCCATGGACAACTCCTTTTTTATCACTCCTTCCCTTCATAGCAGCTTTTAAACGTGCACACGCATTTGTCTACACAATTCTAACTTTTTGAAAACGAGCTCAACATATTGCAACCCCTTATGTTCAATGCTATCTTTTTAGTTGATTAACAGATTGGGGGAAACAAAGGTGAAATCATTCATGCAATCAAAAGCCGTTATATTCAGTTTCACAATGGCTTTCTTTCTCATATTGGCAGCCTGTTCCGGCAAAAATGAAGCCGATTCCAAGGATACAGGCTGGGATCAGATCAAAGACAAAGGAAAAATCGTTGTCGCTACATCTGGCACGCTTTATCCCACTTCTTACCACGATACCGATTCTGGTTCCGATAAGCTGACGGGCTATGAGGTTGAAGTCATTCGTGAAGCGGCAAAACGCCTGGGGCTAAAGGTTGAGTTCAAGGAGATGGGAATTGACGGGATGCTGACAGCGGTGAACAGCGGCCAGGTTGACGCAGCCGCAAATGACATCGATGTGACAAAGGATCGCGAGAAGAAGTTCGCGTTTTCCACTCCATATAAATACTCATACGGCACAGCTATTGTCCGAAAAGACGATTTATCAGGAATTAAAACGCTTAAGGATTTAAAAGGGAAGAAAGCGGCTGGCGCAGCTACGACAGTCTACATGGATGTAGCGAGAAAATACGGCGCCAAAGAAGTCATTTATGATAATGCGACCAATGAGCAGTATTTAAAAGATGTCGCCAACGGACGCACTGATGTCATTTTAAATGACTATTACCTGCAGACACTTGCGCTCGCAGCATTCCCGGATCTCAATATTACGATCCATCCTGACATTAAGTATATGCCGAACAAACAGGCGCTCGTCATGAAAAAAAGCAATGCGGCACTACAGAAAAAGATGAACGAAACATTGAAAGAGATGAGCAAGGATGGCACTTTGGCTAAGCTCTCGAAACAATTCTTCAATAAAGCAGATGTATCAAAGAAACTGGAAGTCGACGTTCAAGACGTTGATTTGTAATCGGACGCCATGATCAATAGCATTCAGTGGGAATATATTTTCAACACAAAGCTGGCGATTGACTCGTTTCCTTATGTCATACAAGGGATTGGATATACACTGCTCATCTCATTTGTGAGCATGTTTGCGGGAACGGTGCTCGGCCTGTTCATATCACTTGCCAGAATGTCTACACTCGCCTTGTTAAGATGGCCGGCGAAGCTCTATATTTCCTTTATGCGGGGCGTCCCGATTTTAGTGATCTTATTTATCCTTTATTTCGGATTTCCTTATATCGGGATTGAATTTTCCGCAGTCACTGCCGCTCTAATCGGCTTTAGCCTGAACAGCGCAGCCTACATTGCGGAAATTAACCGTTCAGCGATTTCATCCGTTGAAAAAGGACAGTGGGAAGCCGCATCCTCTCTCGGTCTTTCCTATTGGCAGACAATGAGGGGCATCATTTTGCCGCAATCGGTCCGTATTGCGCTCCCTCCGCTTGCCAACGTATTGCTCGACTTAATCAAAGCGTCCTCTCTCGCTGCGATGATCACAGTGCCGGAATTGCTCCAGCATGCGAAAATCATCGGCGGCAGAGAGTTTGATTACATGACCATGTATATTCTGACCGCTCTCATTTATTGGGCCATCTGCTCAGCAGCGGCCGCTTTTCAGAATATCCTTGAGAAAAAATACGCTCATTATGTTTAAACAAACGTTTCATTAAAAAAGCCGCTCCTCAGGAGACGGCTTTTTTCCTATTGATACAGCTTCCACTTGAATGGGTCCTCAAACAGCGACCAGTCGGAATCAAATTCATACTCAGTCAGCAGGCATTGATCAAGCTCTTTCGTGATCGCTTCTTCATCCAAGTCGGTTCCGATAAACACCAGCTGCGTCAGCCGGTCGCCGAATTCCGGATCCCAGTCCTCCAAAATTTCCGGCTCCTGCTGTTTGACTTGCTCCTGTTCAAGATTTGGCAGTGCCGCCACCCAATACGATACAGGCTCAATCGTTACCGACGGCCCAGCTTGCGACATCAGCAAAGCGAGATTGTTATGCGAGGCGCACCAGACGATTCCTTTTGCGCGGACCACATTCTTTGGCATTTGATCCATCCAATGATAAAACCGTGTAGAATGAAACGGCAAACGTCTCTTATACACAAATGAAGAAATGCCGTATTCTTCTGTTTCCGGGGTGTGTTCCGCATGGCCTGCCGTCAGCTCTTGAATCCAGCCGGCTGATCCGCTCGCTTCCTCAAAGTTAAATAACCCTGTATGCAAAATCTCCTGCGGTTTTACATTTCCTTTGACGGAACGAATGAATTTGGCCCTTGGCTGCAGTTTGCGAAGGACTTTTTCAAGCTGTTCGAGTTCTTGCTCACTGACCAAATCACATTTATTTAAGATCAGAACATCGCAAAACTCGATTTGATCGATCAAGAGGTCGGCAATGTCTCTTTCATCTTCTTCTCCTAATGCTTCTTTGCGGTCCAGAAGGCTATCGCCTGACTGATAATCATGCCAAAAACGGTTGGCATCAACCACTGTCACCATCGTATCCAGCTGACAGAATTTTGTAAGGTCGATCCCCATCTCTTCGTCGATATAAGAAAAAGTCTGGGCCACCGGGATCGGTTCGCTGATTCCCGTCGATTCGATTACGATATAATCAAACCGCCCTTCCTTTACCAGTTTCTCGACTTCAATTAATAAATCCTCACGAAGCGTGCAGCAAATGCAGCCGTTTGACATTTCCACAAGCTTTTCATCTGTTCTGGAAAGACCGCCTTCCTGCTTAACCAATCCCGCGTCAATGTTCACCTCGCTCATATCGTTGACGATGACGGCTATTTTTAAGCCTTCACGATTTTGCAGAATGCTGTTCAGCAATGTTGTTTTTCCCGCGCCAAGATAACCGCTCAGTACGGTAACCGGAATTTTTTTCATATGAATGTCCCCCTCTTAAAATAGAATCATTACGATTTAACTTGTATGCTTCGCCGTATATGTAATGGTGTAAGCAGCTTTTCGCGCTCCGTAAATATTTCTCGCTGTCGGCCCGATTTCTAATTCAGCAAAGGCTCCCATCACATATATTCCTTTTCCCCATTCCAAATCCTTGCCACCGATCGGAAAACCGCAGCCTGCATAAGGCAATTGCTCCGCTTGCGCTGCTCTCTGTACCCAATCGAACCGGCTGATGTCCGAAGTAAAACCTGTTGCCAGTGCGATACGCTCGTATTTAGATGGCGATTGGCTGGTTTTTCCGTGTATCATTAGCTTGCCGTCATCTGTTTTTTGGCAAGACTCAATTTCATCCTGAATGACTTTTATTCTGCCCTCTTCCCTATAGACAGCAAGCTTTCTTGACATGTCTTTTGGAAAAGAGCCGCGGTGTCTGGCGCTTGTAATCCATTGCCTTCTCTGTTGATAGTCCGACGTTTCGCTGAATGCTTTCATATATTTCGGACCAAGCCATCCCGGATCACTGTCGAAGTCATAGATCCGAAACGGATGCCTCGCCAGCATCGTTACATCATGGCCGTCATCTGCGAGCTTTACGGCATAATGAGCCGCCGTTATCCCCCCGCCGACAACTGCCATTTGCACCCTTTTATTGCTTACACCGTGTACATCTCTGTCAAAGACATGATAAACGCCGTCATACTGAAATGGTTTTGCCCACTCCGGCCAAAAGGGCTGATGGGAAAAACTCATGGCTAAAACCGCTCGTTCACCCGTGAGTGTTCCGGCGCCATCTATCTCCGCTACCCACAATCCATCTTCCCTTCTCAGATTTGTCACCATGCCCCTTTTCCATGCTTGATCAATCTGTATCTCGTCCAGCACCGTCTCACAGTGCTGATTGAAGAGCGACAGCGAGGGCCTTTTATATCTTCCAAGGAACACTTCCGGCCATTGGCTTTTATCCGCATACGTTTGCAGGCTGAACGGCTCTGTGTCTACGTGATGAACCGAAGGAGAGCGTAAGTATTTCATCTGAATGCGGCTTGTGTTTCGTTTCCAGCATTCAAGAGGCCGTTCATGGGGATCAATGACAGCCATTTCCTCAATCGATGCCCTTCCGCTTTTCACAAGATGCACAGCCAAGGTTGAGCCTTGGATGCCGCCGCCAATGGTCAGCCATTTATACATAGGAGAATCTCCTCTCTACAAAACGTAATTGTTACGATTTAAATAGTATGTTCTTTTTTCCTTTTTGTCAACTGCTTTTCCATTCAGCCAATCACAACTTTTGTATGTTGAGGGATGTTTTCATACATCCATTTCGCATCTGGGATGGCCAGTCTGATACATCCATGAGATGCCTTCATCCCTAGCTTTTCTGCTTCTTTTTCGATGACTTTTTTATCCTTTGTCATCGGTACACTGTGAAATAGAAATTCGCCATGGTTCTTCCATGAGACCCAGTATTCCGCGCCTTCCTGATATCCTTCAGAGAAAAACCATTCTCCCCGTTCAGGCTCTATATAAAAGGTGCCCTTTGGCGTAGCGTCATCTTTTGTTTGATCCAGTCCTGACGAGACAATCATTGTATATAAGGTTTTGCTTCCTTCTTTAAGGTAAGCCTTCTGGTCTTTCACATCAATCCAGACAAGCTTCTCCTTGATATTCGGGTATTCACCGCCTGAAGGCTTTGTCCAATCAATGCTGGTTTCCTCTGTCTTTTGCTCAGACGTTGCGTGATCTGCCGTTTTCTTCTTATCAGCGCTTGTGTGTTCTTCCGCATGGCCAGAGCAGGATGGCCGGTACAAGAACTGCAACAAATAATAAGAGTTTCATATTCGATCCTCCTGTTTCGAGAAACGCAGCTTTGCATAGGCGTCGTGAAGATGGATCGATTCTTCATTGCGGCATTCAATCTCAAAAGCTGTCACCCATTCAAGCTCATACAAATCGGCAGCGATCAGCCGGACGAGATCCTCCACAAATCTCGGGTTTTCATATGCCGTTTCTGTTACGGCTTTTTCATCAGGGCGCTTCAACACCGGGTGCAGTCTAGCGGAGGCATTTGATTCCGCTGCATGAAGCAAATCGGCTTTAACATCACTTGGCAGCGATGCAGCCGGATGAATGTCAGCCCAAATGCTGACCGTTCCCCTCTGATTATGGGCGCTGTATTCACTGATTTCCTTGGAGCAAGGGCACAGGGTCGTTACTTTCGCTGAGATGCCGGCATGCTGTTCAAACGGCTGATCTTCCCGATAGGTGACAGACATCCATATGTCAGCATGCATCAGGCCCGCTTTCTCAAGCTTCGGGCTTTTTCGTTCGAAAAACCATGGAAACCGCACTTCGACTGATGCGGAGGACTGGCCCATGTTTTCCGCAAGCTCTTTCGTAAATTGCTGAAGTATGGAAAATGAGAGAATCCAGCCGTTTTGATGATAGGCTTGAAGCAGCTCTGTTAACCGGCTCATGTTAATTCCCTTTTGATTTCTCCGCAAATCACAAGTCATTGTAAAGTTTGCGGCCGTTGTTTGCTTAGCAGGCGCCATGACAGAAGTGATTGTGACCGGATGGGACACGTTAGCGACACCTACATGCTGAATGTCAAAAAAATAATCTTTTCTGATGTTTTGCAGATCCTTCATTTTTTCTTTTTCTACAGGTTTATCGCCTTTCAGCGGACTGACCGACCCAAAATATTGAAGTCGCTCCGGTTTTTCCAGCAGCAGCGTGTGTTGATTCAATCAGAAAACTCCTCTCATCAATAAATCGTAATTATTACTATTTATTTTGATCGCTTCACCGATGAAAATCAAGAGAAAATAAAAAGACACGCACGAAACGTGTCCTTGAAAACCTATACATCCGCATCTTTATTTCTGAGACGGCGACATACCAGATGTGATTTTGCCCGCCTCCTCTTACTTAGAAGATGAGGGCACCATGACAAATGCCGAAGGCCGCGTGACATTAAGAGAAGCAAGCCGGGGCGGGATTGCTGATTATTCGGGCATCACATACGACAGGCTCAGGCGTGAAGGCGGCATTCATTGGCCGTGTCCGGAACCTGATCACCTTGGAACCGGGCGCTTATTTGCGGACTCATTCGCACATCCGGATCAAAAAGCGGCACTAAGTGTGATTCCAAACGACACGGCAGTTCCAAAAGAGAAGCCGACAGCCGATTACCCGCTTTATTTAACGACAGGCCGAGTCATGGCTCACTACTTAACAGGCGTCCAAACGAGAAAAAGCGCCGCCCTTGCCGCGAGACATTTTGAATCATTTATGGAAATCCATCCGCAAACAGCAGCGTCCTTTCAAATTGAAGACCGTGTGCTCGTAAAAATAGAATCGCCGCGGGGGAGCATCACCGTCCGCAGCAAATTATCAGATCAAATCAGAAAAGACACCGTTTTTGTTCCCATCCATTGGGCAGATGCTCAAAATGTGAATGATTTAATCGGCGAGACCTTAGATCCAGCCTGCAAAATGCCCGGTTTTAAGGTGTGCGCCGTCCGAATCAGGCCTTTTTAAATTTTTCATAAAATTTTTAGAACTTTTCGTATATTTTGTTACATTTTATAACATGCATCTTAAATATTTCTTTTTGCTGTGCTACGCTGAAAAAAACATTGATAAGGAGCGGATCATCTGATGGGAAAAAAACAGCTAGTTCTTGTTGGAAACGGAATGGCCGGGGTAAGGGCCATTGAAGAGATACTGAGTGTTGCAAAAGACGAGTTTCAGATCACAATTTTCGGTGCCGAACCGCATCCCAACTATAACCGAATCCTGTTATCAAAAGTGCTTCAAGGCGATACAGACATTAAAGATATTACGTTAAACGATTGGGACTGGTACGAAGAAAACCATATTCAATTATATACAAATGAAACAGTCATCAAAGTGGACACGGAAAACAAAACAGTCATCACAGATGCAGACAGAATCCAGCCTTACGACGAATTGATCCTGGCAACCGGATCTGTCCCTTTTATCCTTCCGATTCCGGGCGCAGACAAAAAAGGCGTCACAGCTTTCCGGGACATAAAAGATACAGACACGATGCTCGCCGCGTCCAAACAATATAAAAAAGCTGCCGTCATCGGCGGAGGCCTGCTTGGTTTGGAAGCCGCACGCGGGCTCTTGAATCTCGGCATGGATGTCTCTGTCATCCACCTTGCCCCATTTCTGATGGAACGGCAGCTTGATGCAACGGCTGGGCGCCTGCTGCAAAACGAATTAGAAAAACAAGGAATGACATTTTTACTTGAAAAACAAACCGAAGAAATTATCGGTGATGGCCGTGTCGAAGGTCTCCGGTTCAAAGACGGCACAAGCATTGAAGCTGATTTAATCGTCATGGCTGTCGGCATCCGCCCGAATACACAGCTTGGCGCGGAAAGCGGCATTCCGGTGAACCGCGGTATCATTGTCAACGATTATATGGAAACTGAAATCCCCCATATTTATGCGGTCGGCGAATGCGCTGAGCACCGGGGAATGGCTTACGGGCTCGTGGCGCCGCTTTATGAACAGGCAAAAGTGCTGGCGAAGCATATATGCGGCATCGAAACGAAACCGTATGAAGGTTCCGTCCTCTCTACTCAGCTAAAGGTATCAGGCGTCGAGGTTTTCTCCGCCGGTGACTTTGATGAATCAGAGGAGAAAAAAGCGATTAAAGTCTTCGATGAACAGGATGGCATCTATAAAAAAATCGTCCTGAGAGGCAATCAAATTGTCGGTGCTGTTTTATTCGGCGACAGCAGCGAGGGCAACCGCCTGTTTTCTATGATTCAAAAAGAAGCCGATATCACTGAAACCTCTAAAATCTCAATCTTACAGCCTCTCAATCAAGAAGCCGGCACAAGCATTACCGCAGCGATGAGCGATGATGAAATCATCTGCGGCTGTAACGGCGTGTCAAAAGGTGACATCATTCTAGCCATACAGGAAAAGGGCTGCTCGTCAACGGACGAGATCAAAGCATGCACCGGTGCATCCCGTTCATGCGGAGGCTGTAAGCCGCTCGTAGAAGAAATCCTCCAACATACGCTCGGATCAGACTTTGATGCATCAGCGCAAAAAGAAGCGATTTGCAGCTGCACCACATTGTCAAGAGATGAAGTCGTAGAACAAATCAAAGCCAAAGGGCTGTCACATACAAGAGAAATCATGAACGTACTCGGCTGGAAAACGCCAGAAGGCTGTTCCAAATGCCGGCCGGCCCTTAACTATTACCTAGGCATGATCAATCCAACCAAATACGAGGATGATCGTACTTCCCGCTTTGTAAACGAACGAATGCACGCCAATATTCAAAAAGACGGAACATATTCAGTCGTGCCTCGGATGTACGGCGGCGTGACCAACTCCACAGATTTGCGCAAGATCGCCGATGTCGTCGACAAGTATGAGATCCCGCTCGTGAAAATGACCGGAGGCCAGCGGATTGATCTCATCGGCGTGAAAAAAGAAGACCTTCCGAAGGTATGGGAAGATCTTGATATGCCGTCAGGCTACGCGTACGGAAAGACACTGCGCACAGTAAAAACATGTGTAGGCCAGCAATTCTGCCGCTTCGGCACGCAAGACTCCATGGCATTAGGCATCGACCTTGAGAAAAAATTTGAAGGACTCAACACGCCACACAAAGTGAAAATGGCCGTATCTGCCTGCCCGCGAAACTGTGCAGAGTCCGGCATTAAGGACCTTGGCGTTGTCGGCATTGACGGAGGCTGGGAGCTTTACGTCGGAGGAAACGGCGGAACCCATTTACGCGCCGGTGATTTGCTGATGAAGGTGAAAACAAATGAAGAAGTCTTAGAATACGCAGGCGCCTACCTGCAATATTACCGGGAAACCGCAAACTATCTGGAGCGCACTTCCGCCTGGCTTGAGCGCGTCGGTTTATCCCATGTCCAATCCGTATTAAACGATCCGGAAAAACGGCAGGAGCTAAACGGCCGAATGAACGAAACACTCTCTGTCCACAAGGATCCATGGAAGGGCTTTTTGGAAAACAAACAAAGCTCTAATGAATTATTTCAAAACGTCGTGACCACATCATAATGACAAAAAACAAACATGAAGGAGGAATGGACATGGTAAACAAAGGCGTAACAAAAGTATGGATCAGTAAAATTGAAGAATTACCTGAACAATTAGGCAAAACAGTGTATATTGAAGATAAGGAGCTTGCGGTTTTTAAGCTTTCAAACGGAAGCATCCGGGCCATCGAAAATCGCTGTCCGCACAAGGGCGGCGTCCTGGCGGAAGGCATCGTCAGCGGCGAATATGTTTTCTGCCCGATGCACGACTGGAAAATCTCTTTAGAAGATGGAATCGTCCAAGAACCAGATCACGGATGTGTCAAAACATACGAAACGCTGGTCGAAGGAGAACATGTTTATCTTTTATATTAACCAAACATCCGAATCGCTTTTCAAGTGATTCCCAGATTGTTGACAACATCCTAAAGCGGGTTAAGGTTTTAGGATGTTGTCCTCTTTTCAGTGTTGAAAATCCTTGAGTTCAGGACGGCCGAGCATGGGCGCAGACTTCCGCATCATCCTGTGACAGCGGCGCTCGCGCAGGACGCTTGTAGCCGCTCGCCTTTTTGAGCGAGCGCCAATGCGCGGGCCTGATAACGAATGCAAGAGCTTGTCGACACGCTTTGGATCACTTTTCAAGTGACCCTTCATTTTTCACAGTGACGGAAGGATGACATGATCATGAAGAACGGAATCGTATATTTCGTGGGAGCGGGCCCCGGCGATCCCGGGCTGCTCACCATTAAAGGGAAGCAGGCGCTGGAGGAAGCGGATGTCATTTTATATGACCGGCTCGCCAACCCGAAGCTGCTCGAATTCGCATCATCAGACTGCCAATTTATTTATTGCGGAAAACGGCCAGACCGCCATTTTATGAAACAAAGAGACATTAATGCCCTGCTGGTTGAAGAAGCATCAAAGGGATTAACCGTCGTCCGTTTGAAAGGCGGAGATCCGAGTGTATTCGGCAGAGTAGGCGAGGAAGCAGATGCTCTCCATGAGCATGGCATCCGCTATGAAATGGTGCCGGGCATCACCTCCGGAATTGCAGCGCCGTTATATGCCGGCATCCCCGTCACGCATCGGGATTTCGCATCGTCTTTTGCCATGATTACCGCGCATGACAAATCATTAAAAGGAACCCCGAATCTGGACTGGGAGGGGCTTGCCCGAAGCGTTCAAACCCTTGTCTTTTACATGGGCGTCAAGAATTTATCTTATATTTGCCAGCAGCTCATCGCATACGGAAAATCGCCTTCTGTCCCTGTCATTGTGGTCCAATGGGGAACATGGGGCCGCCAGCGGAGCGTGAAAGGATCGCTTGAGAACATTCAGCAAAAAGTACAAGAACACCAGATTACAAACCCTGCGATTATCGTCATCGGGGATATCGTCAATTTTCAAACACACAGCTGGTTTGAAAGCAAACCGCTCATCGGACAGCATATGATGGTGGTCACTCATGGCGAAGATGAAGACCCGCTTGCAGACAAGCTGCGTGCTTCCGGTGCCGATGTCATCGAATGGCCGAAATGGCGGATTGAGAACATGCCTGTCAATGAAGAGATTCTTCGAAAAATCGGCATATTTGAAGACATTTTTTTCACATCGCGCCATGCGGTTTGTGCATTTTTCCAAGCGCTGGCATCCAAGAAAATCGACATCCGCCAGCTGACAGCCCGACTAAGTGCGGCATCTGAACATGCAGAGACGGAGCTTGAGAAACGGGGTTTTCTCGTCTCGTCCGTTCAGCCAGATTCAGAAAAACGTCTTGTGGTCGGGAGCCGTCATTCAGTGGAAAACATGCAGAAGCATGAGTCCTGTTCGTTTTATATCACCCATGAAAACGTCATAGATGACCGGTTCACCCACATGATTCAGCGAACCGTCAATGAATCTCCGCTGCACATGATCATCTGTCCAAGCAAACCGTCCGTTCAGCAATTGATCAGCACAGGCGAACAAATCGGCATTTCACCGGAACCATCAGCGAACCGGCCTCCCATCGTCTGTATAGGTGATGACTCAGCTGCCGGCGCTTATGGATTCACCGTTGTTCAAGAACAGGATGAGTTGTTTGCTTTGATTCAGAATCAACAGGCGGAAAAAAAGCTTCTTCACAGCTGATTGCTCACAGCCCTTTTCTTAAAGGGCTGTTCAGCGTGTCGACAAACCCTCGCATTCGTTGTCAGTCCTGCGCGTTGGTGCTCACGAATTGCTGCATTCGCTGTGCTCCAATGCTCATCCTTCCTAGACTTCAAGGGTTTTCAATCACGCTGAAAAGATGACAAAGTCATCAATCTGAGCAGCCCTTTTCTCAAGGGCTGTTTTATTTATGCACCAATTTTTTGTGATGGGTTGAATACATCGCCATATTCTCAGCCTTAGGGTCCAAATAAGCCTTCGCGCTGTTGACCGCTGTAGGGCCTTCTGCAAAACCGCCTGCAATCAATTTCAGCTTGCTTTCATAAAAAGCCGCGTCACCCGCCACAAACACGCCCGGAAGGTTCGTCCGCATATGTGTGTCCGCTTTTACCCTGTCTTCTTCAATCTCCAGCCCCCACTCCTTCATCGGTCCGAGATCAATTTTAAAACCATGATTAATGATCAGCTCGTCAACCTCTATGTCTTCCCTCTGGCCAGACACAGTATGACAAACAGTCACGCTTTGGATGCGCTCCTCATCGCCGCGTAGCTGCTCCAGACGATAAGGCGTGAGCACCCGCACCGATGATTGCTTCATTTTCGTCACGCTGCTTTCCATTCCGCCGAATTCCTCGCGCCGGTGAACGACAGTCACAGACGCCGCAATCGGCTCAAGCTCATTGGCCCAATCGACTGCAGTATCACCGCCGCCTGATATGACGACCCGCTTGCCTTTAAAGGCATCAAGCTTCTCCACTCCATAATGAAGATTTTTGCCCGCGTACCGGGTCGCATCCTCACTGTCAAACTCATTGACCTCAAGCGTTCCCATGCCGACAGCTAAAATCACGGTACGTGTATAATGCTTTTCTCCTTCAGAACCCGTCAACACAATGGTGCCGTCTTCCAGGCGTTCAAATCCGGTCACACGCTGATTCAGCACGATGTCGGGATCAAACGTCGCCGCCTGCTCCTTCAGCTGCTTGATCAGCTGCTTTCCCGCAATTTCCGGTATTCCGCCGATATCGCGAATAATTTTCTCAGGAAAGAATAAAGACACTTTGCCTCCGAGCCGCGGCAAAAATTCGATCACTTTCGTTTTCAGCTCCCGCATCCCGCAGTAAAAAGCCGTAAACAGCCCGATCGGTCCCCCGCCTATCACCGTAACGTCATATACCTCTTGATTCTCAGCCATCCGTCCTGCCTCCCGTTCACCTATATCAAAACACTTTAATTGAGAATGAATATCAATACAAAGTATATCATATTTCATGACTTGTGTTTATTCATTTTCCCTCCTTGTAGTAAATGGTTGAAAGCCCTATAATAGGCAGAAAACAAATGGGAGAAACAGATGAAAAGACGAGTCGAAACGATCACTATTGAAGGACATACGCTTGAATATTCCGTTGCGGGCAAGGGAACCCCCATTCTTGTCATGCATGGCGGACATTCAAATTGTTACGAGGAGTTCGGGTACACAGGATTGATTGAACAGGGGTATTCCATCATCACGCCTTCAAGGCCCGGTTACGGACAGACGTCAAAAGAGATCGGAAAAAGTCTTGCTGAGGCCTGCCGTTTCTATGTAAAGCTATTAGATCATCTGCAAATTGACAGTGTGCATGTGATGGCCATCTCAGCAGGAGGCCCGAGCGGCATAAGCTTTGCTTCACATTATCCTGAAAGAGCAATCACTCTGACCCTGCAATCCGCGGTGACCAAAGAATGGCTCACCCCAAAAGACGCTGAATATAAAATGGGGAAAATCCTCTTTCGCCCGCCGGTGGAAAAGTGGATATGGAAGCTGATTTCTTCTCTGAATAACGCCTTCCCGCGTTTGATGTTCAAAGCCATGAGCCCGCAATTCAGCACGCTGTCGTTTCAGAGAATCAAGACCATGATGGATGAAAAAGACATTGAAGCATTTCGGAAAATGAACAGCCGGCAGCGCTCCGGTGACGGCTTTCTGCTAGACTTGTCACAAACCGCCGCTATCTCTTCAAAGGAGCTGCAGGCCATCTCATGCCCCGTATTGATTATGCAAAGTGTTTATGATGGTTTTATCGACAAGTCACATGCCCATCATGCTAAAAAACACATTCCTGGCGCTGTTCTCTGTTTGCTTCACTCATGGGGGCACCTGATTTGGCTCGGGAAAGACGCTGCTGAAACAGATAGAATCATATTCGAATTTTTAAAATCCTAAACAAAGTGAAACAATTTTTCCTCCTCCTCCGTCAAACAAGCAGTGCCTTTTTTCTGATATGATAAAAGGCAGCTTAACATGAGCGGAGGTTTTATTGTGACAGCACAATCATCTTTTCTTCAGCTGAATTCTATTTTTATCAGCATTTTAATAGAAGCCATTCCGTTTATTCTGATCGGCGTCATCCTTTCCGGAATCATTCAAATGTTTGTTTCTGAAGAAATGATTGCAAGAATCATGCCAAAGAACCGCTTTCTCGCCGTTCTATTCGGCGCGCTGGCCGGCGTTTTATTTCCCGCCTGTGAATGCGGCATTATCCCAATAACGAGGCGGCTGCTGTTAAAGGGGGTTCCTCTGCATGCGGGCGTTGCTTTCATGCTGACCGCGCCTATCATCAATCCTATCGTCTTATTTTCTACTTTTATTGCGTTCGGGAATAGATGGAGCGTTGTCTTTTATCGAGGCGGACTGGCGCTTGCCGTTTCGTTGATCATTGGGATCATCTTATCCTATCAATTTAAGGATAACCAGCTTTTAAAGCCTGAGGAACCCGGGCATCACCACCATCATCACCACACCCTGCTACAAAAGCTGGGAGGGACCTTGCGGCATGCCATTGATGAATTTTTCTCCGTGGGGAAATATTTAATCATCGGCGCCTTTATCGCAGCCGCTATGCAGACGTATGTCAAAACATCCACTCTGCTTGCGATCGGGCAAAATGATGTATCTTCTTCCCTTGTGATGATGGGGCTGGCGTTTGTCTTGTCGCTCTGTTCAGAAGTCGATGCGTTCATCGCGTCTTCCTTCAGCAGCACATTTTCATTAGGATCGCTCATCGCCTTTCTCGTATTTGGGGCGATGGTGGATATTAAAAATCTATTGATGATGCTTGCGGCGTTCAAAAAACGATTTGTTTTCCTGCTGATTACGTACATTGTCGTGCTCGTCTTAGCGGGATCACTACTGGTAAAGGGGTGATTGGATGTTTCGTCTATTGGTGCTGATGGGATTTACGTTTTTCTTTTATCATCTGCATGCCTCAGGGAATCTTACAAAATATATCAATATGAAATATTCCTATCTTTCCTTTATTGCGATCTTCCTGTTGGCCATTCTGACAGCCGTTCAAGCATATGTATTTATCAAATCACCTGATAAAGGCGGACATCAACATGATCATGATTGCGGGTGCGGCCACGATCACGAGCATGACCATGAACAAAACAAGCCGTTTTATCAGCGTTATTTGATTTATGTTGTTTTTCTTTTTCCTTTGGTGTCAGGCATTTTCTTCCCGATTGCGACGCTTGACTCATCCATTGTCAAAACAAAAGGGTTCTCGTTTAAAGCGATGGAGAGCGGAGACCATTATTCACAAACACAGTATTTGCGACCTGATGCCAGCCTTTATTACGCGCAAGACAGCTATGACAAACAGATGAAACAGCTGTTTGATAAGTATTCCGGCAAAAAAGAGATTTCTCTGACTGATGATGATTTCCTAAAAGGAATGGAAACCATTTATAACTACCCGGGTGAATTTCTCGGACGGACGATTGAATTTCATGGATTTGCGTATAAAGGAAATGCGATTAACAAAAACCAGCAGTTCGTGTTGAGGTTTGGCATCATTCACTGTATCGCTGATTCCGGCGTGTATGGGATGCTTGTGGAGTTTCCGAAGGACATGAACATCAAGGATGATGAATGGATTCATATTAAAGGCACGCTGGCCTCAGAATATTATCAGCCATTCAAGTCAACTCTCCCTGTCGTGAAAGTGACCGACTGGAACACCATTAAAAAGCCTGATGATCCTTATGTTTACAGAGGATTTTAAGTGAAGACGAAACCAGTACATGTACTGGTTTCTTTTTTATTTCTTTTTCATCAGCATCAAATCAAGATAAAGCTGGCATCGTGTCCTAAAATCGCTTAAATTAATCGACGTCATTTCAGTAATTTGTTTGATGCGGTAATTCAATGTATTTTGGTGAATAAACAGCTGTTCTGCTGCTGGTTTGGTTTTGCAGTTGTTGAGGAGATAGATTTCCAGCGTTTTCAGCAGCTCGGTGCTGCTTTCTTGGTCTTTTGCTTTTAATAAAGCCAAATCCTTATTCTCGTATTCTAAAAATTGATTTTTCTGTTCAATGCTCTCTAAATAACGGTAAATGCCGAGTTTTGCATATTCATATGGAATATTTTCTTGATTGCCGGTGATCTCCGCTGCTTTTATTACTTCAAGCGCTTCTGTGTAGCTCTTGCCAAGTTTTAAAAGGTGATCATATTCGTTTCCGATACCGATATAAATAGGGGTGGGAATTTTTTGAAAGTGAAAATGTGTTAACAGCTTGTTAATAAATTCAGAAGCTGCCGAGGAGACGGAGCTTTTTTGGAAAAAACTCGCTACGACGATGACAATATTTGAATCGATCGTTAAGACATGACTGACTTTATCCCTTAAATTTAAGTACGACCTGATATTTTCCTTTAAATCCTCAACCGCTTCCCCATCCCCATTCGCGGCGTGCAGGATGACAACTGAAAACATGGAAGGCAGCACGGTGTTGATTCTTTCAGCTTCCCGTCTGAGTTCCTTCTCAGAGGTGAATTGCTCATAGATCGCCCGTTTGATCAGATCTTCTGCTTTTTCTTCCTTCTCCTGTTTCAGCTTATTGGTTTTATAAATGATTTTCCCGACATGGAAAGAGGTCTCATACAAAAAATCGAGTTCTTCTTCCGTCAGATTTTCGTCCAGCTCCTGAACCCAGATGTAGCCCATGACGTCCCCTTTGTGCTTTGCGCTTACGACCACTCTCTGGTTTAACCCAATGCTTTCAATTTTATTGACGCGAAAAGGCTCAGGTTCTGTTTTCAGTTTTTCAATGACTCCATCCTTTAGAAACCTCTCAAAAATCTGAACCGGACATTTTTTCGAAAAAATAGTCTGCTGATTAGCAGAGTCAAAATGGTTAATATAGTAAGAATTATAGGCTAACAAAAAGAAATCCGCACTTTCCAGTATGACTGGTTTTTGCAGTTCATAACTGATAAAGTCAATCAGCTTATCAACATCTGAAAATGAAAAAACTCTCTCTAAAAGCTCTTCCATACCTTTTTCTCCTATACTTTTTTTTACTTTAATCATATCCATACCGGGTCTATTTGTATAGAAAAAAATACGTTCGTTTCCAAAAGAAAAAAACGGCCGTTTAAAAGGAGAAAAGAGGAAAAAGGGACAGCCCCTTCCTCCTCCTTTCAATCTTCATTGTGACATTGTATCTTGGTAGTCTTTAAACTGGTCTGCAACAGCTTGTGACGGAGCCCGCGTCAATATACTGACGATATAGACAGATAATAGACTCGCAGCAAAACCAGGTATGATTTCATACAGAAAGTCCGAAAGACCGGCATTCGCCCAAATGATTACAGTTGCTGCTCCCACAATCATGCCGGCGAGTGCCCCCCATTTGGTCATTCGTTTCCAAAACAGACTGAGCAGCACAACCGGCCCGAATGATGCACCGAAGCCCGCCCATGCGTAGCTTACCAATCCAAGGATCGTATTATTTTTCTCCCAAGCAAGGAATAACGCGATGACAGAAATCACAAGCACAGCCAAACGGCCCAAAAACACCAGCTCTTTATCAGAAGCCGAGCGCCTGAACATCGACTTATACAAATCTTCGACCAGAGAGCTTGATGTCACAAGCAGCTGGGAAGAAATTGTACTCATAATCGCGGCCAAAATCGCTGAAATGAGAAAGCCTGTGATAATCGGATGGAACAAGATATTCCCTAATTGAATAAAAATGGTCTCTGGGTCCTTCAGTGTCATGCCATTCTGATGGTAATAAGCGAGTCCGCCCAAACCGGTCAGCACAGCGCCGACTGCAGACAGCATCATCCATCCCATTCCGATCCTGCGCGCTCTTTTGATCTCTTTGACAGACGTTATCGCCATAAAACGCACAATGATATGCGGCTGTCCAAAGTATCCCAAACCCCAGGCAAACAAAGAAATAATGCCAAGGACGCTTGTTCCTTTAAAAATATCAAACATATCTGGATCAACAGACCGGATTTCAGTAACTGTTTCACTTGCTCCCCCCGTGTGGAAAAACGTAACGATTGGAACAAGGATGAGTGCGGCAAACATAATGATCCCCTGAACAAAATCCGTCCAGCTGACTGCCAAAAAGCCGCCAAATAAGGTATAAACCACAACAACACCAGTTACAACCCATAAGCCTGTATGATAATCCATTCCCAAAATACTGTTGAATAAAACGCCGCCGGATACCATTCCGGACGAAACATAAAATGTGAAGAAGACTAAAATCACAATCCCTGAAAACAGTCTCAGCAGCTTCGAATGGTCTCCGAAGCGATTCTCAAGAAACCCGGGAATTGTGATGGAGTTCCCCGCTTGTTCAGTATAGGTTCTCAGCCGCGGCGCAACATAGAGCCAGTTCGCCCATGCTCCGAGGCAAAGTCCGAACACAATCCAAATCCCGCTCAGACCTGTTGAGAACATGGCACCCGGGAGCCCCATCAGCAGCCAGCCGCTCATATCGGCAGCGCCCGCACTGAGAGCGGTTACGGCCGGACCTAAAGAGCGTCCTCCAAGCATGTAATCCGTCAGATTCGACGTGCGCTTGTAAGCGAAGTAGCCGATCAGCATCATCCCCGCCATATAAATACAAATCGAAATAATCAGCTGTGTGTTTTCTATGGCACTTCCTCCTCTTTTTTATGGTATATGGATGAAATGGACATCCCCGCAGGGAGGATGCCCATTTAGTCCCGCTTTAGAACATTTCACTGATTGTTTTAGCCTGCATGTGCAGTGCCAAGTAATCCGGACCGCCTGCTTTTGAATCCGTTCCGGACATTTTGAAGCCGCCAAACGGATGGTAGCCGACGATAGCGCCCGTACAGTTGCGGTTGAAGTACAGGTTTCCGACATGGAATTCCTGTTTCGCACGCTCGATGTACTTGCGGTTGTTTGTAATAACCGCGCCTGTCAAACCGTATTCAGTATTGTTTGCCACTTCTAAAGCTTCGTCAAAGTTTGACACTTTAGAAAATGCAACGACAGGCCCGAAAATTTCTTCCTGCATGAGTCTTGCTTTCGGATCAAGGTCGGCGAAGATCGTCGGTTTGATGAAGTATCCTTTTGAATCGTCACCAGTGCCGCCGCTTACTAAACGCCCTTCCTGTTTTCCAATCTCAATATAGCTCATAATTTTATCATAAGAACCTTGGTCAATAACAGGTCCCATATAAACATCCGCGCTGTCAGGTTTTGCCGTAACTTTTGATTCCGTAATCTCAATGACACGCTTCAATAATTGATCATACACTTTTTCATGGACAACTGCACGTGAACCTGCAGAACATTTTTGTCCCGCAAAGCCGAACGCTGACTGGAAGATCGATTGTGCGGCAAGTTCCACATCTGCATCTTCACAAACGACAACTGTATCTTTTCCGCCCATTTCAGCAATCACACGTTTTAAGTGCTGCTGGCCCGGCTGGACTTTAGACGCACGTTCGAAAATTCTCGTGCCAACTTCTCTTGATCCCGTAAAAGTGATCAGGCTTGTTTTCGGATGGTCAACAAGGTAATCACCAACTTCCGCCCCGCTGCCAGGAACGAAGTTGACTACGCCTTTCGGCAATCCAGACTCTTCAAGCACCTCAACGAATTTCGCAGCAATGACAGGCGTAGCGCTCGCAGGTTTAAGAACAACGGTATTTCCAGTAACGATCGGCGCCACTGTTGTTCCCGCCATGATCGCAAACAAGAAGTTCCAAGGCGGAATGACAACTGTTACACCAGTCGGCGTGTATACATATTGGTTCTTCTCGCCTTCACGGCTGTTGACCGGTTTGCCTTTTGCCAGTTCGATCATTTGGCGCGCATAATATTCCATGAAGTCGATCGCTTCAGCCGTATCAGCATCCGCCTCGTTCCATGGCTTCCCTGCTTCTTTGACAAGCAAAGCGGAGAATTCATGTTTTCTTCTGCGGACTTTGGCAGCAGCGCGGAACAGGACAGCCGCTCTTTCTTCCGGAGACGTGTATCTCCACTCTTCGAATGCTTTCGCAGCAGCTTCAATGGCTTGCTCTGCGTGCTCTTGAGAAGCTTTTGACACTCTGCCGACGACTTCTTCTTTATCAGCTGGGTTGATCGACACGATTTTCGCTTCTGTTTCGACTCTCTCGCCGTTAATGACAAGCGGATAGTCCTTTCCTAAATATTCGCTTACTGTCGCAAGCGCTTTTTTAAACGCTTCCACGTTGTTTTGATCTTGGAAATTTGTGAATGGTTCGTGTTTGTAAGGTGTTGTCATGATAATCTCTCCTTTTTACTTCTTTGTCATTCCTTTAAAAGCAAATGCAATGTTTGACGGACGTTCTGCTAAGCGTCTCATAAAGTAGCCGTACCAATCTTC
The DNA here is from genome assembly GCF_000815295.1 of Bacillus sp. MSP13. Lineage (NCBI taxonomy): Bacteria > Bacillati > Bacillota > Bacilli > Caryophanales > Bacillaceae > Bacillus > Bacillus sp. MSP13. Next base: position 226,993 of record NZ_JXAQ01000013.1, read on the forward strand.
GCCGTATGGCAGGTAGACTCTCATGTTATAACCTTCTTTTACGAGGTTGAGCTGGGTTTGCGACCGCATGCCGTACAGCATCTGAAATTCAAACTGGTCATTGGCGATGCCATTGTCTTTGGCAAGCTGCTTTGTATAATCGATCATTTTGTCGTCATGCGTGGCAATCGCTGTATAGTGACCGTTTAAGAGCTGCTTCCGGATGATTTTTTTGTAATTTTCATCGACATCGCTTTTCTCCGGGAAAGCTACTTTTTCCGATTCTTTATAAGCTCCTTTTACAAGGCGAAGGAACGGGTGTAAAGAATCCAAATCGTCAATGTCACTTTCCGTTCGGTACAGATAGGCTTGCAGCACTGTGCTCACATACTCGTATTTCTTTCTGAAATCCTTGAAGACATCAAGTGTTTTCTGGCATCTGACCTCATCTTCCATATCAATGGTGACCATGATTTTATGCTTTTCGGCCGTCTGCAGGATTTTCGTCATATTTTCATAGACCAGATCCATATCTATATCGAGACCTAAAGACGTCATTTTTAAAGAAACGTGTGAGTTTAGCTGTTGATCCGCAATCGTCGCAATGGTTTGAATGCACTCTTCCGTACGCTCCCGCGCGACCTCGGCGTTGTTCACAAATTCTCCTAAATGATCGACAGTAACTGACAAGCCTTGGCTGTTTAGCTGTCGAATGGTCGGGATTGAACTGTTAAAATCATTCCCTCCGATAATTTTACCCGCTGCTACCCGGCTTCCCCAGTTCTTCGCCATTTTATTGAGAAAGCCGCTTTTGGATAAAAATAAGAAAAAATCTCTTGTGATCACTTCCAACCTCAACACCCCGCAATCTAAGAAGTATTTGTATGAGTTTATTGTAAATGGACAAAACCGTCGTTCACAATATTCTCAAAATACAAAGATTCTGATTATTTTTGTGGTTTTCTCACAATCAGATAGTTAGAAAGTCGGGGAATCGTGTCGAATAAAGGGGAAAAGGAAGCGACAAAAAATATCAGCTTCCTCCATCCTTCCACACTTCTTCAACCGTATTCAAAAGCAAACGATTCAGTTCAGGCGTCATATCCTTCTGTTCTGCTTTCATCGTTTTTGCCGCTTCCATGATTCTTTCGATTTCCGTTTCGATGAATTGGTGAATGACATGGATTCGCGCTTCAAGATCCAGCTCTTCGCCTCTTCTTTTCCGTTCAAGCAAGGTTTCCATTTCCGCCTTCAGCTCAGAATCAGTAACAAGTTCATTCATCAACACAGTAAAATCCATTGGCGGAATGGTTCCGTGCTTTTCAATCCATTTGCAAGCCAAGATAGGCCGAAGCACGTAGAAATACTTTTTGATTTTGACCTCTTGCCCTTGAAGGTAATCCTTGACGTTCCTTCTCGCCATATTGATATAGTGATACACGCTTGCTTCGGGTTTAAACGCCTCCGTCCGCAGCTTTCTGAGCTGCTCTGCGGTTGTAAATGCTTCGTAATACACAATGTCTGAGGACAGCCATTCAAGGAGCGGCGGGTTTGATTTTTTGAAGAGGCGCAGCGTCTTTCTCAGCTCCCAGCCACTGATATCCAGCAAATCGTGAATCGGTTCCTCAATGACATCCCGCTCCTGCTCAATTGAAAAATACCATTCCTTTTTGGAAACATAAATAAAGCGGACATCGTAGTCACTGTCCTGGGATGGGAATCCCCAGGCCCGGCTTCCTGATTCAACGGCATATACGATTTTGACGCCGTATGACTGTTCGATTCGTTTTAATTCATCAATGATCCTTTGTTTCATATCTATTCGTCTCCAGTCTGGTTTCATTCCGACAGTTTGCAGAAAAAAACCGCCCGATGAGGTGCGGCGGCTTTTCACGTTTATCAGCCTTTCAAATGCTGCTTAAAGAAAGCTAGTTTTTCCGTTTGAAAGGCGGGGATATACTCATGCCCGAAGTAGCGATACACCTTCAGCTCTTTCTCTGTCTCCAAGTGATTGTACGCTGCAAACACGGTGGACGGCGGCGTGACCTTGTCAATCAGTCCGATCGACATCAGGACAGGCACCTTCACTCGATCAGCAAGATTCATAATATCAAAATATGAAAGTGTCTGCATTACCTGTTCCTCTGTCTTCGGGCTGCCATTTCTTCTAAAGAAGGAATTGATTTCAAGGTACGGCTGTTCAAGCGCCACATCAATGGCCCGTTCAAAGTTGCTTAAATAAGGATAATCGGCAGCCGCGGCTTTCGGAATGTCTGACAGAGCTGCCGCGGCAATCGTTAAGCCGCCGCCTTGGCTTCCGCCTGTCACACCGATTCTGGTTTCGTCGACTTCCTCAAAACGGCTGATGACTTCAAGCGCGCGAACGGCGTCCAAATAAACGCCACGGTAATAGTATGTATCTTTATCAAGGATTCCTTTCGTCATCCAACCTAAAGCGTGGCCATGCGGAGAAATGCTTGTGTCTTCGCTGCCCTGCTGCCCGCGGACAAGCATGCCGAATGCGGCGTATCCGTGGAGCGCCCAGTTTACCATTTCATGAATTTCACCATCGTAGCTTGCGTTATAGCCGTGATATTTGACAATCGCCGGATGCGGTCCTTCCTTGTCAGGCACCGCGTACCATCCGGCAATGCGGGCGTTTCCGAAACTTTTATACGTAAGGCGGTAGACCTTGACTCCATCAGCAGGATAATCAACCGGCTGTAAATCAGGTGCTGCTTGGACTTTTGCAAGCTCATCCAGAGACGATTTCCAAAACTCAGAAAAATCGTTCGGCGCTGTTTTTTCAGGCTTATACGTTTGCAATTGGTCGAGCGGCATATCGAATAGTTGCATTTCCGATTATTCCCCTTTGTTTTGTTAGATTTAGTTTGTATTCCTATAGTACCACGTTTTCTACATATTTTCATTCTTGTTTCCCAAACACTCTTCATCAAACGTTTGTTTAAAACTTTTCCGGCTCATTTCCATAAAAGCCTGAGCCGTCAGACTGACATATCGGCTCTTTAAATATACAAAGACAAGGGTTCGGGATGGCGCGGATTGGATGGATAAATAGATCACACCCGGGTCCTTATCCCTTCTGACCAAATTCGGCGCCATTGTCACACCTAAGCCGTTGGCCACAAGAGATTGCGCGGTTTCAATATGGCTCGTCTTAAAGGCGGCATTCGGTTTAAAGCCGCTTTCCGCACAGAGATCGAGAACGGTCCTGCGAAATCCGAAGCCCTCTTTTAACAGAATAAACGGCACATCCCTGACCATTTCAAGGGGCACACACAGCTCCCGGTTCGCCTCTCCTTCCAGCGCTTTCTCAATCAACGCGGTCATTTCCGGCGGCATCCACCTTTGTTTTTCCTTCGGCACCGCGAGAACAATCGGTTCCGTAAGCAAAGGTGTAATGGAGAGCCGTTCATCCTCGATCGGCAAGGACAAAACAGAAAGGTCAACCTCTCCCTTTGCCGTCATTTCCTCTAATGAAGCAGGGTCTTTTTCAACAAGCTGAACCTCTACATGAGGATAGCGCGCCAAAAATTTCCTCAGCAGGGGCGGAAAAAGATATCTCCCCGTGACAGCGGGAATCCCAATGGAAAGCTTGTGCCCGAGCCCCTGCGACCGCTCCTCCATCTCCCGGAGCAAGTCATCTCTGGAACGAATGATGTCCTCGGCTTTTTCAATGAAACGCCGGCCGTGGGGTGTCAGGGTAACAGCGCCGTGGGATCTGTGGAAAAGGGCAAGCCCAAGCTCAGCCTCAAGCTTTTTGATTTGCTGGCTGAGAGATGGCTGGGCGATATGAAGATGCTCCGCCGCCTTTGTAAAACTTTGGCGCCGAGCAATTTCGGCTGCGTATTCCATCACTTTAATATCCATTCCAGCCTCCATAGGTTAAACCTATCGTTTCTATCATTTTTATATCTTGGACGAATCATAACAGAAATTGCTAACATAATCCATATCATCATTTATAAAAGAAGGGGCTGGTTTTAGATGACAAATGAAACACCGTTTTCGAAAAACGCCGAGATGTATCGGGATGAGAAGGTATTTGCCGAGGGGGAAGATTTGGGGCTGATGATGAAAACGGCGGAATGCCGGGCTGATGATCGGGTGCTGGATATCGGAGCGGGTGCCGGCCATACGGCGCTGGCCTTTTCCCCGTATGTACAGGAATGCGTCGGCATTGATGCGACGATAGAAATGGTAGAGGTTGCGTCCTCCTTTGCGCAGGAAAAAGGAGCTGAAAACGTACGCTTTCAGCAAGGAACGGCAGAATCGCTCCCCTTCCCGGACGAATCATTTGATATCATCACCTGTCGATACGCGGCCCACCACTTTTCAGATGTCCGCAAAGCCGTCAGCGAAGTCGCACGTGTGTTGAAAAAGGACGGACGTTTCCTCTTGGTCGATCATTACGCGCCTGAAGACCTCGTTCTTGATGAGTTTGTCAATCACCTGAACCGGCTCCGAGACCCTTCCCATGTACGGGAAAGCTCATTAACAGAATGGCAGTCAATGTTCACCGCTCATCAGCTGGGCTATCAAGAAGTCCAAAAGTGGAATTTGCCGATTCAATACGAAAGCTGGATTAAACGGGGCGGAACCCCTGCCGATCGAGAAAAACAGATTATCAGCCATTTACATCAGGCATCAGACGAAGCACGTGACACGTTCTGTATCAAATTGAATCAAAACGGACAGCCCGACTCCTTTTGCTTAAAAGCGATTTTGATTCAAGGTATAAAATGATAAAAAGCCGTGCGAAAGCACGGCTTTACATTGGCTGATAAAGATCCCAGCCGATTTTCAATGTCTCCGCAATATAATCGGCGACCTCTTCAGGAGAAAGGTTGTCTGTTGCGACTTTTGAATTGTGTTTGTCGTAAATGGCTTTTCTTTCGTTAAACAGCTGTTCCATGTCATCCATTGAACGGTTGTGCAGCACAGGGCGGTTCTCGATCAATAAGTCCGCGCGCTGCTTCCAGTTCTCCCATGACAGGTCTAGATGAAGCACGAGACAGTTTTCCAGACAGCACGTTCTGATTTCCTCTTGTTTAAAAGACCCGCCGCCCAGAGAGACGATTTTGAATCGTTTATGATGGCAAATGTCTAAAATATATTCCTTCTCCGTTTTCCGAAAAAAATCTTCGCCCTTTTTCTCAAATATCTCAGGGATCGACATATTGAAATCTTTTTCAATCTCTTGGTCTATATCGATAAAATCTCTATATAATTTTTTAGCGACCAATTGGCCGATTGTCGTTTTTCCTACACCCATGAACCCGATCAGGACGATATTTCTTTCTCTTACTGGGATGGCTCGTTTAGCGTTCATCTTCGGCGAAATCCTCCTAAGGAATGAAATTTTATATTCATTATATGCTCATTTTACGAATATTTATATAGATACCTGCTTGCCCGTCCTTTAAGCGCTTGTGCCTGAATGTCATTCATTGTACAACATTTTCAGAGGTATTTTAATACTTTGACGCAAAAAAGCATTAAATCCTTTCAACCTCACAGCCTTTATTGTGTTCCTCCGAAGGTATTATGCGCATGACAAAAGCCCGCTCCGAGAGCGGGCTTTCTTCAACTTATTTCCACCAGTCATCAAACATAGATGCCGGTACCTGGCGTTTATGTTCAGTCATGCTGTAGCGTTTTTCCAGCGCTTCTGACACCTTCGCTGATACTTCTTTTCCTTCAAGATAATCGTCAATCTCATCGTAAGAAATGCCAAGCTCTGTTTCATCCGCCTGCTGCGGTTTTTCGTCGAGCAGATCGGCAGTTGGTTCTTTTAAGTATAAGCGTTCCGGTGCACCGAGCTCTTTCAGCAGGCTTTTTCCCTGGCGCTTCGTCAATCCGGTCAGCGGCAGGAGATCCGCTCCCCCGTCACCATACTTTGTAAAGAAACCTGTAACAGCCTCGGCCGCGTGGTCTGTGCCGATGACAAGAAGGCCTTCCTGCCCGCCGATCGCGTATTGAGCGATCATTCTTGTTCTTGCTTTTACGTTTCCTTTATTAAAGTCGGTCAGCTGATCGCCGGTATCCTGCTGATACTGGTCAGAAAACGCGCTGACTGTCGACTTAATGTCGAACTTCCATGATTGATCCGGCTTAATGAACTTCAAAGCAAGCTGGGCATCGTCTTCATCCTGCTGTGTGCCATGCGGAAGACGGACCGCGATAAATTGAGCGTCTCCGCCCTCTTCGCGAATGCTTTCCACAGCAAGCTGGGCAAGCCGTCCCGCTAGAGTTGAATCCTGTCCGCCGCTGATTCCCAATACAAAGCCTTTAGCGCCGGTTTTCTTAATATACTGTTTTAAAAAGTTGATTCGGTCCTCAATTTCTTGTTTTGGATCAATTGAAGGCTTCACATGTAATTCGCGCATAATCGTTTCCTGCACACTCATCCTACTCATTCCTCCTGTACAATCGCTGTTTCTTATTTGATCATTTCCCCAAATGAATTGAAATGAATCATGATCGTTATGTATCCCTATTTAATATAGCACAGGTTTTCATTTACAGTGAACAAGAGAGATCAGCTGACTTCCACCCGTATTGACGTTACACTGTCGCCATTACACTTTCCTTTTTCGATCGGACAGGAAGAAAACGCGACAATCAAATCCGTTTCCGCCCTCAGCCTTACATAATCGCCGGCATTCGAAAGCGGCGTTTCCACAGACAGGTTCCCTTTCTCATCAAGGACAGTATTCATAAAAATCGCAAACGGGTAATGCATGTGAGGCTTCGGTACGCCAAACTGCTCAAGCGCGCGGTTCATATTGTCATAGCACGTATCCTGAAACTCATCCTTTTGCTTGCCGTATAACAGCCTGTTCATATCAGGGCGGCAGGCGGGAAGCAGCAGATCATGCTTGCCGACCGTATCTTCAATCAGCGTCAGCATCGGTTTGTACAAATTGGAGTAGAGATGGTCATTGACCTTCACATGAATGGAATGATTGGCGTCAATGGTCGCTCCCTGATCAAGGTGCTCATAGAAATCCTTGGCATGGTACGCGACAAAATCTGCTACCTGCTGCCCTTCTACATCAACCACCTTCAACATCTGCCCTTTTTTCAGCTTCAGGCCAAGCCCTTTCTTCGGTTCAACGATATATTGCTGTGTCATGGCTTCGCTCCTTTTTTCATTAGTATGGGCGTTTGCCGCCTTCTCCATGTAAAAAGAGGCAAAAATCCGATGTATATAAGCTTCGGGCGGGTCGCAATCTAACCTTAGATAAAAGGGGTTGAAATGGATGAGTCAAACAAAAAAAGACCAGCAAAAAGGAAATTTGGCTTGGTGGCAGCTGTCACTAATCGGTATAGGATGCACAATCGGAACAGGATTTTTTCTCGGTTCCAGCATCGCCATCGTGAAAAGCGGTTTTTCTGTTCTGCTTTCATTTCTGATTGGGGCAATCGGCACGTATTTTGTATTCGAGCAGCTTGCCAAGCTGTCGGCAAAGCAGCCGGAAAAAGGCTCGTTTTGCGCGTATGCAAGAAAAGCATTCGGCAGATGGGCCGGATTCAGCAACGGCTGGGTGTATTGGTCATCGGAAATGCTGATTACCGGAAGCCAGCTGACAGCCATTTCGCTATTTACGAAGCATTGGTTTCCACAAGTGCCGCTATGGGTGTTTGCTTCCATCTACGCGGTCCTCGGGCTTTTGATCATTTTCACCGGGCTTTCTGTGTTTGAGAAGACCGAAAACGTACTGGCGGTTATCAAAACAGCCGCTATTTTGATGTTTATTGTGATTGCTATTCTGGCATTATGCGGGATCCTATCCGGTGGAAAGCATGGTGTACAGGTTCCAAATCAGACGAGTGAGTTTTTTCCATACGGCGCCATGGGGCTGTGGACAGGTTTAATCTACGCGTTTTACGCCTTTGGCGGAATTGAGGTCATGGGGCTGATGGCGGTTCACTTAAAAAAACCAGAAGAAGCGTCTAAATCAGGGAAACTCATGCTGGCGACACTGGCGGTGATTTATGTCATTTCGATCGGGCTGGCTTTGCTGCTGGTTCCATTAGACGCGTTTTCTGAGCAAAACAGCCCGTTCATTACGTCGTTAAAGGGATATAACCTTAAGATCATTCTCGACATTTTTAACGGGATTTTCATTATCGCCGGGTTCTCGACCCTCGTCGCCTCCCTATTTGCGGTCACGACATTGCTTTGTACGATGGCCGATGACGGCGACGCGCCAAAATGCTTTACCTTAAAGGAAGGCAAAAAAATATGCTGGCCGGCGCTGGGACTGACGTTTGCAGGGCTTATTTTATCCATCATTCTGTCATTAGTGCTTCCTAAAAATATTTATGAGCACATGACCACAGCAGCGGGACTGATGCTTTTGTACACTTGGCTGTTTATCCTGTTCTCCAGCAAAAAGCTGACCGATCCCGCGGGCATGGGGAAAACGCAAATATATTTAGCGATGATTCTGATTGCAGCGGCTGTATCCGGCACATTGTTTGAAAAATCAAGCCGGCCCGGTTTTTTTGTGAGTATCGGGTTTCTCGCGGTCATTGCCGTCGTTACCGTGATCTATCAAAAAAAGCAGGGACATAAGGACCGCCCTGCCAGCTCGTGATTTTATTTCATTTTATTGAACATGTTCTTTAAATAAGAAAACGGGCACTTCGAGACCTGCTTTTCATCATCACGGAGGAAATACTGTTTCCATTCGCGATTGTCCTTTCCTCCGTACCAGCCTAAATGCGGATGAATCGGAGCTTGATCATAGGCTTTCAAACGTGAGCGGATCAGCCTGCTCATGTTGCGGCCAAATGCGGTTGATCCATTTAACTCTTCAAACACCCACCTTGGCTGAAACGTGATCATGAAAAAGGGAAAGCTCCGGCTCCTTCTCGCCTCATGCCCTGGTGTAGCGCAGAGCAGAAAATAAGGCTCGCCGTCAAAACAAAACTCCCATTTGTAATGCTCGGGATCGGCCGGAATGTCTTCCGGCCATTCTTTTTTGTCTTGATGGCTCAGTCTATTTAAAAAGCTCCAAAACAGCTCTTCATACGCTTCAATCGAATAGTGCTCAGCCAAATCTTCCGGTGTGTCAAACAACACAACGAGAGAAGCGTATTTTCCAGTGTCCCGCGAAATCCTTCCGTACTCCGCAAGCAATGGAGCCAGTTCCTCCGCCGTACCGTTTTCCCGCGGATCTCCGGCAAACGCAATGCGGAGCTGGTCAGTCAGAAACGCCTGCCGTCCGGGAATGCACGGAAACGTATCCGCGTCATCGGCCACAGTTTCTTTCAGAAGCTCAAAAGCGATTCTTTGCCATTCAAGAAGCTCTTCTTGATTACGTTCCAGAAAACTTTTGGTGTACATCCCACCCACATTGATCCACCTCCAGTATCATCTGGATACTATATTAAAATCGGAGGCGGCAGGTGACTGTCCTTGATGAATCAGCCCAATAACTGTTTGATGCCTTGATAACCGAAGTAACATCCAAATACAAGGAGGGACACACCAGCGATTCCGGTCAACCCTCTTAATAGCTTTTCATGAAGCAGATTTCTGAACATGCTGGCTGTGATCGCCATGCAAAAATCCCAGATTAAAATGCCGATCATGATGCCGGAACTATAAATGAGAAGCTGATTCATATCGTAGGCCTCTGCTGTTTTGGCCAGTATGCTGCCGTAAATCCCCAGCCAAAACAGGATGCTCAATGGATTTGACAGTGAAATGAGAAAACCCGAAGCGAATGTTTTCTGGTACGACGCTTTTCCACGTGAGCTTCGCACATCCATCGGCTCTCTGACATTTTTCAGCGTTTCAATTCCGGTATAGGTCAGAACAAAAAAGCCGAAGAGCCACAAAAACGTTTTCACAAATGGAGCGGTCAAAAACTGTGACAGCCCGAAATAAATAAATAGCATGTATAGTCCGTCCGCTGCCATGGCGCCTAAACCAAAAACCCACGCATGCCAAAAACCGTTTTTAATTCCTTTGTCTATTTGCGCCGCGTTCACTGGTCCCACAGGCGCAGACAAGGACAGTCCAAGCACAATATAGCTCAAAAAAATGTTCACCGGCCCGTACTCCCTTCTCTTACGTAACTTGTACAATTTATTCGGGAACGGGCCAAGCTATGCACAAAATTCGCTTACTGTTTCAGACGTTTTAGCTCTTCCTCCATGATATCGGCGGCTTTGTCTACGAAACTGAAAATGAGTTCCAGTTCTTCTTCGGTATAGTCTTGGCATAAATCCATTGTCGATTCTGACAGGGAACGGAACAAATCCTTTACATGTTTTTTTGAAGCGATCAATGGGACGATCATGACTCTTCTGCGGTCATCCGGGTCCTTTTCACGAGCCACATACCCCGCTTTTTCCAGCCGGTCAACAAGCGCCGTGACTGAACCCGTGCTGAGGCCTGTCTTTTTCCCCAGCTCCCCGGCAGTCATCGGCCCTGCTTCATTTAAAATGTCAGCTGATTTCAAATCGGTGGGAAACAGACCGAGAGCTTGAGCGGCTGCCTGGTGAAACAGAACCGTTCTTGTGCCCAATTTCCGAAAAAGCTGAACGGCAGTCTTTTCCAACTCACTTCTGGAATTTCTTGTTGACAACTGACAGTCCTCCCTATAAAATCAAATTTATCTCGATAATCAAGATATTCGATAGATAAACTATTATCATCATATCAAAACTTACATAGAAAAGTAAGAGGAGGTAGAACAAATGGACTCAACATTAGCAAAACAGGCTTCCACCAAATTTGTGGTCCTCGGTCTCCTGCTGGGGATCTTGATGTCCGCAATGGACAATACCATTGTTGCCACCGCGATGGGCAGCATTGTAGCGGATCTAGGAAGCTTCGATAAATTTGCTTGGGTGACGGCATCCTATATGGTGGCAGTCATGGCTGGAATGCCGATTTACGGCAAGCTTTCCGATATGTACGGCCGAAAACGCTTTTTCCTGTTTGGACTTATTTTTTTCTTAATCGGGTCGGCTTTATGCGGGATTGCACAGACGATGAATCAGCTGATCATCTACCGGGCAATCCAAGGGATCGGAGGCGGTGCGCTCCTGCCAATTGCCTTTACCATTATCTTTGATTTGTTTCCGCCAGAAAAACGCGGTAAGATGTCCGGCATGTTCGGCGCTGTATTTGGATTATCCAGTGTTCTCGGGCCGCTGTTAGGCGCGATCATTACAGACGCGATCAGCTGGCACTGGGTGTTTTACATCAATGTGCCGATCGGCGCATTGTCATTGTTTTTTATTATTCGCTATTACAAAGAATCTCTGGAGCACAGAAAGCAGAAAATCGACTGGGGCGGCGCGGTTACCTTGGTCGTATCCATTGTATGCCTGATGTTCGCCCTTGAGCTCGGCGGCAAAACATACGATTGGAATTCCATTCAGATCATCGGCTTGTTTATTGTCTTCGCCGTTTTCTTCATTGCCTTTTTTATTGTGGAGAGAAAAGCGGAAGAGCCGATCATTTCGTTCTGGATGTTTAAAAACCGTTTGTTTGCCACAGCGCAGATTCTCGCTTTCCTGTATGGCGGAACATTCATTATTTTAGCGGTATTTATTCCGATTTTCGTTCAGGCGGTGTACGGCAGCTCCGCGACAAGCGCGGGCTTTATTTTGACGCCGATGATGATTGGATCAGTCATCGGGAGCATGATCGGCGGGATCTTTCAAACGAAGGCAAGCTTCCGCAACCTGATGCTGATTTCTGTTACGGCGTTCTTTATCGGCATGCTGCTTTTATCCAATATGACACCGGAGACGGCGCGGGTATGGCTGACAGTCTTTATGATGGTGACAGGCTTTGGTGTGGGCTTTAACTTTTCCCTGTTGCCGGCGGCATCAATGAACGATCTTGAGCCTCGCTTCCGGGGGACGGCCAACTCAACCAATTCGTTTTTGCGGTCATTCGGCATGACTCTGGGCGTCACGATTTTCGGGACGGTGCAAACAAACGTGTTCACAAACAAGCTGAGCGACGCCTTCAGCGGCATGAAAGGCTCAGCGGGATCAGGAGCCGCGCAAAATATCGGCGATCCGCAGGATATTTTCCAGGCAGGAACACGTTCCCAGATTCCTGAGGCGATCCTGAATCGCGTGATTGACGCGATGTCATCAAGTATCACGTACGTCTTTTTGCTCGCTTTGATTCCAATTGGCATCGCGGCGGTCACCATTTTGTTTATGGGAAAAACCAGAGTGAAAACAACAGCGGAAATGGCGAAGAAAGCAAATTAACACGAAAAAGCAGTACATGGCTGGCATGTACTGCTTTTTTGATTACACTCCTAATCTTGCTAAGATAAATGTCCATATACAAATGATCAATAACAGAATCAGGCTGTACGCCACTGTACGCTTAAACAGTTTAGATTCCTTGCCTGTCTGGCCGACCGCTGCGGCGGCGATGGCGATAGACTGAGGAGAAACGAGTTTCGCCATCACCCCGCCCGCCGTATTTGCGGCCAACAGCAAATCAGAACCCGCACCGATCTGCGCTCCAGTGACAACCTGCAAATGTCCGAACAAAGCGTTATTGCTGACAACAGAACCGGTGATGAACACGCCGATCCAGCCGAGAACAGGACTGACAAACGGGAACAAGTCTCCTGTTTTCGCCAGTGCTAACCCAATTGAAGAGCTGAGCCCCGCGAAGTTGGCCAAATTGGCAAACCCCATCACAAAGCAGATCGTCATAATCGGCACCCACAGCTCTTTTCCTGTCTCCTTCAAGGAAACAAAGCCATCCCGATAAGAGAACTTTTTGCTGAACAGCCCTGTCACGATGACCGCCGCTAAAATCGCTGTACCTGTCGCTGACAGCAGATCGACTTTAAAGACTGCATCCAACGGCATGGCAGATGGCGCAATCGGCGGCATTTTCATTATTTGCTGGTGCAGAAAAGGCATTTTAAAAAGAAGTGTTGTTTGATACAACAGTCCGCCTTCTTGGAAAAGCGCCTTGAAGACAGGAAGGCTCCAGATTGTGATTGCCGCGGTTAAAATATAGAAAGGAGACCACGCTTTCGCAATGTCAGCGGCACTGTAAGCCTTTTTCTCACCAGCCTCGCCGGCTCCTTCCTCCCGGTACATCTCTTTCGGCTGCCATTTGCGGAGGAAGAGCGCAAGCCCGCCCATGCTGAATAAGGAAGCCAAAATGTTTGCTAATTCCGGCCCGAGTACCGCCATTGTCAGTGTCTGAACCGCTGTATACACACCGCTCACAACCAACAGGGCAGGCCAAGTCTGTTTGATTCCTTTCATTCGGTCTAAAAGGAAGACGAGCAGAAACGGAATGAAAAATGTGATCATCGGCAATGTCCACATCAATGTCCGTGACAGTTCAAGAGCGGACAAACCACCTATTTGCGCCCCTGTGATAACAGGAATTCCGATCGCCCCGAAGGCTCCGGAGGCTGCGTTCGCAATCAAGCAGAGCGCTGCCGCTTTTAACGGTTTAAAACCGAGTTCGACGAGCAGCGCCGCACTAATCGCAATCGGAACACCAAAGCCGGCCGCGCCTTCCAAAAACGCGTTAAAACAAAAACCTATTAATAATAGCTGTAATCGTTGGTCTGGCGAAATGCCGGCAATGCTGGACCGAATAATCGTGAATTTTCCGGTTTTCACAGCGATTTTATACAGCCACACCGCCATCAGGACGATATAGCCAATCGGCCACAGGCCGCTCCCGATTCCTAACAAAACAGAAGAAATGGCTTTTTCAACCGGCATATGAAATGCCAGAACGGAGACGATGAAACTGACGGCTAAGGTAAGGAATGCCGCGAGAATGCCTTTCATTTTAAGAACAGTTAAAGCCAAGAGAAAAAAGAGAATTGGAGTGAGCGCCACAAGTGCGCTCACATACTCGTTTCCAAACGGATTATACAGCTGCTCCCACATTGACAATCAGCCCTTTACTTTGAAGTTGATTCTAGTTGACGATTTGTTTTGCAAAATGCGGCTTTAAAATGTTTTGAAGGACGCCTGCGCTGTGAAGGAACTGTTCTTTTTCTTTCTCATTTAAGTTCAGCTCAGTAATGCCTGCAATACCTCCGCGGTTGACAACAGCAGGAACGCCGATGAACACGTCATCTGCACCGTATTGCCCGTCCAGATATGTGCTGACAGTTAAAATGCTGTTTTCATTATGAAGAATGGCTTTTGTAATACGGGCAAGACTCATCGCGACACCGTAATAAGTCGCACCTTTTTTCTCAATGATATGGTAAGCGGCGTTTTTCACGTCATCTACGATCTGGTCAAGCTCCTCTTGTTTATACGCAGCATTTTTTTCAACCAGTTCACTAACCGGCATACCGCCGATATTCGCGTGGCTCCAGACAGGAAGCTCTGTGTCGCCGTGCTCGCCGATAATATGCGCGTGCACGTTTTGAGGCGCTGCGCCAAAGTATTCGCTCAGCATGTAACGGAATCTCGCAGAATCTAGTGTTGTGCCGCTTCCGATCACCCGCTCTTTTGGCAGGCCGCTGAATTTCCATGTCGCGTAAGTCAGAATATCAACCGGATTTGTCGCGATTAAGAAAATGCCGTCAAATCCACTCGCCATCACTTCACTGACGATTTCTTTGAAAATCTTTACATTCTTTTCTACTAATTCAAGGCGTGTCTCACCAGGTTTTTGGTTTGCTCCGGCGCAGATGCAGACAATATCAGCATCCTTGCAGTCTTCATATGTTCCGTAAGATGTTTTAACCGGTTGCGGCGCAAACGCCTTTCCGTGGTTTAAATCCATTACATCGCCCATTGCTTTTTCTTTATTTACATCAATGACCACAAGCTCATCTGTGATCGCTTGGTTCAATAACGCAAATGCATAACTGCTTCCAACAAAACCCGCTCCGATTAAAGCTACTTTATTTACATGTTTGTTCATCATTAATCATCCTTCCAAGGGTATGTTTTTCTTTGATGTTTGTTTGTGAAGTATTTCACATTTATATTGTGCAATATTTCACAAACTATTGCAAGAGAAAAGTTTTGTCTGATTTATGAACAAAAAAGAAACCATCGAGGATGGTTTCTCAGATGATGAAAAATCTTAAAACGGTCTATCATTTTAGGATTTTGCCATCTTTTCAGCGTGATGTAAATCTCCTTGAAATCTAGTGAAGGACGAGCATCAACGGACAGACCTGACATCGAATGCGAGGGTTTGTCGACACGCTGAGAAATGATCCATGTTGGTTTCTATGAGATTCTCCTCTCGCTTTCCCTCAATAAGGAAGAGAACCGCTTAAGCCAGAGTTGTTATATACACCATTTTGCACATAATCAAATCCGGGCTGGTTTTGGCCGGGCACTTGGGCGCTGCCATTATTAAACATCACTTTGGCGTTCGTTGTATCCGTATCCGCAGGAAGCGTCAGCGTGTAAATTCCATCCGCATTCCTAGCCATTGCTTTTCCCGGCCAAGATCCGGTCAATTCGATTGTCCGGCCTCCATCCTGTTTATAGATATAAGCATTTACTTGGCCCCAATGATTCGGATTTTGATAGCCGATTGTATTAGCCAAAGACGGATCTCTTTTTATAAAAGTGTATTTCTGCGTCTTCGTTACACCATCACTGTTCGTCCCTGTTAACGTGATATTGTATGTCTTGCCAAACGGATCTCCCTTTCCGATCGTTAGCTGCTCCCCATCTTTGAACGCAGTTTCTTGCCCATTATTCATTTGATACACGGCTTTTGCTGTATTCGCATTTGCACGCAGGGTGATCGTCAGTTGATCATTGAAAGAATGTGTAACCCCTGTTTTGACATTCTCAAGGAAGACGCGAGGACCGTTTGCGATATCGTCAGGATAAAGAACAGCCACAGATCTGGCATTGATCGTGCCTGTCAATTTACCATTCGTGACTTGAAATGCACCGGCACCAGCTTTATTATCATAGCTGCCATCAGGTAATTTCGTTGGCGTATTGATGGTGACAGAAGATGAACCTGCATTTGCCAGCACAACGCCCTGTGAGCCGCGCTGATTCATGAATACCTGATTGTTTCCATTCGGATTCGAAAGTTCCTCAGGCTGTCCAGCCATTACATTGTGAAAAGTATTGACCGCAACGATAGCCTGGTCTTCAAACAAAGCACTCCCGCGATCGCCTATTTGGCTTTTCCCCGGGAATCTTACGCCATTCCCGCCGCCCTCAGGCCTGGAAAAGAAGAGAGGCGTACTGCCTGAGCGGGAAGCAATCACCGCCCAGCCTAACCGAATATCGTCATCGCTCATCCATGTGGACTCTTCCTCATCATTGGCATACGTATCATGCGATTCCACCCATGTAACTAACTTGTCCGCAGACACATCAGATGCATAATGGGAGATATTCGACTCGCTCAGATTACGGTTTCTTAAAGCAGACCTTATGGAATGTCCATAGTTCGATGCTGTCACATTCATATAATTCGCATATGCAGCATCTCTGGAGGCACTATCTTGCAGGATTTCTCCGTATTGGAACTCGGCAGATGTATTTGTGAGATTCGGCCAAAATTGACTGCCGTAACTCCCGTCATCCGGAAGCTCTATATGTTTGGCGGCATCAAAACGAAAGCCGTCTGCACCGTCATTCAATGCTCTTTCTAAGAAACGTTTCAGATAGGACTGCACTTGTGTATTTTGTGTATTCCAATCATACAGCCCGAGCAATGAATTTTGCGTGACATCCCATCGATCGGACCAGTTTTTAATTTGTGTATTTCCATGTGTCCAATTCGGAATACTCTTAATCTCGTTGGAAATCGCGGCATAGTCGCTGGTGGTATGGTTGATGACCGCGTCAACAATGACCTTTACGCCGTATTCTTCAGCCGCCGCGCACATTTCTTTAAATTCTTGTTCAGTACCTAAATAGCGGTTGCCGATTTGGTACGATGTCGGCTGATACAGCCAGTACCAATTCGACATGCTTTTGTTTCCTTGGTTCCCTTCCTTCACTTGGTTGATCGGAGACGTCTGGATGGCTATATATCCTGCTTCATGAATATCCTTCATATTGTGTTTTAACGTATTGAACGACCAATTCCAGGCATGAAGTATGGTTCCGTCCTTGACCGATGGTGCTGTAAGCTCATTCGATTTGTTCGCTGTTTCAGCATTTGCAGTCGCCGGTCCTGCCAGAACCAACTGAAACAGCAGCAAAAATCCAGCGAATAACGGCAGAAAAGAGGTTTTGAATCGTTTTTCAAACATTCATGACACTCCTTATATGGTTTTTATAAACTTACAGCGGAGTCAAAAACCCCTCTTACAACTCTTCCGCTTCCTCCTTTCAAACTGATGTGAAGACTGGATAATTTTGTTAACGCTTACATTTAAAATTATCACAATCACTCTATCAAAACAACGCAGTAGCGCGAATTCAAATCAATGTGCCTATCCAGCTAGAAAACCTGGGACGGAACGCCATTTTCAAATAAAAAAAGAAACCATCTTTGCCCGGCGTCGGGTGACTAGTTTAAAAGTTTTGAGAATCAAATCATAAAAAAGGGTGTTACATCGTGCAGCATCCTTTTTATGGTACCTAGAAAAAAACGAAACAAGTGTGGAAAAAAGATTTAAGGTTGAGTATTAAAAAATTATATATATTCAGCAAGATACTGGTAAAATGATAAGCGTGTATAGGCGTTTGGACATGTAAAGAAGTTAAAAGGAGGTTTCTCATTCCGTTGGGTAAATGGTTCAATATTTTTTGCATAGTAGCATTGGGATCAGAAGTAGGGTATAAGGTACTTACTAACAAAGAAATCAGTACTACTCATTTAATAATAGCTTTTATAATTATCTTGTGGAGCATTATTGGACTTTTTAGCAAAGAACCAGCAGAACAAACACACAAACAAAAAAGTCAGCATAGATAAAAAAACCCCTTCCATTGTTCTTCACAGAGCGATGGAAGGAGTTTTTGTTTCCAGTAACTTTAAGTGGAGTATAAAGGAGTAAAATCTTATGAACACAAAAAGAAAGAGAACCCAAAACCCTTGATAATAAAGGATACTGGGCTCTATCTTTAACATGAACCAACCATCTACCTAAGATGTTTTCTTCTCTATCTCTTCTTTTACCGCTCTTCTGTATGACCACTTCACAATGAGATACCGAAGCAGAAACAGTACACCGCCGCAAACGATAAAAAGAAGGATCATTTTCAGCCAAGTGAAGAATGTATGGGGAATCCCCCTGTCGTACATCATAAGCACCACTACCGCAAAGGCAACCGCAATTGAATCTATACGCTGCTGCTTCACCCGTTTTTGCAGTTCTTCTTCGGTGTCTATTCTCGGCATGAGCATTCCCGACGCTCCTGCCTTGATGCAGTAATATAAGATGATGAGGAACAAAAACACAAGGCTTGCCGCCCATTCCTTAAACGGAAATTGAAACATAATGCCGCGGATGATTACATCAAGAAGCGCAAACGACCCCGCAATCATCCCAATCTCCGACCAGATTTTTTGTTCTTTTTCTTTTACTCTCTTATTTTTCCCATTCACGCCTGAAAGTCTATTACCCAGATTATTCATGACCTTCCTCCCGCACTTTTACGAATGGCTTTGGCTTACATCTTACAATAACACCCTGTGCTTCTGCAATGAATAAATCAAAAGCCCGCCGCACGATCCAGTCCCCTAGTCAAGGCAAGCCGAATCAGGGTGAGCGGCATTATACTGAAGCCGCTTCCCATACGAAACCCCGCTTGCCGCACACACAGCATCCAACATTGGCTGCGGCCTTCAGCCGGATGCTTCACCATTCGCATCCTTTGTAAGAAGCTGAGTCATTTAGAAGCATCCTTTTGCGTTAACATTTCGCTCATCAATTTATGGCCAATGGGCAACAATAGGTTCAAACAGTCGCTTAGATCGTTACATACTGACAAATCAAACATGTAACCAACAATCGCAAAGGGAAGCGTATCAAAATAGACATAAGTTATGCAGCTAGAAATGTGAAAAGAGGGTAATGGATGACTGAAATCATACTAAAGTATAAAAACTTTTTTTCCATTCTTGTTCGATGGATCATGTTCGGAAGCCTTATTGGCATCATTGTGGGCTCGACAACAACTTTCCTTTTAGAGACAAACGATTATCTAGGAGAAGTGCGGGAAAAAAGGGATTGGCTTATTTTCCTTCTCCCTTTAGGGGGAGTGATCTTAGGATACATCTATATGAACTACGGAAAGGTTTGGCTGAATCACACATTACATGACACTGCTGAATTGAACAATCTAGTGATAGACGGGGTTCATGGCAAGAAAGTGGTCCCGCGGAGAATGGGACCTATCGTCTATTTGGGAACCTTCATAACAGTCTTTTTTGGCGGGTCTACAGGAAGAGAAGGGGCGGCAGTCCAAATGGGAGGAAGCATCGCTACGGCAGTACACAAGTTGTTTCGTTTAAACATATTCGACAGTAAAATGTTCATTATGAGCGGCATAAGCGCCGGGTTTGGCGCCGCCTTTGGAGCTCCCATAACAGGTGCTGTTTTCGGAATGGAAATGGCTGCATTAGGAAAGCTCAAATTCGAAGCGCTTGTTCCTTGTCTGGCGGCCAGCTTTGCCGGTCACTTTATGACCACAGCAGCCTTGGGGCATAAACACGAAGAATTTATGATACAAAGTGTGCCGCATCTATCTGTTATGACGTTTATTAAAGTGATACTCGCAGCTGTTATTTTCAGTTTATTAAGTGTTTTATACTGCCAAATGAGGCACGGTATACAAACATTTTCTGAGAAGCTCTTCAATCAAAACCATATGAAGAGAGCCTTTGTTGGCGGAATCATCATTGTGTCCTTAACGCTAATAGCAGGTTCTCAAGATTATAATGGCCGCGGATTAGACATGCTGCAACAATCCTTTAAAGAAGAAGTGCCTCCTTTTGCCTTCCTCGCCAAACTGGTTTTTACAGCCGTTACGCTTGGAACCGGCTTTGTTGGCGGAGAAGCCATACCTTTATTTTTCATGGGGGCAACATTAGGAAACACCATACACGCATTCATGGATTTACCTATGTCATTTCTCGCTGCATTGGGATTAATCGCTGTTTTTTGCGGAGGTGCCAATACCCCTTTAGCAGCCTTCCTATTGGCAATGGAGATGTTTCACGGAAAGGGGCTGGAGTACTTTTTTGTTGCTTGTATCGTGAGTTATATATGTTCAGGACACCATGGACTATGGCCATCACAAAAAATATACGAACCTAAGAGCAGGTTATATCATATTCCTCACGGAGAAACCATTAAGAATGTTGAAAAGAAAAAGAAGTCTTAGACACAGACTGACAGAAATAAAGCAGCATGCTGCATGTGGATTCCGCTTGAGACCATGAAGAATAGAATACAAAATATAACACACAATAAAAACAGCGCAGGAAGAGATTGATTGGTTGAAAAGAGGGGATGTTTTTTGGATTTAAATTTCATATGGAAATCTATAGTGGTTGTGGCAGGAGGAGTTCTTATTTTACGGTTAGCTGGGAGAAAATCCGTTTCTCAGCTTACGGTAGCTCAGACTGTCATGATGATCGCTGTTGGATCATTAATTATTCAACCTGTTGGCAACAGGAACATTTGGATTACCATGCTGATTACGTTTTTAATGGTGCTCACGCTTCTTTTTATTGAATCTATCGTTATGAAATCAGATGCCCTTGAAACGTTTATTTATGGAAAATCATTGATCGTAGTCGAAAACGGAAAAGTGAATGAAAGGAATTTAAAAAAGCTGCGATTAACGGTTGATATGCTTGAAGTAAGGCTGAGACAACAAAATATTCAGCACTTCGCTGATTTACAATGGGCTACAATTGAATCCAACGGCCAGTTAGGTTATATGTTAAAATCTGAAAAACAGTATGCCACGAAAGAAGATATTCAAATGCTAAAATCGCTGATTGAATCGCATCATTCTAAACCCTCCAACGAATCCGCAACACCTGCAAATAATATATTTACGGAAGTGAAAAATAGAAATCATAAAGAAAAACCGAAAGACCATTTGGATTAGGAAAAAGTGATAAGTGGGTATGTCATCATAACCTTTCTACATTCTCACTTCTATCTTTTTTCTAGAAAAAAATGGAAGGCTGTCGAGATCTACTCGGCAGCCTTCATTGTCTTTACTTCTTCAAATCTTCAATTGAGTTAACGTTTTTCATATATTGAGGCACTACAAGGCCCATCTTCACGCCAGTTATACTGGTGCCAATATCGTCATATTTGCCCTTATATTTAGAAGCGTATGATTTATGGGTATTCGGCAGCCATGCGGAGAGGGATGCATCCGCGCTTCCCGTCGCAATCGCGGTCCACATCGGGCCAGCCTCTACCTGAGTAAATGTTACGTCATAGCCCAAGTCTTCAAAGACTTTGCCAACCACGTTTGTACTTGCAATCTCACTGTCCCACGCCACATAGGCAAGGTTGATTTTGTCTCCCTTCACCTTTTGAACACCTTTTGTCCACTCCGCAATTTGATCTTTGTGGCTCTTCACATACTCAGCAGCGGCTTTGGCAGGTTTCTCGCCTTCTTCCACCTTGATCATGACTTCACCCATGTCGTCTTGCGTCCAGTGAAACTGGCTCAGAAGCTTAGCGGCATTCGGCTGTTCCTTACTGAAGCCTTTGCGTGTGATCGTATGGATTTCCTCTGCGCTGCCGTAAGATTGTTTCGGATCATCAAGATATTTCAGCTTATATCTGGAGAACATCCAGTGCGGTGTCCATCCTGTAATGATAATCGGTTTCTTACGGTCGTATGACTTTTTGAGTGTCGCGGTCATCGCGGCGCTTGACGCCGAAATCAATGTCCAGTCGTTCAGGTCATAATCCTTCATCGCGTTGTCGGTCAAGGCCATAATCCCTGAACCGGGGTCAATCCCGATGATGGTCTTATTCACCTGTTGAGCCGCGGTTGCATTTTCATCGCTTTCTGAACCGCAAGCCGCAAGTGAGAGCGCCAGCATAGCGGAAACGCCGATACCGATGATCTTTTTAAACATCAGGCATTCCCCCTGCTTTTCTTCTTCACTTTAATGTTTTGAGTAATGCGGTCCAACGTGATGGCAACGATCACGATGGCGATACCGGCCTCTACGCCGACCCCGGTTTTCAGCTGTGTAACGGCACTGTATACTTCAGAACCAAGTCCCGGTGCACCGACCATTGCGGCGATAACAACCATTGATAACGCAAGCATGATGCTTTGGTTGATCCCGGCAAGAATGGTTTTTGTCGCAAGCGGAAGCTGAACTTTAAACAAACGCTGAGCTGTCGTAGAACCGAACGCCTCAGTTGCTTCAATTAAGTCTGCCGGCACTTGCTTAATACCGAGAACAGTCATGCGGATTGTCGGCGGCATCGCGAAGATAACAGATGCAACAACCCCCGGCACAACACCGATGTTGAAGAAGAAAATCGCCGGCAATAGATATACGAAAGCAGGCATTGTCTGCATTAAATCAAGAAAAGGCGTTACAATACGGCGAACCGTTTCTTTCTGGGACGCCCAAACCCCGATCGGAACCCCGACCACAATCGAAATAATGACCGATGTCAGAACAAGCGCCAATGTTTGAAGCATTGGACCCCAATATCCTAAATAATCAATCAAGAAGAAACCAATCAACGTAAATAACGCAATTCCCCTTGTACTGATCCACCACGCAAGTGCGGCAAAAATAATCGTTAACAAAATAGATGGGATAAAGCCAAGTCCGCTGACAATTCCATTTACAAAAGCGGCAAGTCCGTTTGAGATTCCGTCGAAGAATCCGCCAAACGTCATCGTAATCCAGTCAACAAAACGGTCAATGATATCTGCTAAAGGTATTCTAGGCAGTCTATCCATCTTACTTCACCTCCTGTACAGAAGGATCTTGTGTTTGTTCGTCAGTGCTTTCAGCATTGATATATTCGTTATTGCCAGCAAGTGCGCCAATCAATGCGCCTTTTACGACAATCCCTTTCATTCTTTGCTTCTCATCAATAACCGCAATTGGAATATTTGCGTCAGAAACCACATCAAAAATCTCTGTCAGATACGTATCTTCAGGCACAGTCGTAAATTCTGTATTTAAGATATCTTGTAGTGACAAATCAGACTCAGCCGCTTTTTTCGCATCAGACGCATAGATAACACCTAACAATTTCTTTTGTTTATCCACTGCGTAAATCGAAGAGATGCCGAGATTTTTCATCAGTGTCAAAGCTACGCGAGGCCCTTTATCAATCCGCACCGTTTCAGCGCGTTTCATAATGTGGCCTGCTGTGAGGACTTTAGATAAATCAACATCCTCGACGAATTTCTCAACATATTCGTTAGATGGATTCATCAGGATTTCTTCAGGCGTTCCGATTTGAACAATGTTACCGTCCTTCATGAGAACAATTCTGTCGCCGATCCGCAACGCTTCGTCCAAGTCGTGCGTAATAAAGATAATCGTTTTTCCGACATTATCGTGAAGATCAAGGAGCTCATCCTGCATATCTTTACGAATCAAAGGATCAAGCGCACTAAACGCTTCGTCCATCAGAAGGATGTCCGGATCATTCGTCAACGCGCGGGCAAGGCCGACACGCTGCTGCATTCCGCCGGAGAGCTGGTCAGGATATTGCTGTTCAAATCCTTCAAGCCCGACAAGCTTAAGGGACTCAAGCGCTTTTTGCTGACGCTCTTGTTTGTCTATACCTTGAAGCTCCAGCCCGTATTCCGTGTTTTCAAGTATCGTTCTGTGCGGGAATAGAGCGAACTTTTGGAAGACCATGCTGATTTTTTTCCGACGGACTTCCCGGAGCTGGTCTTTAGACATATTTGTTATCATGTCACCATCAATATAAATGTTACCGGCAGTCGGTTCAATCAAACGGTTTAGCAGCCGCACTAATGTTGATTTCCCGCTCCCTGATAGACCCATGATGACAAATATCTCACCATCATATACATCAAAATCTGCCTGATTTACCCCAACGGTTGATCCAGTCGCTTTCAGGATCTCTTTTTTTGTCTTTCCGTTGGCAAGCATTTGAGCTGCTTTCTTTGATTGTTTCCCAAAAATTTTAGATACTTTTTCAACTTTTATCTTAATTGGTCTCTCATCTACACTCATATTTTCCCTCCTTATTAAGCAATCTTTATTACCGTAACATTTATGTAACATTCCATACAAACAGCATATACTCTTTTATTCTGTATCATTTCTTTATATTCTTTATTATAGCTCTTTAACCTTGTGAATACTCCTAAATACTCTTTAATCCTTGTTTATTAGTGCCTATTACAGATAAAATTCAGGCTTTTTCTACTATTAAGCGCTTACAGTAGATTTATTATGTTTTTTATTTCATGACTTATGACACTCCGATTGGAAAAATAAGTTGATTGAATTGTGGTTTCAAGACGATAAACAGTAAAATGCTGTCTGATGAATCGAGACATGTTATTATTCGTACGCTTGATTCCAACGGAAAAGAACTCGCTGCGGATATGCATGCAGCATTGTTAAAAACACAACATCATCCCCATGTGAGGCGAAGTGAATGGACTCCGGAAAAATTGGTAGGCGAAATAGGATTTCTCAACGCATATGTGTTTCATTGTGGCAATGCGGTAGGAACCATCAATCAAAACACACAGCATTTTTTCTAGCTGCCAGACAAACAAGAAAGCAGTTAAACGCCCCTCAGGGCACCGGTCGGAAATGTAAAAAAGCACCTCAGTCGCGAGGTGCTTTTCCTATTCAAGCTCAGTTTGTTTCGTTTCTTTTCCCATAATCAAAATACAAGCAACCGCGAGTAAGATTGCAATGCAAAAGATTGTAAAGATGACCGAAAATGAAATATGGCGGGCTGCGAGCGTTCCGACGAGCAGCGGCCCGAGGATGCCGCCGATTCTTCCAAATGCCGCTGTCGTTCCTGAACCTGTGGCGCGAATCGCTGTCGGGTATTGCTCTGGGGTATAGGCATACAGGACTCCCCACGCACCAAGATTGAAAAACGATAACAGCATTCCAGCTGTAAGCAGAAGGCCTAAGGAATCCGCCGTGCCAAAGAAATAGGCGCTTCCTGCCGTTCCAATCAGGTAAAAGACCAGTATCCACTTCCGTCCCGCTTTTTCGATCAGCCACGCGGCAGAAAAATAACCCGGAAGCTGAGCCAGCGTCATCAGAAGGACATATTCAAAGCTTTCAATCATGCTGAAACCTTTGAGCAACATGACACTCGGCAGCCATAGGAACATGCCGTAATAAGAAAACACCACGCAAAACCAAACAATCGACAGCATCACGGTCGACCGTATATACCGTTTTGCCCAAACGCTTTTTACATTCTCCCATACCGATGTCTTTTTGGCTGAAAGCGACTCATATTTTGGCGAATCAGGCAGACTCGTCCGCAGGTACAGAGCGTAAAAAGCCGTCAGTGACGTCAACAGCAGGGCGGCCTGCCAGCCGAAGCTCGGGATTACAAAATAAGAAATCAGTGCTGCTACGAGCCATCCTACGGCCCAAAAGCTTTCCAAAAGCACAATCACTCTGCCCCGCTTTTCAGGCGCAACCGCTTCGGACACAAGTGTTGAAGCGACTGGCAGCTCGCCGCCAAGCCCCATTCCAATAACAAAACGCAGAATGAGAAATGCCGATAAGCTTGTCACAAAAGCTGAAATGCCGCTTCCGATGGAAAAGCACAAAAGGGTAATGATAAACACTTTTTTTCGGCCAATTCGATCAGCCAGAAGCCCAAATAAAAACGCACCCGCAGCCATGCCGATGGAATTGACGCTTCCGATCCATTTCATTTCTTCGGGCGACAAATTCCACTCCACGTGGAGCGCGGCGATAATAAACGATAATATTCCAACATCCATTGCATCAAACAGCCACCCCAAACCGGCGACGCCCAGCAGTTTTCGCTGGGATATAGGCTGTTGTTTTCCCATTGCCAACACCTCTGATATGCAAAATCATTACCGTTTTAGTTTACACCTGTCTTTACACATTGTCATTATTAAATTGATGTAAAAGAAAAATCCCCGCTTATATTTCACAAGCGGGGGGCTTTTTATTGCTGCAATGCTGCTTTTTTAATATTATGCTGAAGCTCGGCAATTCGTCTTGCACCATCTTCGCGGAGGCGTTTGTTTTCTTCTTCGATTTGTTTTGTTTCCTGCATGCCGCTGACGATCGTATTCCAAGACGATTCGATCGTTTCAATATCAATGCTTGGTCTGCCGGCCATTCTGGCTATTTCAACACTCTGGCTCGAAATGTTTTCCGCATTTCGTTTCAGCATCTCGTTTGTCCGGCGGTCAAGCTCGCTCATGGAGTCAGCCACAAGTTTTTGGCGTTTCACGGTGACAGCCTGAATAATGCCATTTTTGAAAATCGGAATGGTGATGATGAAAGCGGAGTTGATTTTTCCGATCAACTTCGCATTACCGCGCTGAAGAAGACGGATTTGCGGCGCAGTTTGAAGCGCCACCATTCGCGCCATATCAAGGTCGTATACCCGCTCTTCAAGCGCCTGAATGCCGTTGCGGAGCGTATCAAGCTGCATTTGCGCAAGCTGATTTCCGCTGGCCGCTTTTTCTTCATATGAAGGAAGAATGGACTGCATTTCTTCCAGCTTCATTTGTCCGGCAACAACGTACTTTTCAAGCTCCATATAGTAATTAATATTGTTTTCATACATTTCATCAAGCGTATAGTTTGTTTTGGTCATCTCATCTTTATATTTAGAAATCTCAACGTTGATTTTTTCAATTTCTCCGCCGAGCGTCTGGTACTTTTTAAAGATTTTTTCAATCATGCTGCCGCCGCGTTTGAAAATTTTAGCCATTAGTCCCTTTGGCTCGTCAAAATCGTTTTTGTCAAAACGGTCCATGATTTTTCCAAGCTGGGTCAGCATCGTGCCTGAGTCTGTCACGCTTGATGTTTTCATCATCCCTAAGATGCGGTCGGAGAACTTGGAAATTTCAACGGCCGGCTCCTTTCCATACTCAAGGAGCTCCATTTGATTTTTCACGTCAATTTGTTGGACTAGCCGCCTCACCTCTGGTTCCTGGCGGAGCTGGAGACGGATATCGTCAGCTTTTTGCTGGGACATTTCTTCGTTTTTATCGAGAACAAGCGGGTTATGATTATCTGTTGTCATGCTTTTCTTCTCTCCTTATTTTTGGGTAATCGTTCTGAACAGCCTTTTGACTAGGGAAGGCTCTTTATACTCCTGCTGAAACACCATGTCATCCAGCCAGTGAATATCATACTGATCCTCTTCAATAAAATGCTCAATGTCTTGGTGGCCGGGAGGATTATACATGATGATATCGATTCCGATTTCATTCAGAAACAGCAGGGCCGCGGCATCTGAACGCGTGAGTCCGCCGCTCATTTCCGTATGATATACAACAAGTTTCGGAACAGTTTGCGCATAGTCGAACGTTTGAATCAATTTCAGCAGCTTGGCAGGCAGGTTCGTTGTTTGTTTAAACAAGTAAATTTGAACATCCTTGACTTGTTCTTGATGCATAGCCTTAAGCCGCGGGTGCCTGCACATTCTCGAAATCGTTTTGGCAATGGCGGCCTGAACGCCCGCCGGAAGCTGCTTGTACTGCCACACATTGCTTGCCATCAGCTTGTCCGGATCAATGTTCCCTTCATGGTCAAGGGCGTGGCTGTAATGAAATTGATAGTTCGATTTGATGTCTTCTGTAAACGGAAAGCTTCTGATCATTTCTGTTTCCTGATAATCGGCTAATGTATGAAGCCTGTTCCAATATTCTTTATTGTCTTTCGATACGCCCATGATTTTGGCGAATACATTTGGAATCTCGATGGAATGTTTATCGGCTTTGAAATTCGGCCGAATAAAGGCGCGCTCTTTCGCGATTAAAAACAATTCATCATAGGTCGTTTTCAGCGTAACAGACATCGGTGTGTGATCCCTGAACTGCCACGGCTTGTACAGCATGGATTCCTCGTGATTCAGCACATGTTCAAATTCCTTTGTTGAGCGGTAGGCTACTGTTGATTTCCGGTCTGGTTTTTCTTTCGGAAACGGCTGAAGCTCCGACACATCTGGGAGCTTTTCCGTAAAGCTAAGCTCCTGCTTCGGATCGACAAGCGCCAGCTGATCGGTTCCCGCCGGATGGAACAGTAGGACATCGCAGCCGACTAACATCAGATAATATAAGAAATAGAGCTGGCTCTTCGTTGCGTCTCCGTACCAAACAACTTTTGGCATCTCCCGTTCTATATCGGTTTTTTCCAGCCAAGGATTCAGGTGATTCAACGAAAACTTCGAGACATCAAGCAGCACTCTCCGAAAATCAGGATGATTCAGCCCCTGCTCATGATTGTCTGCAAAGGTATGTAAAAGCGTCATCAATGCTTTTCTCAAATGGCGGTGCATGAGCGGATTCGAATGCTTCGCAATCAGCTGCTCCCCGTCCAAAAAGGCGACAAAGCGGCTGACCGACAGCCCTTTTTCTTTCTTGTTGATAGAATGAATATGCTGAAGCGCCTGAAACGTTTCCGGCGCGATTGTTTTATCAAGCGTTTCACTCAGAATGGCAATGCGATTGTTTACGGACAGTTCATACAGCTCGTTATAGTAGTCCGTCTCATCAATTGGAGTGCCCAGTATTTGCCCGGCAAGGCGGGAAAACGAAAGGCCTTGGTCTGTTTTAAAGTGCTCACGCTCCGGCATTGGCTGAAACAGCACGCTTTTCCAATCCCCATCAGCTGGAAACGCTTTATGAATGGTGAGTTCTTCTTGTCTCATCATATCCTCCTTTCTGGTTTGTTTGTATGCACTATACTTGTTTTATTCGGGTGATTCGGGATAAAACAGCTGCTGTGATTTCTTCACCTGCCACCATGCCGCTTGCTTCCGTTTTGCGTAATTCCGGACAGTGGCGCAGCACCTCCCCATGAGCGGGTGCGATGCCGAAATCAGCTTCCTGAATCAGTTCAAGATCCAGCAGCGAATCTCCCGCTGTATAGATTTCATCAATTGAAAGCTTCGATTTCAGATATTTCACCGCCCTCCATTTATTAAGCGGCTTCGGAATAAAGTACAGCTTTCGCCCCTGCAGGGATACTTGCCAGCCTCTTTCAGCCCCCCACTCCTTCACAGCGGCGGGATCGATTCGGGCTATTTTCGCTTCGTTCAAGATAAGATAGACAAAATAATGATGTGCCGTTCGGGTTCTTTCAACCGCTTGCGCTACAGGCAGACTTGCGATTTCTCTCAACATAGCCTCAATCGGCAGACACGATGCGAGCTGCTCTTTTATGAACTCGTCCCACTCTTTCAGAGGCTGGCCATCCTTTAAAATACAGCCGCCATTCGTAGTCACAGCATATTCGGGCACAATGTCCTGCTGAAAACAAACAATTCTCTTGTACTGCTCATTTGTGCGTGTGGTGACAGGGATAAAATAGTGATCCTTTTGAATTTGCCTTAAATGTTCTTTTGTCACTCCCGAAATGTAAGAGAGGTCACGGCCGTTCAATGTTTCGATCAGCTCAACTCCCGCTTCCTTATCAGGAGTGCTGATCATGCGCCTTGAGTATATTAATGTTCTGTCTAAATCACTGGCGAATGCGTTCATAAACTTTTCTCCGCCGGCCGAATCAGCCCGCAGCAGCGATAGGACATATCCTTGTATTCTTCCACAGGCACGCCTCGATCCTTCGCAAGCAATAAAATATGCCGCAATGCTTCTTCAGCACCCGGCTGAATGAGTATTTTCCAAGGCACCCTTCGCAAAAGCACGCGGGTCGTTTCCCCAACACCCGGCTTAATCAGGTTTGTGTTGCTGATGCCGAATTGCTTTTGGATGGTCTCAATGGAAGCTAGACCGCTCCAATCTGGTTTCACACGATCGTTTTGCAACCTAAGAGCCAATCGTTCCGCTTCTTTATAAATAGACGGAATTTGCTCCGCTATTGTTTCAATGTAGATATTTGTGACATCCTCATTGCTGAGCTCACTGTAATATTTCGCCCCGTGAAAGTCAGACGGCCCGATCCACGTGTCATTTAGAACTGTGCGGCTGACAAGTCCTGATACAGTCGAATTCAAGCAAGCGCTCGGAATCAGAAAGTCTTCCTTTGTTCCATAGATGTCCGCGCAATGCCCCGGATCGGCAAGCACCGCAATTTCAGAGGACAGCCTTGCTCCGAAGCGTTGATTAAACCGTTCTACAGAACGAATCAGTTCTTTCGTGATGGCGCCTTTGCCTGTCCATCCGTCGATAAACGCAATCTTGCCCTCCGGATGATGCTTCAATAGATAATGCAACGCATTTTCATCAATTCCCCTGTCCCGAATGATAGAGATGCTGTAATGTGGCAGCGAGACATGGTACTTCATCTTGATATAACGTTTGATCAAAACACCAATCGGCGTGCCTGCTCTAGCCAAACTGCACAAAACCGCATCTTTCCCGCTTTTTTTATAAATCTGCTCCGCAACGACTCCCGCTGCTAATGCGACCTTCTGTTTGCTGTCTTCCAGCGAGGCATAAAACAGTTTCATGTATTCATCTGTCGGCTTATATTCGATTGGCAGCATTTCTGAATAATGGATGCCGCTTTGAATTGACTTCTCCCGTTCTTCCGTGCTTTTTTCGATGGATACAGCGGACAAGTCTTTTAATAGAAAGGTCACATCTTCTTCCGGATAGCTCCCAATACGTTCAATAACATCTTTCAAATCAGATCACGCCTTTCCTGAGAAAGTGACAATGTGGATATGAGGCACTTCTTTTTCTTTAAAAATATCAAAAATCGGCTGTAATGCCTCATCCGAAACGTCCTTCTCCAGACAGAAAAAGACTTCGTCATACACTCCGGCAGGAAGGTTATAGACAAAATGGCGGACCTCTTCATCTTCCGGATTCATAAATGAATAACCGTTTTGCACGGCATAGCCTTGTTTCGCAACCGGGTGAATCGGGCTGCGCGTGGTAGAGTGATAGGAAACCGAACCGCCAAGTGTTGAGGCGATTTTCATTGGCAGATACATCAGCTCTCCCGTTCCAAGCACGAGCGTTCTTTTGCCCTTCCGATATTGTTCCATGTAAAGCGCTGCTTGTCGGCAGGCTTCGTGAACAGCCTTTCGCTCAGACGGTTTTACACCGAATCGCCCTGTTTCTTTCACGTAAGAATGAGTGTTTGCGGATAGTTCCGGCTGATAAGGAACGGATGTGAAGAAACCCGATAGATCAATGTTCGTTCTGTTTATCGCAGTTCCTTGCAGCTTCGGGCTGTAGTTGTAGGAGGACTCGGACAATGGCACACCCTTAAAGGAAATCCGCCCTGATAATAAAGCAACGGTTGAAATCGTGACGCCTAATTCTCGTTCAGCCTCTGCATATGCCTTCTTATGCTCCTCCGTCCTCCAGTCCAATAAAGACAGGACAGCGTATTCTTTGCGCGGAAATTTGGATTGGATATCCCGAATCATATGTAATGCGGTTTTTCCTGTCGTGATTTCATCATCTACAAGAAGAATCGGACAACTGTTGTTTATCATATCAGGCTCTGCGTAACACAGCTGATCAGTGGCATGGGAATGTTCTTCCACAAATGTGATCGAAGGCTCTGTATTTCGAATCTGTTCACGTGTCGTATGGACAAACGACGCATGTTCAAAGCAATCATAAACCGCGTGTCCAAGCGCCGTCGCCGTTTCCGCAAACCCGATTACAAGCGGTGCTTCGTTCAATGTAACACGGTGCTTTTGCAGCGTTTGATAAGCAGCTTGAAGCTCGCTTTCCTCTTCTGAAAGAAATCCGTCCAACATCTCGTTTTTTTCCTTTATCTCCTGTCCGGTTTTCCGTTCGGCGTACTCCAAAGCAAGCAGCCCGGACGCTAAAAGCGGCTTCAGCGGGTGAACCGGAATATGTTTGCCCAGCACTTTGCTGACAAATAAAAAGCCCCTTTTCTTATTCACTCTTGCGGCCATCTCAAACAATGCTTGTTCAGGTATGAAAAGCGGGTTGTCTGTGACCGACAGATCAACCGCCATATTGTCCAATATTTGAAGGGTTTTGCTGTTCATTGAGCAAATCGGTGAAAGATCGGTTTTCATGATACACCCCATATATTTCTGATTTTAATAAGATTTTTTCAGCCCATTTCATATGAGGCTTGATTTCATTCATTTTGTTAGAAAAATGGCTTTTCATCACGCCGATTGAACCGTTTCCGTGATGAATAATGCTTGACGCATCGAGATAGTCTTCCTTTGTTACGACATACAGGCTGTTCACAATTTTGAGATGGGTCGGATGGATGACCGTTTTTCCGTGGATGCCGTTGGCGATGTCAAGTTCGGTCTCTTTCACCAAACCTTTTATATAATCATTCAGCTCAACTGGCTGGTGTGCCGAAAGCAGATGCGGCTTTTTCGGTGCCTGAAAATACTCCCATACAGGGCCAGAAATGACGAACTCCCGGCCGAAGTAATTGATGATATCTGACATAAAGTCCGCAATCATGCGGATATCATAAATCGTTTGCTCCGGCTTTCTTCTGATGCCGTATAATCCGCATAAATCAGTCGCACCGATCCGCACATTTAAGATCAAATCCTGATGCTGATGCAAAACCATACTCAGTTCAGACAAAGCAGCAGCTCTAGTCTCTTTCATTAACAAATCGGGTGTTTCCAATATTGGCATGCCGTAAAGCGGCACCGTCATGCGACTCGATATGTCTTCAAGTGCTTCAACATAGTCACTGGCGTTTTTTGCTGAGAATTTTGGGAACACAAATCCGGTTAACAAATGGAGTGCAGGCCTCAGGGCATCGGCTAATTGCTGCATCTGTTTCGGAGACCGTACACGCACAAACATAAATGGGAGATGGTCCGGCTTTATCGTGCGGTGCTGGATCGCCTGCTCGATCAACCGTAATTGATGGCTCACATTATGTTCAGCCCGCTTGACCTCATGATCTCCAATCGCATCCTCCAGACAGAAAACAATAGATGATACATCCTCATATTTGCGTTTTGTTATCACCGCCGCTATGTCCGGGCGGGTTGCCGGCATATATAATACGGCCCCCAGTGCGTGCTCAAGCAGCTTTTTAGGCGACTCTTTCGTGACCTGTTTCGGCGCTTGATAAAATACATTTTCTTCTTGATGTGTTGATAAATAGTGGAAATACCGCACACACGTCACCTCTTTTCTGTAACAAAAAAGGAAGGACATCAACCTCCCTCCTTGTTTTGTTTTATTCTTCTTTTGACGCGGCTGTTTGTTCGCGCACTTGCTTTTGTTTGTTGATATAGTGAATGATGAATGTAATGGCAAAAGCAGCGATAATGATAATGAAGAATACAGAGTGCGGCATTTCATAATGGAAGGCACTCCCCGCCATTTTCAGCGCGATAATACCGATTAATACGAATGCTGTATTTTCCAGCTCAGGAATTTTATCAATCAGTACAAGGAAGACTTTTGCCACTGTACGCATCATTAAAATACCAAGCATACCGCCGACCAGAAGCACCCATACTTTTTCTGAAACCGCAAACGCGGCCAGGATGCTGTCCACAGAGAAGGCAAGGTCCATCAATTCAACTGAAATAACAGTCGCCCAGAAGATACCGAACGTGCGGACCATCCAAGAATTTTTCTTCATCCCGTCCGTTTCATCTTCTTTTTCACCGATCCAGAAATGCTTAATGACGAGCCAAGCGAGATAAAGCGCGCCGAGCACCTTGATCCACCAGAACTTAATGAGGAGCATACCGAGCCCGATAAAAATAAACCTGAATATATAAGCTCCAAATAAACCATACGTTAACGCTTTTTTCCGCTGTTTTTCCGGCAGGTGCTTGACCATCACCGCAAGAACAAGCGCATTATCGGCCGACAAGAGGCCTTCCAAAACAACAAGGGAACCGATCAGACCCCAGGAAACAGGATCAGACAGCACTTCCCCCCACATTTTCCAATCGAAAAATGAAGCATACGTAGACATGATATGATGTAAAAAGTCCAAGTTTTTTCCTCCTATTAATTGAAAACGGTGACTTCTCTATTTGTCACTCGCTTACACTTGCAAACCGTAATTCCGGCACAACGCAGCCAGCCCGCCGGAAAAACCGCTGCCGATCGCATTGAATTTCCACTCGCCGCCGTGTCTGTAAAGCTCACAAACGACAACAGCTGTTTCAATAGAAAAATCCTCTCCCAAATCGAAGCGAAGAAGTTCATTCTGCGTCTCCTCGTCCACAATGCGCACAAATGCATTGGAAACTTGTCCAAAGTTTTGGCTTCGTGCTTCGGCGTCGTGGATGGTCACTGTGATCCCGATTTTCTCAATGTGAGCAGGGATTTTTGAAAAATCAACGATAATCTGCTCATCATCTCCGTCACCCTCACCCGTGCGGTTGTCACCCGTATGGATGACACCGCCGCTCGGATGCTCAAGGTTATTATAGAAGACGAAATCGAGATCATTCACGCAGTTGTCATGCGCATCAACTAAAAAAGCTGAAGCATCCAGGTCAAAATCTTGCCCGCCGGAGTACTTGTTTGTGTCCCAGCCTAAGCCGATCACCGCTTTTGCGAGTCCCGGATTTGTTTTCGTTAAGTCAATGCGCTGTCCTTTTGATAATTGAATGGCCATACTGCCTCTCTCCTTCTGCTCTTCGTATTTGTCTTAACCGATTTGCAAGCCGTAGTCTGTTGCGATGCGGGCAAGGCCGCCTTGGTAGCCTGAGCCGATCGCGGAAAATTTCCACTCGCCGTTATGTCTGTAAAGCTCCCCTGCAATGATTGCCGTTTCAATAGAGAAATCTTCCGCAAGGTCGTAACGGATGAGCTCTTCATTTGTTTCTTCATTTACGATGCGAACGAACGCGTTTGATACTTGTCCAAAGTTTTGGCTGCGCGCTTCCGCTTCGTGAATGGTGATCACAAATGAGATTTTTTCAATATTAGCGGGCACAGCGCCGAGATTCACTTTGACATTCTCGTCGTCGCCTTCTCCAGCACCTGTCAGGTTATCGCCTGAATGGACGACTGAACCATTGCCGCCTTCAAGCTGGTTGTAGAAAATAAAATCATTTGGAGACGCGCATTTGCCCGCAGCGTCTAACAGAAACACACTAGAGTCAAGGTCGAAGTCATGTCCGCCGTCATACTTATTCGTATCCCAGCCTAAACCGACAACGACCTTTGAAAGTCCCGGATTTGTTTTTGTCAAATCTACTTTTTGTCCTTTTGCCAATGAAATTGCCATGTTTCATCCACTCCTTTTTTCTTTTATACGTATCGGCTGATAATATCTTCTAATCTCGTATCGTTTGTGCCTTCACCGATCGCCGCGAATTTCCACTCGCCGTCCTGGCGGTAGATTTCAGCCGTAATCAGGCTTGTTCTGCCGGCATAGTTGTCTTTTAAATTGTATTTGAGCATTTCTTCATTTTTAGATTGATTGACCACACGGATAAACGCATTTTGAATCATGCCGAAATCTTGTTTTCTTCTGACACAATCGTAAATATTAACGACAAATACAAGCCTGTCGATATTTGCAGGCACTTTCCCCAAATCTATCAAAATTTGTTCGTCATCACCCGCACCGTCGCCTGTCAGGTTATCGCCTGTGTGTTTGACACCGCCGCAGCGGCTTTTCAGGTTGCCGAAATAGATGATATTTTTCTTATCGGTGAATTTGCCGTTTTCCAGCATCAATACTGAAGCGTCACAGTCGATATTGGGTCCGCCTCCGCCGAGCAGCTTTCCGAAAAAACCGCCTCCGCCGGATGAAACCGGGTCCCAGCCGAGACCGACCATCAATTTTGATAAGCCCGCTTTTCCTTTTGTTAAATCAATACGCTGACCTTTTTCTAAAGAAATCGCCACACGATTCACTCCTAATCATCAAGATGTGAATATAGTCACATTTATTTTTACGTACAAAGGGAAGATGAGTATGCCGTAAATTATTAATAGATACGTTTGTTATTATAGCAAAGTTTCATAAAAGTTAAGAATGATTGACGAAAATCCTCGAAAAAAATGTCCATATTTGGTGTGTTTTTTGCAAATCATATGAATTATGATTCTAAAACAAACCATTTGACGTGAGCGAGTCATTTTGCCTATTCTTGTGTCACATTCTAAAAAACAGACAGAAAGGAAGCGGCCTTTTGATTCATTTCAGCATACTTGACCAGGCACCTGTTGCTAATGGAGAAAGCCCTGTGACAACTCTTCAGCATTCGGTTGAGCTGGCCGGATTAAGCGAACAGTGGGGATATAAGCGTTATTGGTTTGCCGAACATCACAGCACGAAAGGACTGGCAAGCACAGCGCCTGAAATCATGATCGCCCGCATCGCCGCAGAGACAAACACGATTCGTGTCGGATCAGGCGGCGTGCTGCTGCCCCAGTACAGCCCGTTTAAGGTGGCCGAAACCTTTCGCCAGCTTGAAGCGCTGTATCCAAACCGGATTGACCTCGGTGTCGGGCGTTCTCCCGGAGGCACGACACAAACCCGTCTTGCGCTGACGGACGGGGTGAAAAGAAGCTTAACCGATTTCAACAGACAGCTGCAGGATGTCTCTTATTTTCTCACAGATTCGCTTCCTGGCGGGCATCCGTATGCCGGAATCAAAGCGGCGCCTCTTGTTGACACCGCACCGGAGCTATGGGTGCTCGGTCTCGGAGAAAACAGCGCAAGGCGCGCGGCGCATCAGGGGATTGGATATGTATTTGGGCATTTCATAAATCCCGAACGAGGAGAAAATGCGTTTCACATCTATCGGGAAAGCTTTCGGCCGTCAGCTCACTTCTCGTCTCCGGCCGCACTGTTTACGATTTTTGTCATTTGCGCAAAAACAGATGAAGAGGCAGAAGAGCTGGCGTTAAGCCAGGATTTATGGCTTCTTCGCGTCGGAAAAGGCTTGGACAGCCGCGTGCCGAGCATCGAGGAAGCAAAAACGCATTCCTACACAGAGTCCGATAAAAAGCGCATAGAAGAAAACAGAAAGCGAATGGTGATTGGTTCCCCAAACACTGTCAAACAGCAGCTTTTAGAGCTTACAGACCGCTATGAAACAAATGAAATCATGGTTCTGTGCAATGTGTTTGATTTCGAGGCAAAAAAGGAATCATATGAGCGGCTTGCCGGACTGTTTCTCTAAAAAAAGCAGTTTTTCCGATGGAAAAACTGCTCAGATTGTTGACAAAGTCATAAAACGGTTTTTGTTTTATGACTTTGTCATCTTTTCAGCGTGATTGAAAACCCTTGAAGTCTAGGAAGGGCGAGCATTGGAGCACAGCGAATGTAGATATTCGTGAGCACCGACGCGCAGGCCTGACAACGAATGCGAGGGTTTGTCGACACGCTGAGCAGTTTTTCCGATGGAAAAACTGCTTTTTGCGTTACCCGCGGCTTTTTTTGCGCAGGGCTTCTTTTTTCATAAACATCCAAACGCCCTGAACCACAAATCCAATCAAAAGCAGAACGATCAAAAGCAGGGTAATAGACGGCCCTGGCGGCGTTCCGAGCTGATAAGATGATGTCAGTCCCATAAATACGCTGAATAACGAAATGAGCACCGCCGTAATAAATACCCACTTGAAGCCTTTTGCAATTCTGATAGCGAATGCTGCCGGCAATACGAGCAGGGCTGATACAAGAAGGACCCCAATGATCGGGATAATAACCGAAATCGCAAGCCCTGTCACGATACTGAATGACATCGACAGAACGTTTGTATTGATTCCTGATGTTTTTGCTGTTGCTTCATCAAACGTCAGCAGGTAGAGCGGCCTTTTGAGTACGATAAAATATAGCAGAATCAGCAGTGTAATGATGCCGATAATATAGACCTGCTGCTGGTTGACTGTCACGAGCGATCCAAATAGGTATTGATCGATGCTCATAGTGGCGGCGCCTTTTGAGAGGCTGATTAAAAACATCGCGAAGGACAAACCAGCCGCCATTAAGATGGCAATGGACACTTCTGAATATGTCCGGTACGCCCGCCGCATGTATTCGATCCCGATTGCGCCGATGGTTACGACGACGATGCTCGCCGCGGTAATATTGGTGCTAAGGAAAAAGCCGATGGCCACACCCGACAATGAAATATGTGAAAGTGTGTCAGCCATTAAGGCCTGTCTTCTGAGAACGAGATACACTCCTAGTATCGGAGCCATGATGGCGATCATGCCGCCTGCTAGAAAAGCTCGTCGCATGAATTCCAAGTCAAACATTTCCATCCGCCTTTTTCTCCTCTCTCTAATCGAATCACTTTATCTAAAAATTGCTGTACTTCATTTTGTTCGTGAGTAACCATTACCACTGTGCGATTGTGATTTTTCACGAGATGGTGCATAAATTCGTAAAATCCTTTTCTGCTGTCGTAGTCAACGGCTGTTGTCGGTTCGTCCAGCATTAAGAGGTCCGGATTGCTGGCAAGCATTCTGGCAATACAGATTTTCTGCTTCTGTCCGCCTGATAGGTCGCCGATTTTCCGATAGCGCAGCTCCCACATTTCCACCATTTTCAATGCTTTTTCCACTTCGATATGATCTTCTTCATTTAAACGTTTGAACCATTTCCCTTTTGTATAGCGGCCTGACTGCACAAGCTCCAGCACAGTGCTCGGAAAGCCGGCATTAAATGAGGAAATTTGCTGCGGCACATACCCGATGGTCAGGCGTTTTCCTTCTGCATTCTTTTTGCTGATCGTCACTGTGCCTTCCCACGGTTTCAGCATGCCGAGCATTACTTTCATAAGCGTCGATTTAGCGGCGCCGTTTGGGCCCGTGATGCCGACAAACTCACCGCTTTCTATATCAAGTGATACTTTATCCAAAACAGGCGTATGGGAATAGCCGAAAACGATATCTTTCAATGAGACGAGATTCATGTCAATCTTCCTTTCTCACAAAGAAATAGTGTGCACCCTCCGGCGCACACTATCTTATGATTAATCTAATAGTGAATCTTTCAGGGCATCGAGGTTTTGCTTCATAATGTCGATATACCCTAACCCTTTATCTTGTTCTTCCTTGCTTAAGCCTTCCAGTGTATTCAACACTTCAGTCTTCGCGCCAAGTTCATTGGCCAGCGTATCTGCTACTTTGGAGGATGCAGCCTCTTCAAAGTAAATGACATTGATGTCATGTTCTTTGGCATACGTTTTTAATTTCGCTAAGTCGGCTGCGCTCGGTTCTTGGTTAGGCGAAAGGCCTGCAATCGGAACCTGCTTCAAACCGTATTCTTTTGCCAAATAGCTAAAAGCTGTATGCTGTGTGATGAATTCTTTCTTCGCCGCTTTTTTTACGGTTGTACGATATAGTTTATCAAGATCCTGCAGTTTTGCAATATATTCTTTACTATTTTTCTCATAGTATTCTTTGTTATCCGGGTCCTGCTTGACAATTTGCGCCGTAATATTTTTTACTTCTTGCTGCGCAAGAACAGGGCTGAGCCATACGTGAGGGTCCATTTCATGGCTGTGCTCATGCTCCTCGTGGTCTCCGTGCTCTTCGTGCTCTTCGTGCTCTTCGTGCTCACCATGCTCTTCATGCTCTTCGTGTTCTTCTTCAGAGCCTTCCATTAAATCAATGCCTTTGCTCGCATTGACGAAAACGGCATGGTCTTGGCCCATGCTTTTTTCAGCGGACGGAACCCAAGTTTCCATGTATTCACTATTATAAACGAACAAATCAGCGTCCTGAATGTTGGCAATGTCTTTCGGTGTCGGTTCCCAATCATGCGGTTCAATGGATGATGGAATGAGCAAGTCAACCTCAGCTTTGTCTTTTACGATTTGTTTTGTAAAATCATACATCGGGTAGAAGGTTGTGGCAATGTGCAGTTTATCACTCTTTGAATCCTCCGCCCCTTTTGATGACGAGGAATTGCCGCATGCTGCTACCAATAAAAAGCATGCGGCCATCACAAACAAGCCGCTCCATTTTTTAAACATATCTTATATCCCCTCTTTTTCAGTAATTTCAAATCAAAATGATAACGATTTTGTAATCCTTTATCATAATAAACCGAAGTCATTACGTTTTGCAAGCGTAAATTTCATTTTACTGTTATTCTTTCCGTCTATAGCGCTAACATATGTACGTAAAAAAAACCGGCTGAAAATGCCGGGCTGAGTCATTTGATTGAATTGTCCAGAAGATACACCCTGCTTTCATAAGGCTGAAACACCATTTCATCAGCAAGGTCACCGTTGTTTTTATAATTGCTGAGAAGCAGAGAGGCCTGAAACTTGCCGCAGCTCTTAGGCCACCTGAAAACAGCTTGCTCTTTTGAAAAGTTATTCACCGACAAGAGTTGTTGTTTACCATTTTCTCTCATGTACACAAACAGCTGCTGATCAGCCGGAAGCAAAAGTTCATAGCTTCCTTTGATGAGATCAGCGTACTGCTTTCTCAGGCTGATCAGCCTTTTATAATAGGTTAAGATCGAATCAGGGTCTGCCTGGGCTTCCTCCACATTAATGGACGCAAAGTTCGGGTTGACCTTCAGCCAAGGCGTGCCTTCAGTAAATCCGGCATTTTTGCCGCTGCTCCACTGCATTGGCGTCCGGGCGTGATCCCGGCTTTTGGCTAAAATTGACCTCATCACTTCTTCTTGATCATAGCCTTGTTCAAACACCCGTTTATGATACATATTGATCGTTTGGATATCTTTGTAGTCCTCAATCCGGGTAAACGGCGCGTTTGTCATCCCGATTTCTTCTCCCTGATAAATATACGGCGTTCCCTTCATGAGATAAAGAACGGTGGCGAGCATTTTCGCGGATGCTTTACGGTATTCCCCATCGTCTCCAAATCTGGACACAATCCGGGGCTGGTCATGGCTGCACCAATACAAAGTATTCCAGCCTTCATGTTCAAGCTTCTTTTGCCATGTGGTCAAAACCGACTTTAAATCAGAAAGCTCAAGGGGCTTCAGATCCCAATGTTCTTTTCCGGGCTGCTGGTCAAGCTCCATATGCTGAAAGTGAAAAATCATATTCAGCTCATGCTCATCAGTCCCCGTATATTTCAGT
Source organism: Bacillus sp. MSP13 (assembly GCF_000815295.1). NCBI lineage: Bacteria > Bacillati > Bacillota > Bacilli > Caryophanales > Bacillaceae > Bacillus > Bacillus sp. MSP13. The sequence goes on from NZ_JXAQ01000013.1 coordinate 268,101, forward strand.
CCTTCCTCCGGTGTGACACTGCCAACCTCCCCGACAGACATCACATCGTACCGGGAAAATACTTCATCTGTCATTTCTTTTAAATAGTCATGAATTCGTTCGCCATTTGGCTGGAAAGGCTTCGGCTCTGCCTGCTGATTGAGATAGTCCTCATACGAAGGAAGATATTCTTTCTTCGAAATGAGATGGAGCTGATCAATGCGCAACCCGTCGACCCCTTTATCGAGCCAAAATCTCATCATGTCAAACACCGCTTGGCGCACCTCGGGATGTTCCCAATTTAAATCAGCTTGTTTAACGGCATTCATGTGGAGATAATATTCTCCCGTATGCTCCTCGTATTGCCAGACCGGGCATCCGTAGTCAGATACCCAGTCCGTCGGCGGGCCGTTCTTTATGCCGGGGCGCCAATAGTAATAGCTGCGGTATTTGCTGTTTTTATCCAGCTCAGCTTCTTTAAACCAAGGATGCTCCACCGAAGTATGGTTTAACACAAAATCCATCACCAGCTTTAATCCGCGCTGGTGCACCTGGTCAAGCAGCTCGTGAAAATCGTCCATCGTTCCATATGAATCCATAATCGTCCTATGGTCCGTCACATCATAGCCGAAATCAACATTCGGAGAAGGATAAATCGGGCAAATCCAAATCACGTCTGCTCCGAGTTCCTTTATGTAATCAAGGCGGGAAATCAATCCCCGCAAGTCCCCAATTCCATCTCCATTGCTGTCTTGAAAGCTTCTCGGATAAATTTGATAGACCACCGCATCCTTCCACCAGTCTGTTTTCATCCCGCAATCCCCCTGTTTTGTTCTATTCAAACTGAGACGGATAGAGTGTCATCCCGCCGTCGACAAAGAGTGTGGTGCCCGTTACATAACTCGCTTCCTCAGATACGAGCCAAGCCGCTGCTGCCGCCACTTCTTCCGGCTTTCCGAAAGCGTTCATCGGAATTTTTTTCAGCTGTTTTTGCCTGTTTTCTTCTTCTTTTGTATCAATATTTGATTCTGTCGCTATAGTGCCGGGCGCTATCGCGTTGACGCGGATGCCTTTATCCGCATAATTGAGTGCCAGCGTTTCTGTCATCATCTTGATGCCGCCTTTGGATGTGGAATACTGAACGTTTACGGGGCGCGGGATCTGCTGGTGAACGCTCGAGATATTCAGTACATTGCCTTTGATGTTGTTTTTCATCATGTGGCCAAGCGCTGCTTTGGCTCCCAGAAAGGTTCCTGTAACGTTGACATCAATGACTCTTTGCCAATCTTCAAGACTCATCTCATGCGGCATAGCCTCCGTGCCGTTAAAACCGGAGTTATTCACCATGACATCGAGCGTGCCGAAATGCTCTAAAGCGGTGTCGATGAGCGCCTGAATCCCTTCTTCTTTTGACACGTCCGCCTCAACTGCGACAGCTTTCCCTCCGTTATCCTTAATGATGTCCACCGTTTCATCGGCGCCAGAAGGGTCACTGTGGTAGTTCACAACAACATTCATTTTCTCCAGTCCAAACCGTTCCGCAATGGCTTTTCCGATGCCTTTTGAAGAACCTGTCACAATCGCTGTTTTTCCGGTTAAATCTTTAAACATAAACGATATCCTCCTCTGATTTTCTATTATGCAGTGGAAAATACCCTATTTTTCCGGGTTGAAAACAGCATAAAAAAAGCAGAGAACGGAAATGTTCTCTGCCCAGCGTGTCGACAAACCCTCGCATTCGTTGTCAGTCCTGCGCGTTGGTGCTCACGAATCATAACATTCGCTCCGCTCCAATGCTCGTCTTTCCTAGACTTCAAGGGTTTTCAATCACGCTGAAAAGATGACAAAGTCCTAAAACAAAAACCGTTTTAGGACTTTGTCAACAATCTGAGCAGAGAACGGAAATGTTCTCTGCCTTTTCTATTGAAAACGCTGCTCAGCAAGCTTCTTTTTTATATCCATCAATCTGCGGTAAAAGAAAGCGGCGGACTCATAACGTTCTTGCTGATTGAAATGTTCCGCTGTATCATGCAGCAGTTCTTCTGCATCTGCAAGAAGCTGGCGGGATTCCAGCAGGCCAAAGCATTCTTCAAGCACGTTCCGATCGCCGCTGCCAAGATAGAGCTCATGGATGAGGCGGAATTTCGTCAAGTACATGTCATCTTCCCATTCAGCAGCGCTCTTGATCCCGCGGTCATACGCCTCTGTCGCTTTTCCGTATTTCCCCTGTTTACAGTAGATATGGGTTAGTGAAAAAACGGCTTGAACGGCCTGCTGAAAGCTGTGCTCCTCAAAAATGACGGCGGCTGTTTTGATATAGCCCTCCGCTTCATTAAAATCTCCTAGACTGTACTTACAGTTTCCGACATTATAATGGGCTGCAGCAATCATGTACGCTTCTTCAAGCTGCCTTGCATGATCTAAGGCACTGCACAAGTGTGTGAGCGCCTTTTCATAATGATAGACATCTGTCAGATTTCCGGCGATGATAAATTCACACTGCACGCGGCGGCGGCCGTACAGCTCATATTTCGTATAGATATCAAGCGCCTGGCTCGCATAATTCATGGAAAAATACGTTTGTTTGATGTGATAATACACTTCTGCAACCTTAAAAAGAAACTCGGCTTTTTCGATTTCATCCTCGACATACTCGAGCTTTTCCTCGGCATGTTTATAATGGTCAATGGCTATGATGAAATTTTTCTGCTTAAATTCGTACATCCCTCTGAAATAATAAAAGTAGTATTCCAATAAGCCTGTGAGTTTTTGCTGATTGCTTTCAATTTCGTTCAGCATATCAGAGAACGGAGGCTTGGTGTCGCTGTCTTTCACCGGCATCAGCTTATCCAGCATGATTCGATGCCGGAATTCCATCAAAGAAAAATATAATAGCAAGTCCTGATTTTCTTCCATGTCTTCTAAATCGTATTCGATCTCCTGCTTTAACGCTTCTGCTTGATCTGCTTCAAATGCGCGAATGAGCTTGTACCATTCGTTTAGCTTTACTGCTACTTCCTCAGATGGAATTTTTGCTCTCATCGGTCTGCCTCCTTCCTCCAGATACTATTTATGTTATATTTTATCATAGCTGTTCTCTTTTAGAGAGAGTCAATCGCTTAAAAGCGAAAACATTCAGCACATCATGAGAAAGTGAGACCGATATGAAATTATCCGCAAAAATTTCTGTTATCTTATGTATTCTGTTTCTTCTTGATCTGTGTTTTAGCTATATACGAAACGAATGGCATTCTCAAAACGCTCTCCAGGATATGCCTGTCCCTTCAGATCTTCATCCGATTGTGAAACAAAATGCCGAGGCCCTCAAGGCCGCGGCAGCGAATAAAGGCATTCACATTGTCATTACAGAAGGATTTAGGTCCTTTGAGGAACAAGACGAATTATATAAACAGGGACGCACAAAAAAAGGGAATATTGTCACCTATGCAAGAGGAGGGGAATCGTATCATAACTATGGTTTAGCCATCGATTTCGCCCTGCGAAAAAAGGATGGCAGCATCATTTGGGATATAGAATATGACGGCAATCAAAACGGTCAATCAGATTGGCTGGAGGTTGTCGAGATTGCCAAAACACTCGGTTTTGAGTGGGGCGGGGACTGGAAACGATTCAGAGACTATCCCCACTTGCAGATGATTCCTGACTAGACACCCTCACAGCCTTTTCTTTTCCTTATGTGCGCATCAATATAGGAAGGATAAACCGGCTGATATACAAGCTTGTAATGCTGCACGCTGCCTGCTGTAAAATCAGGCTGCCATACCAGCTTCACATCAAAAGCGGCTAAAAATGTTTCTCTCGCTTCTTGGGCTGACACATCCGGCCTGTGATTGATTGTTTGTAATTGTTCAGGATCAATATCCGGCGCCATAAAAGCATCTATCATTCCAGTTTCCGGATTGACAATGATCCGGGCAGCGCCAAACCGCAGCGGCACTCCTTTATACCAGACAGAGAAATGGTTTCGGACTCTCCCTCTTTCATCAATGAGGACGGGATTCGCTTTGAAAAACTCAGCCGCTCTAGGATAGAGCGCATACAAAAATTGAAGCGCTGTCCTTCGGCATTCTTCTATTGAGCATTGGCGGGTGCTCCCCTGTTCCATAAAAGAGATCGCCGCTCTTAATTTCCCTGTTCTTTTATCCGTTTTTATTTTGATTGTGTTTTTATTTCTCGTTTCAAAATAACTCCCTATGCTTAAATCCTTCCGCTCCGGCGCGTCTCCTTTGCGCCATGTGCTTCCCATTTCTTCCCCAAAGTCCGTCGCACTGACTTTCTGCATATCAGAGGTGAAGCCGAGCATGGTGTATATATCGATTTCGCCCGTGTTCTGAAGTGTCGGCAGGGGCGCCCCGTTTTCTATTCTCTCATCAGCGATATGCTGGTCGGGAACGATTTCGTCAACATCGGCGGGATAGCTGTACCCTGGCAGAATCGGTTCATACAATAGCCTTGGTGCCTGTTCGCCGTCTATGACATCGTACATCAGCTGCAAGGACATTGTATTTACGTAATGCGACACAACCTTCTCTTTTGCTACAAATTCCTTAGGGACTTTGGCTTTATGCTCTTCTCCATAATATAAAAAATGGATAATCTGTCCGCTTCGTGTCATATCAATCAAAAAGCCTGAATTGGGTAGCGGTAGTCCCATTTCCATTTTGGCATATATAAAACGGATGTACTGCCCCCGTTCTTCCTTGCCCTGAAAATGAAATGTCATAAAGGTGTCGGGATGGTTGGCAGCAGCAAATTGCAGAGCTATCAGCTTCAGCTCGGCGTCCGGGAGCTTTTTGTCCGCCTCGGAGCGAACGGTTGTTGAAAAGGTGAGCAAAGCACCGTCATTTCCAAGTTCAACTGTAATATGCTTTTCAGGATCTTCAGGGTCCTTCCAGATGAAGTACGCCTGCCCCTTTTTCTTTTGGCCGTAATCTTCTATCTCAAGCTCATAATGCGGCGGTACATTCCCGATCTCTTGCGCCTTCTTTTTCAGTTGTTTATTCACCAATGAAGTCATCCTTTCAAAAGAGTCTACGACAAAGAGAATCCTGTTTATTATATAAAAGGACCCTTCTTCATTTAAAGTGAAGAAAGGTCCTTTTCTATTATTGTCTTTATTCTCAAAGATTCTTTCTGTTACTTTCATCACACTTCATCTTCCGGCATTTGTGCGGCTTTTCACAGTTTTACCATAAACTCATCACTGGCTCTCCTGTATGGGCTTCGATAAAACGCGGATACATCGGCTTGTAGACGAGCCGGTAGCTGTTTTCTTCATCATCTCGGTATTCCCTCTCCCAGCCAAGCTCAACTTTAAAATGCTGCCAGAAGATTGCCTTCGCCTGTTCTGCTGAAATGGCCGGAACCGGTTCAATGGGTTCCAGCTCCTTCGGGTCAATATCCGGCGCCATATAAGCGGTAATGTACCCTGTCTGGCGGCTGACGCAGATTCTGGTCTGCCCAAACCGGAGAGGCACTCCATGACAGTGCGCTTCAAATGTAAAACCAGCGACTGCGTTTTCCTCTTCATCCAGTTCGTCGTACCTGATCTTAAAATATTGATCGGCATTCGGAAATAAAGCAAATAAGAAGCGAATCGCGATTTTTTCGCACTCTGCCTCAGGTACTGTCAACGGCCCTTTTCTCTCCATAAATGACATGACACCTTCAAGCTTTCCGGTCTCTTTGTTATGGCTGGTTTTCAGCACTTGATGAAACCGGCCTCGAAACCAGCTGTCCATGCTTTTATCCGCCGGCTCATATACAGGATCAGCCGGATTCCGCCAAACGGTTCCGATTCTCCCGTCTCCCAAATCGGCTTCCCGCTCTTTGACAAACTCTTTTTCGATGCCGATCATGCTGCCGAGATCAGCCTTTTCGTAAATGCCTTCGAATAAAGGGAGGGGAAAACTTTCACGCTCCCTGTCATCGTCATCGTCATCGTCATCAATCGCCCGTTCTTCTAGAACCAAATCCGCGGGTACGGTAATGGCTCTGCATTCAGGCTCATACACCAAATGCGGCTGATCGTCTCCGTTTTTGTAGACAGAGCGATGGAGAACCTCATATAAAAGGTCGAACTCCACATCCTTCTTTATGAAGGCAAGTGCCTCTTCATAATCGGCGACTCGCTTTGGTTTGATCACATTGGCAGCTTTCCCGTAATAGCGGAAGAACATGATCTCGCCTAAAAAGGAAACATCCGTTATAAATCCGCTCATGGGAAGAGGCAGTCCGGTCTCGATTTGAACATATGAAAATCTCACTTTATCGTCGTATGTACGGTCATTTTCTTCACGGACAAACGCAGAGAGCGCTTCAGGATAGTGTGATTCCACAAATTGACGCATGATATTCTCCAATTGCTCTTCTGACAGCCTTTCTCCGCTTTCTGGCTCAAGATCACGGGAAATGGATTCCAGCTGCCCCTTCGGCCCAAGTTCCACGATGATTCCGACGTTGTCATCTTGAGGATCTGTCCAACAAAAATGGGCTCTTTGCTCATGGTCCCCATAATCTTCAATTTCCAGTTTTAAGTGTGTCGGCACACGGCCGATTTCCATTGCTTTTTGTTTCAGTTCCTCTTTGTTCACCAAGACAGCCCCTTTCTTCGTTCGAATGTCACTCTCTGAATGATCTGAAAGTAATAGTCTAAAATACACAAATTTCTGAGTTTACCAGTTTTACCAGAACATTTTTCACCAAAAATAGGATGATGAACCTATTCAATATGAAAGCCAATAATCTTAAAATTAATCACGTTGTAACTTTTTATAGGTCCATTTATGACAAAGAAAGGCGGAGTTTCCAAAAAATCCGGTAAAAACCGTGAGAAAAGAACTGATTTTTTTGGTTATAAAATGATATTCCATTCAAAAAGATCCATTTCTCAAAGACAAAAGACTCCCCGCCCTAAACGATTTAAGGAGGAAAAAGAATGTTTCAGAAAAAAACGTACGCTGTTTTCCTAATTCTTCTGCTGATGTTGTTTACAGCAGCTTGTTCCGGAAGCAAAACAAGCGCAGAGAAGAAAGAGTCAGAAACAGAAAAAAGCTCAGATATAGCTCAAGTGAAAATCAAAGATGTCTCTTATGCACTGCCGTCTAAATATAATAAGTCCACTACAGATGACCAGATCGTGTTAAAAGTCAATGTCGCTGTGAAAAACACAGGGAAAGAACCGCTGAATGTAGACAGCATGGATTTTACTTTGTACCAAGATGACACTAAGATGTCGGACTCAGATCCCGAAGACTATAACGAAAAGTTGCGCAACAGCACAATTGACGCTGACAAAACCGTTGAAGGGAACCTTTTCTATATTGTAAATAAAGGAAAGAAATACGAGCTTAATTACATGCCGGAACACTATGGTGATAAAAAACCAAAGTCATTTACATTTAAAATTGACGGTAAAGATAAGAAAGTCTTAGCAACAGCTGATCAACTTCAAGACTCTGCCAAAGCATTATCTGCTTATATAGATGTGCTCATGTACGGCAAAAACAACCCAGAATTCGAAAAAATCACCGGGGCTAATAAAAACAAAATAGTAAATGAATTTAATCAAAACGCTAAGGATGGCTTTCTGCGAGGTTCAGGCCTGTATAGCAGTGAAGTTAACAATGCATCGCTTGATGGCATTTTAAACGGCATAAAAGCTGGTTTGAGCAAAAGTGCTTCATTCAAAGCCGAGACTACATCTATCTCAGGAGATGAAGCTGTTGTGCAAGCAACAGTAAAACCTATTGACGCCTCTACTCTTTCTGATCGAATAGAGGAAAGGATGAAAGATTTCTACAATAAAAAAGGCCCTGATGCTGATGATAATGAAGCATTAAAGTACGCGCTTAAAGTTTATCCAGAAGAATTTCAAAAACTTGGGCCGGCATCAACTGAAGAGAAGATTGAAGTCAAAATGAAGAAAAATGACATCGACCAATGGCAGCTTGATATGGACGATTACAGAGCGGCAGAATTAGTCGAAGCTTTCATACAACAAAAATAAACACCAAAGGAAATAGCCACGCGGCTATTTCCTTTTTTATGTGAATATCTTGCTGATAAATTCCACTTCATCTTCGGTCAGTTCAATGTTCAAGGTTTTCAAGTTATCTTTCAGCTGCTCCGGACGTTTAGCGCCTGGAATGATGGCGTCTATCGCTGGTCTCGTTAACAGCCACGCCAAGGCGACATGTGCCGTCTCCGCTTGTTTCTCCTCCGCCACCGCTTTCAGCTTTTCTACTTTTCTAAGATTGTGAATAAACGTTTCCCCCTGAAATTCCGGCTTATCCTTTCTGAAGTCATGAAAGACCGTATCCTTCGTGAATTTACCTGTCAGCAGTCCGGACGCGAGCGGAAAATAAGGAATAAAGGAAATGCCGTATTTTTCACAGTATGGAAGAATCCCCTTCTCAGCATCACGCTGAATGAGAGAGTATTCTGCCTGGAAGACCTCCAAATAGCCGTCTGCATTAAATTCCTGCAGCTGCTGATCATCTAGGTTCGAAGCGCCGATCGCTTTGATTTTGCCCTCATCCTTCAACTCCTTCAGCGTGCCTGCCACCTCAGCGAGAGGGGTTTTGCCATCAGGGAAATGAACATAATACAAATCAATGTAATCTGTTTTCAGCCGCTTCAGGCTCTTTTCCACTTCGCCGCGAAGAAACGCCCGGCTGTTGTCTAATTCAATGCTGCCACCCGCTTCTTTATGGGCCCCTTTAGTGGCAATGATGAGCTCATTCCGCATGCCGCGTTCCTGCACAACTTCGCCGATTAATTCTTCAGAACGCCCCAATCCGTATATAAAGGCGGTATCGATAAAGTTGACGCCGCCATCCAATGCCGTGCGCACCAAATCCTTCCCTGTTTCATCATTCAGATTTGGAAATAGATTATGCCCGCCGACCGCATTCGCGCCGAATCCGATCCGCTTCACCTGCAGATTCGTCTTGCCAAGTGTACGTGTTTGATCCATTGTTCCTTCTCCTTTGAAACCAATTTTGATGAAAAATAGAGCAGGGTCACTTTCTGTATTAGATATCCTTTTTCTATTTTCCTTCTTTTTTCAGGATATACAAAAAGGAGAAAGTGTATTTCTCCTTTTGCAAGTTTATTTTGGCAGAACCCATTTATCCTTCAAGAAGAAGGCTCTGGCCAGTAAAAAGAATATGGCGATGAGCACGGCGATGGTTCCTGACGTGTACAGAATGGCAGCTGGATCAATTACCCCGAATAAAAGCTGTTTGAATAAAGCGTGCAAGTTTAAAAATGGGATGACAAAGTACGATAAGTCAAATTGATTAGGTGCCTTGCTGAAGATAAAAAACATCGGGAACATAGGCAGAAAGACGATGAAAGACGTATAACTTTGCGCTTCTTTTACCGAACTGGAAACAATGCTAATGAAAAGCTCCATCGCCGAGATCAGCAATGCAGAAAGCACGATGATTAAGGCGGAAGCACCGAGCACGACCCACATATGATCCCCCATTTGGAAGGCCGTCCTTAAATTTTCTGTAAATAACACAGTCGACAAAATAAAAAACACCAAAGCCAATACGCCTGAAACAACACCAAAAGTGGAAACCGCCAACCACTTGCCGACCAGCATTTTGTTTCTACTGACTGGCGTCAATAGCAGCGCCTCAATTGATTTCCGGTCCTTTTCCCCAGCCATAATATCAAGAGCAATCGGCATTGCGCCAGAAACAATAGATGTTAGAATGAGCATGGGCAGAATGGCAGAAATCATAATAGCCGAAGCCCCTTTCTCCTCATCCGCTTCCTTTTGCTGAATCGTAAATGGCTGGATGACCGATTGATCAATGTGCTTATTTGTTAAACGTTCCTGTACAATTTCATTTTTGTACTGATCTAAGGCAGACTGCACAAGCTGCATTGGGCCTTGATCGATTGAATTGCCGTAAACCTCAATCTTAAAAGGTATCATGCTGTTGACGTATGAGTCGAACTCTTTCGGGACGTTCAGGTACACATCTGCTTTTCCGTCATCAACCGCCTCTTCAGGATTTGTAAATGTTTTTACGCTGATCTCGTTAATCGCATTGAGCTTGCTTTCCAGTGCAGAAGGCAGAGAATGGCCGACAGCCAGCGTGTATTGTTCCCCTTTGTCGGACAGTATGCTTTCATAAAAGAAGACAAGCCCAAGCATTGTAATCATCGGAACTAAGATCGTAAGTAAAATCGTTTTTCTATCGCGCAGTGCGTCGATCATTTCTTTTTTATAAATATGGCTCAGCATTTAAGAAATCCCCCTGACAAGCTTAGACATAAAGATGTAATTTAAATCCTTGCTCCGCTCGCTCTCGTATAATGATTCAAGCGCTCCCCTGTAAATCACCTCTCCGCTGTGAATCATGATGACACTGTCACAGAGCGCCTGCACTTCCTCCATAATGTGGCTTGAAAACAGAATGGTTTTTTGTTCTCTTTTCAGCTGCTGGATGAATTCACGAAAGATGTTGCTAGAGGTAATATCAAGCCCTGTTGTCGGCTCATCAAATAAAATGATGTCCGGATCGTGAATCAGTGCTCTGGCAATAGCAACTTTCTGCCTCATGCCTTTCGAAAATCCGCCCACTCTCCTGTTCATATAATCGCGCATGCCGAACCGTTTCGATAAATCTTCTATTCTTGCTTTGATTTCATGGCGGTTTAACCCGTACAAACGGCCGAAATATTGCAAGTTTTCTTTAGCGGTCATCCGGTCGTAAAGTCCGGTTTCCCCTCCGAATAAGACGCCGATTCTTTTTTTGACCTCGGCCGGCTGCTTGACCGTGTCAAAGCCGGCTACAGTGATAGCGCCCTGTGACGGTTCAAGCAAGGCAGCAATCATTCTCAGCATCGTGGTTTTGCCGGCACCGTTTTCCCCGAGAATGCCGACGACTTCTCCTTTTTGAATGGTTAAGCTTACATCTCGCACCGCTTTGACTACTTTTTTCTTATCATGAAACCTGCGGCTGCAATCGGTCAGTGTAATCATGTCATGATCTCCCTTTTCGTTATTTCTAGTAATGACTATATACGAAATGATGGATTTGTTGGATAAAGTTGTCGCGAAGAGTTCTTTTTATGTCGTGAAATGGGATAGAATAAAGATGATTCTATGTAACTAGGGGAATGATAATGGTAAAAGTCGGACTTGTCGATGATTATCGAGTAGATTTAGAGAAACTGGAAGCGATCGTATCTAGAATACAGGATGTCGAAATGGTCTTTTCGACCGATTCAGCGGAGGAAGCCTACAGGCGGGTGAAGAACGGAGACATTGATTTGCTGCTTGCCGATATCGAGATGCCTCATATGTCTGGGTACGAACTTGCTGATTTGATCAGATCCCATTCGCTTGATGTGGATGTGATTTTCGTGACCGGAAACGGCGGCTATGCAGTCCACGCCTTTGACCTGAACGTCCATGATTATATTATGAAGCCGTACCACGCCGACAGGCTGAAAGCTTCTTTCGACCGTTATGCGAAAAAGAAAACGGAAACGAGCTTGAATGGGCGGATTTTGATCAAGCAAAAATCTGAGATGCACGTCCTGCAAAAGAAGGATATCATTTTCGCAGAACGGACAGGACGCTCGACGACGATTGTGACAACCACAGAAGAGGTGCAGACGTATCAAACATTAAATGATATTAAAGGCGACCTGCCTGAAAAAGATTTTCTCCGTTCACACCGTTCCTTTATTATCAACATTCATTACATAAAGCATTTTTCGGCTTATACAAAGCATTCGTTTACGGTTGCTTTTGAGGGAACGCCTAAAAAAGCGATGATCACCAAGCAGCAGCTTGATTATTTTCAAAACTACTATTTTTGAGGAGTTCGGAACGTGATACCCTTTTTTCAATGTCTTTGCTTGTTTTCATTTAGTTTCATATTTTATCAGGGAGCTGCTGCTCTTTCGCAAAGCACAGCCGTCTCTTTGCCTGTGGCTGCTTTAGGCGCGGCGGCGGCAGGTTTGTACCTCTGGAAAACGAAGCGGATGTGGAATCGTTGTTCTCTCCAGCTTTGTTCGTGGATTGCCGTGATTCAGGTGATGTCAGCGGCAGCCATGCTGATCGGCGCTCCCATACTGCCGATATTGTTTTTGATTGTGATATTTGCAGCCGGTGAGGGGGTCCGTATCGAACAGTCTTCCTCGTTGGCTGGGCTTTCTGATCAAATTGATAAACTGACGCAAGCTGAAGAGCACGCCAATCGAATGCTGATGGATGTCAGAAGCCGGAATCACGACACAATGAAGCATATAGCAGCGATCCGTTCAGCACAGTCTCATGCAGATACACAAGCATATATCCAAATCTGGTCGAACCAGTACAGTCAATATGACCGTTTTTTGAAAGGAGAGAATGCGTATGTTGCAGGGGTGCTATATGATTTTCTTGAAAAAGCGCATGCTTCAAGTGTGAAGGTTTCGCTGCATATGCATACACCGCTTTCTTCACTTCCGTTTTCACCCGCTGATCAAGTCAGCATGATCGGGAACGTATTGGAAAATGCGCTCGACAGCGCGGCGGAGGCCAGAGAAAAAGCGGAGATCAAGCTGGAAACCTCGCTGCGCAGCGGGCTTTATGTGCTCATTTGTGAAAACAGCACGCCCGGCATGGACCAAAAAGTGCTCGACACACTGTATCAATCATTTGGCCGTTCAACGAAAAGCGGTGCTCATGAAGGCATGGGCACGTACATCATTCAAAAACTGGTGAAAAGCGCTTCCGGCAAATTAGATTTTACCTACCGCCATCCTGTCTTCCGGCTAGAGATCAAGATACCGTTCCAGAAATAAAAAACCTTGAAAAGCCCGGCTTTTCAAGGTTTTTTTCGTTAAGATGATAATGATTGCGCAAAACGATCCGCGTCATCTTGCAGCGTGCTTTCAATTTCTTTGTAGCGGCTGGAAATCGTTGATGCGCTGACGCCGTATTTTTTCGCCAATTTGGCTTGAGATACGGACACCCCGTTAAGAGAAATCGCATTCACATAATATTCAACTGCCGCTGCAAAAGCTTCCGGCTTTCTGATGACTGGTGATTTTTTCTCGCAGAATGTTTTCCAAATGTCAATAACAGCCGGAATTAGTTCAGTCGGATACTCATCTCCGCTCATGCCTTCTTCGATAGCCGCAGCTGTTTCTTTCTCCAAGTCGTTTGCCCACTCAACATTGCTTTCTTCCGCTGCCTCTGCTTGCGGCTCTTCATCCTTCTCCGCTAACAGCGCGAATAGAACGCTGTTGAATTCTTGCTTCATGAAGTCCTCAGGCGTTTTGCCACTTTTCACAGCAGCATCCGCATATTTCTTCACCTTGCTGATCAGCGCTTCGGTTCTCTTCACCGGGAAGATCGTGAACTGCATGAAGAATTCCGCTTTTTCCGCCTCATGGATCGGATAGCCGAGAATCAGGCTTCCCACTGGCGGTAAGTCTTGATTGTTGGCGTCCATTTCTACTTCGAATTGTTTTGTCGTAATGACATCCTCAAAGTGAATGACACCTTCTTTCAAGTCTTGCAGCAGCAATAACGCTGGCGTCATGCTCTTCCATGATTCAACGATCTCACGCGTTTTCGGACGAGTGATCGAATCGCCTTTTTTCTGAAGATAATCTTCGAAAATGGTCTTTTCACCAGCAAGAGGGTGGAAGAAGATTCCCCAGATCCCTAAATTAAATACGCTGATATCTTTCGTCTGTCTGTCCATAGCAGAAAGAAATTCATGCTGGTTGATAAATCCTGACATGCTTTCTCTATGTGCTGTGAAGGCAAACTCCACTAGGTCTTCCTGAATTTGTTTTGCTTCTTTTGCCGCTAGTTCTGTCGGGAAGTCGACAACTTTACTTCCGCAGCATTTTTTATATTTCTTGCCGCTGCCACATGGACAAGGAGCATTTCGTTTCACTTTTCCCACAATAAACCCTCCGAATTCTGTTGTAACTTTTCTATTTTAACAAAAATAACTTCTGAGGGCTTGGTTTCGGGCTAAAAAAGAATTTGGCAATATGAAAAGCTTAGTGATCATGTCTATTTACCTATGATATTTTAACTGTTTTTTGTGATTTAAGACTTATAACCTATTCCATCTAAAGGCTCTTCTTTTTTACAATGATTAGGTGTTTATTTAAATGTAAGGAAGTGTTTATGTTGGAACCAGCTGGTTTTATGCTGCGCGCCTGCGCTCTACTACTTGATGTGATCATAGCAGCCGCAGTGATTGTGGCATCCGGATTTACGTTTGGCGACGGATCCGCCGGCGTCATTGTTACCGCCATATTGGTGTTGCTTGTGTATCCACTGCTGATGCCGCTGACAAATTGGAAGGGTACACTCGGAAAAAAAATCATCGGGCTGCAAATTGTGAGGGACGAAACCTACGAGAAAATCACCCTCCCACAGGCTATTGCCCGTTACATGATCGCTTGGGTGCATGTGTTCTCCCGCCTGATCTATTTAACAGCCGCCTTTACGAAGAAAAAACAAGCCGTTCATGATATGGCTGCGAAAACCATTGTGCTGAAAGCAGAATAACCTTGAAGAATAGACATTCTTCAAGGTTATGTTTCTTATTAGTTCGTATTTTGGCCCCCGCCGTTGAGCCCTTCTTTAATCAGGCTGTTGACTTGGCTGCTGTATAGAAGCCCGATGTGGCCAACACCATGAATTTGAACGTTTTTGGCACCGTCTAATTTTGACAAGTAATTCATGACAATCATATCGGCACTGCTGTAAATGGATGTGTACAAAATCTTTTGATTAGGATCTGTTCCCGGAAGCGCCTTGCCTGTCGTCAAACGATTCGCTCCGCCAAGCGTTACGACGTTTTCAATTTTATTTCCGCCGTCCAGATTTTTTATGTAATAAAGTGTGTTCGCGCCCCCCATGCTGTGAGCGACAATATCCACTTTTTTCGCACCTGTTTCGTCCAACACCTTTTTCACAAAACGTGATAATACAGGGCCATTGTTATAATTCGTGCCTGTCTTGTCCCAAAAATCAACTGCATACAGCTTGCTTCGTGACCAGCCTTGAGAGACAAGATAACTCTTGATTCCCGAAAAATTGTATGATGCTCCTCCAATACCATGTACCATAACAACAGGATTGTGTTCAGCAGCCTTTGCTGACGGCTGCACCGCAAACAGCGATGTAACTGACAGCGCCAAAATTGTTACAAGTGCAATGAACTTACTTTTTACAAATTTCATAATTTCCTCCTTTTTTTGTAACAAATTCTTCAAATATATTACATTACCAAATTAATTATGAGAAGGGTAATTTCACCTTATTTTTAAAGAGAATTTAAGATTCGAGAAAGGTATTTTCACCTATTTTTGTTTTAACATATAAATATTAACAATCTTATCTTGAGTTCTTTCATTTTTGTACTCACGACCAATCAAATGAAGAAAGGTTTGAACTTCGCGTTGAATACAGTAAAGGGTTTTGTGTTTGGGGCTTTAGGGGCGTTATTTATGGCAAATATAAGAGAACATTTTTCTTTCACAGTGACAATCATCGTTTTAGTTGTTGTGATGACAGCTGCTTTCATTTTTGATGGTGTGTGGATCAGGCACAAAAAAAAGAGAGAAGGAGAGTAATCCTTTTCTCTTTTTTATTTGGTTTGATTCTCGTCTTTGGGTTTCGTTGATTTCGTGGAGTATCCAGCTGCTAATAAAAAGACAATGGCAAGTAGGTAAGCTAGAATCCCTTGGTGAAATACGTATATTGAAATGACATGAGATGCTGCGGCAAGAAGGATGAGGATCATTGTGTATCTATTGAATCGCAAATGAGAGAGACCTCCCTTATCGGTTTCTTCCATCATTTTATCATTAGCAAATTCAAAGATAAAGAAAGCTAAAAGTACCAGAGGCCCTTTAATTTTTGTTTTTCATACAGTCAATTTCTCTTGACATATGATGATTGAATCAAGATAATAGACCAGTCACTATATTTTATTTTTGATTGCAATTCAGTGAGGTGGGAATGTGATGAGTTATGGAGATTCCCGTGAGAAAATCCTTTCAGCAGCTACCCGGCTATTTCAGCTGCAGGGGTATTACGGCACGGGGCTGAGCCAGATTATAAAGGAAAGCGGCGCGCCTAAAGGCTCTCTTTATTACCACTTTCCGGGCGGTAAAGAACAGCTCGCGATCGAAGCGGTGAATGAGATGAAGGACTATATCCGCCAGAAAATCGCGGACTGCATGGAAGCCTGCACCGATCCGGCGGAAGGCATTCAATCCTTTTTGAAGGAGCTCTCCTGCCAATTTTCATGTACGGAAGACATTGAAGGCTTGCCTGTCGGCTTGCTTGCGGCTGAGACGTCATTGAAAAGCGAACCTTTGAGGGAAGCCTGCCATGAAGCCTACAAAGAGTGGGCCTCTGTGTATGAGGAAAAACTGCGGAAGGCAGGCTGCAGCGAGAGCCATGCTAAGGAAGCCAGCACTGTGATTAACGCGATGATTGAAGGCGGTATCCTTCTATCATTGACGGCAAAAAACAGCACACCGCTCCTTCATATCTCCAACCGCATACCCGCCCTGCTGAAGAGATAAAAAGAGACATACTTATATAAGCTGAATGAATTCATTCAGCTGACAGAGAGGGGAAATGATTTTGGAAACAGCAGCTAAAGCATCTCCGCAATACAAAGTGATGCCGATTATGATTTCCTTGCTGTTGGCCGGTTTTATCGGCATGTTCAGTGAAACGGCACTGAACATCGCGTTAACCGATCTTATGAAGGAATTAAATATTACAGCGGCAACCGTTCAATGGTTGACGACAGGCTACCTGCTAGTGCTTGGTATCCTCGTTCCTGTATCAGGCCTGCTCTTGCAGTGGTTCACAACAAGACAGCTTTTTACCGTGTCACTGATCTTTTCAATTGCAGGCACCTTGATCGCGGCGCTTGCGCCCAGCTTCCCGTTTTTATTAGCGGCGAGGATCGTTCAGGCTATTGGAACGGGGCTTTTATTGCCGCTGATGTTTAACACGATTTTGGTGATTTTCCCGCCTCATAAACGAGGCGCGGCGATGGGGACGATCGGACTTGTCATTATGTTTGCACCCGCCATCGGCCCGACTTTCTCCGGATTGGTTCTGGAGCATCTCAACTGGCACTGGATTTTTTGGATCTCTCTTCCGTTCCTTGTGCTGGCCCTTGTTTTCGGTATCGCGTATATGCAAAATGTATCTGAGATTACAAAGCCGAAAATTGATATATTGTCTATCATCCTGTCCACGATTGGTTTTGGCGGCATCGTGTTTGGATTCAGCAACGCGGGTGAAGGCTCCGGCGGATGGTCCAGCCCGACTGTTATCGTCTCGCTGATTGTCGGCGTTGTCAGTCTTATCCTGTTTTCAATCCGCCAGCTGACGATGAAGCAGCCAATGATCAATCTCCGTGCGTTCAAATATCCGATGTTTATTTTGGGCGTGCTCATGGTGTTCATTTGCATGATGGTCATTCTGTCCTCTATGCTGCTTCTGCCGATGTATTTGCAAGGCGGCTTAGTCCTGACGGCATTTGCCTCTGGCCTTATTCTCTTGCCGGGCGGCGTTTTAAACGGATTTATGTCCCCTGTTACAGGCCGTCTGTTCGACAAATACGGACCGAAATGGCTTGTCATCCCGGGATTTGTGATTGTGACTGTTGTCCTTTGGTTCTTCTCAAACATCACAACCACTTCAACGGCTGTGATGATTATCATCTTGCACACCTGCTTGATGATCGGAATCTCTATGATCATGATGCCTGCGCAGACAAATGGTTTAAACCAGCTTCCGCCTGAGTTTTATCCAGACGGCACCGCCATCATGAATACGCTCCAGCAAATGGCGGGCGCTATCGGAACAGCGGTTGCGGTCAGCATTATGGCTGCGGGCCAGCATGATTATATGAGCACAGCCAAAAACCCCACCGATCCGGCAGTCATCCCGCAGGCTTTGACAGCGGGCATACAGCACGCGTTTGTGTTTGCGATGATTGTGGCGATTATCGGTTTAATTGGCGCTTTCTTTTTGAAGCGGGTGAAGGTTGATCATTAATATGGAAAGCCCCTGATCTCAAGGTCAGGGGCTTTTGTTTGTTTACATGTGCCGCAATCAGCGCGCGGAGAAAACCGCCGCGATTTCATCAATCGCATGGCGCAATTCATCCTTCGTGTTGTAAAAGTGGGGAGCGAGACGAATGAGAGTGTCCCGCGGCGCGCAAATCACTTTTTTCTTCTTCAGCAGCGCCGCCGTTTCAGATGCCCGCTCATCCCGGATCGCAACCATACCCGGCTGATCCCCCGCTGGTGCCGCCGCCAGCTGCAGGCCTTTATCAGCAGCATATTGACATGCATCAGCACAGATCGTTTTCACATGATCCCGGATGCGGGAAACCCCGATATGGTTCAGCAGTGATAAAGCCGATGCCGCGGCGTATACACTGATAAAAGCAGGGGTGCCTGTTTGAAAACGCCGCGCGCCTGTGGCATAAGCCGCATCAAATCCGCCCCTGCCAAACCAAGCCGATGATTTCGGCTTCAGTGCGTCCGCAAGCTCCTTTCTCACATAAAGAAATGCCATTCCCGGTATGCCGAGCAAATACTTCCGGGTGCCCGCCGCCAGCATATCTGCGCCCCACTCCTTCACATCAATGGGAATGTGCCCCGCTGATTGATAAGCATCCACAAATAACAAAGAACCCTTTTTCTTAGACATCTCTGCGATCGCTTTTACATCCTGAACAAAGCCGTCCCGATAATGAACGTGCGGAACACACGTCAGCACTGTTTCATCTGTGATATCTTTTTCATATTGTTTGGGATGCAATCCCCTATCTATTGTTGGAATGACAGATACGGTATAATCGGATTGCGCCTGCCAAACATGGGACACCGCCGGAAAATCCATCTCCGTATACACAACATGCTTCTTTCGAAAACCAGATAAAGACGATGCGACAGAGACCAGCGCATCAGAAACTGACGGCACAATCGCAATTTCATCCGGTTCAGCCCCTATCAGCTTTGCAAACTCGTTTCTCGCACTCTCTGTTTTTTCGATTGCTTCATTCCAGTTCGTTCCCATAAGCAACAGGCTGTCATGATAGTCTTTGATCGCCCTCGACACAGGCTCTGCCAACGCGCTCTGAGAACAACTGGCAAGCATCGTATGTGTCCGCACGGTTGGGAACAGCTGGCGGTACCGCTGCGGCAAAGGCTCCATTGCGATTCACTCCTTTTCATTATTTTGATGAAAAAATCCATAAATAAACAATAGAATAAAAAAAAGGAGATGAGAAGATGAGAAAAAAAGTGCTGATCACAGGCTTTGACCCTTTTGACAAAGAAAAAGTCAATCCATCATGGGAAGCGGCGAAACAGCTGGATGGCTTCGAGACAGATGAAGCCATCATCACAGCAGCACAAATTCCGACTGTCTTTAAAACCGCTTTGGACACTCTGCGGCAAGCTATTCAGAAGCATCAGCCGGATATCGTGATCTGCGTTGGCCAAGCCGGCGAGCGGATGCAGATCACGCCGGAACGGGTGGCGATCAATCTCGCAGACGCGCGCATCCCCGATAATGAAGGCCAGCAGCCGATTGATGAAGAGATTTCTCCAGGCGGACCTGCCGCATACTGGACCGGGCTTCCTGTAAAAAGGATGACTGAGAACATGAAGGAAAACGGCATACCAGCCGCTGTTTCCCATACGGCAGGCACATTTGTATGCAACTATTTGTTCTACGGGTTAATGGATCACATTAGCCGAACATCTTCACACATTCGCGGCGGATTTATTCATATTCCTTTCATTCCTGAACAGACCATCGACAAAACAGCGCCGAGCCTCAGCTTGGACATGATTGTCCGGGCATTGAGGATCGCCGCTGTTACGGCAGCACAATACGATCAGGATGTGAAGTCACCCGGCGGTACGCTGCACTAAGCGGCCGCCGTTTCGCTTGTCAGTCTCTTTTTGTAAACAAGCGCCGATAAGGTGACACTCACTTCAAACAGGACAAGCAGCGGAATCATGACGAGAAAATCAGAAATGAAATCAGGCGGTGTAATCAATACAGACACGACAATCAGCAAAAAATAGGACAGCTTTCTCGCTTTGGCCAGCCGGTAAGGATTTAAGATGCCCAGTCTTGTTAAAAACATCACCACTAAAGGCATTTCAAACAGAAAGCCAAACGGCAGGCTCAAATTCACCATAAACCTGAAATAACGGTCAGCTGTAAACATCGTTTCAAAATGGCCGGAAGACAAATGAGTCAAAAAACTGAGTACGATCGGAAACAAGACAAAGTATCCGAAAGAGATCCCCGCCAAAAACAACGCAAACAACCCGGGTATGTACATGAGCGTCACCTTGCGCTCCGTTTTTGTCAAAGCGGGGGCAACGAAACGCCACAGCTGGTACGCGGCAACAGGGATGGAAGCCGCAATGGCACAAATGCCGGCAAGCATCATATACACCCAGAGGATTTCACTCGGCCCAAGCACAGCCAACTTCCCATCCAAATCCCTGATCAGCCAGTCATAAATATCCTGCACAAACAAAAAAGCCGTGATGAGAAATAGAAGAAATACCGCGAGAGTCGCGATAATCCGGCGGCGAAGCTCTTCTAAATGCCCGATCAGATGGGTTTCTTTTTTATCCATTCAAAAAAGCCCTCCCTTTTATAAAAAAAGAGGCAGACCCGGTGTCTGCCTCATCAGCACTCAGCCCGCGTTTTTGTCCTGCTTGACCGCTGTCAGCTCAGCCGATTTTTCTTCTTTTTCATCACCAGACACAAGTGATTTTGTGGCGCTTTTAAATTCCAGCAGTGTCCGTCCGGCAGCTCGCCCGATTTCGGGCAGCTTTGAAGGGCCAAAAATAATGAGGGCGATGACAAAGATCAGAATCAAGCCCGGTATCCCAATGTTTGAAAACATACTTTTTCACTCCTTAATTCGTGATTTTTGCCCGTTTCTTAATCATTTGTTTTTCATGGGCTGTGTTGTGCGCAAAGAACCGGTCCTCTTCGACTTCATCAGATTGCTTCACACCGCCTTGGATGGTTGTGGAGGAAACCTTTTTCAACCCGGTTTGGTCCTTTTGATAAACGAATGAAGCCCTTGTTGAAACCGCTGCGCCGGGTTCTGTCACAAACGGCATCACCCGATAATCGGCTTTCCACTGCTGAGGCGTCACAGTACAGCGGACATATCCGCGATAGTCATTAAAGAACTTAATATGCGGATTTTCCTTTAAAATTTTGTCTGTGTCCGCCCGTTTATCCGCGCCGTTTCCTCCAGAGGTGATCGAGGTTCCGACAAATTCAGCCCCGAAAATATTTGAGCTTGTCTTCTCAAAGTCGACGTGCAGATTCGATGCCCAGCTTGCGTGTACATCACCTGTCAGCACAACAACATTATTCAGGTTTTTGCTTTTAATAAAATTGATAACCCGCTCGCGCTGGGCCGGGTAGCCGTCCCACGAATCCATGCTGTAGATCGGGCTTGCGCTTGTCCCAAAATTCCACTTCGCAAAGAAAATCTGCTGCGCCAGCACATTCCAGTGCGCGGTCGAGCTGCTCAAATTGTTGAAGAGCCATTGCTCCTGTTCCTTTCCTAACAGGGTCCGATTCGGATTGCGCGATTCATCAGAAGGCGGCTTATTGCCGTCGTTATTGGCTTGGTCGTCCCTGTACTGGCGGGTATCAAGAACATTGAAGGATGCCAGGTTTCCGTACGTAAAGTGACGGTACAGCTGCATATCAGGACCATTCGGCAGAGAGGAGATGCGAAGCGGCATATGTTCATAGTACGCCTGATACGCAGCCGCACGGCGGAGCACGAATGCTTCAACCGACTGTCCTTTTTCCGGTATTTTATTGGCATAGTTATTTTCGACTTCGTGGTCATCCCACGTCACAACCCAAGGGAACGCCGCATGCGCAGCTTTTAAATTGGCATCAGAGCGGTATTGGGCATGGCGGTTCCGATAGTCTTGCAGCGTAATGATTTCCGCGCTGTTGTGCGTGCGGACATTGCCTGTTTTTGAAACATATTCATTTGGGCCATATTCATAGATGTAATCACCGAGATGGAAGACAAGATCAAGCTTTTCCTTCGCCATATGCTTGTAGGCCGTATAATATCCATGCTCATATTGCTGACAGGAAGCGAACGCAAAGGTCATCTGCGGGACATTGGCGCCCGGGGCAGGCAGCGTTTTTGTTTTTCCGACAGGGCTTAGTTCATGTCCGGTTTTGAAACGATAATAGTACACTTTATTTGGCTCAAGCCCGTCCGCCTCAACGTGAACAGAGTGGGCGAGGCTCGGTTTGGCCATCTCGGTGCCCTTTCTCACAATTTTGCGGAAATGTTCATCCTTTGCAACCTCCCATTTGACCGGGACCGCCTGTTTCGGCATTCCCCCGCCGTTCAGCGGATCTGGCGCAAGACGCGTCCAGAGCACGACACTGTCAGAAAGCGGATCTCCAGACGCGACCCCTAATGTAAACGGATAGCTAGAGAACCTAGGCGCAGCATTGACTTCAAATGCACCGATTGACTGAGCGATGGTTAATCCAAGCGAAAGCCCTGCAATCTTCCCCGCACCTTGAATAAATTTGCGGCGGTCAAACGTATTGTTTTGAAAGCTTTCCTCTTTCAGTTTCTGTACCCATTCATCAAAACGATTGTCGTGTGCCATTCAAGATCCCCTCTCTTCTCATTGATCGCCTCCATTATAGGAAATCATTGTTAAACGGCTGTGAAGAAGTATGAACCGATTGTAAGCGTTGAACATCAAAAACAGGTCTTCGCTCACAAACCTGCTGCTGATTCGTATCGAAAGCTGGCTAAATGGCGCTTTTTCCGCTTACCCTGTCGATTGCAAGCCGCCCATTCGAACTATTTTTCTTCACAGGATCTTAAAAAAACAAAAACACCGAGCCATTTCGCAGAATGACTCAGTGCCGTATCAGTTATTTTGAAAACAATCTGCTGAAAAAACCCTTCTTTTTCGGCTTTTCAGCAGGGGGCTCTTGTTCTCTTACAATTCCTTTTTGCCTCGCTTCCTTGAGCCAAAATGGAAATTCAGTAAGCAGAGCATCATAAAGCTCATCATCAGAAATGCGGTCGATTTCTTCAATACGCAGGAAATTCGTATTATCAATAGCGCGTCCTTCTAACGTATCCAGTTTATTGAGAAAATCGAAGTTTCCGTTTCCGATGCCGACAAACTGCCAAAACACCGGCTTATCAGAAGAGGCTGCAATAATTGGTTTGATCGACTTTTTACAGCCTCCGTCATTAATAAAAACGACGAAAGCGGGATAAGAACTCGGTTCCTCTGCAACGTATTTGCGCAGCACGTCCTTCATGACCGGCGGCTCATCATTTCTGCCGAATTTATGCAAGCGGTCATTATGTAAAATTTCACGATCGACATAACCTGAAAAATCCTTTTCAGAAACTGGCTTTAATCGGGAGAATTCGTTATCATACACCCATACATCCAGTAAGCCGTTATCATCAAATTGATCGGCCACAGCCAATATCCGTTCCACCACGTTTTGAACCGTTCCGTTTTTATAGAGCGCTCTCATGGACCCCGTGATATCAAGCACCAGTCCGACACGGGCCGTCACCTTCGTTAATTGCTTTTTCTCCAGTACGATCTTTACGCTTTTCTTTTGCAGGTCTATTGTTGCCATTCTGTCATCTCCGTTTTTACTTTCATTATCTCACAGGAATATTTTCCATTGTATATTTTTCAAATAAAAGACACCGTTCGATTTGAACGGCGCCCTGTCTCTAAAATGTGTTATATACATTTTCACACGTTTCCCCAGTCGGCTGATAAAAGCAGTGTGACTTGTATCTGGCCACTAGCGGCTGGTTATACCACTGGGGCGGACAGTCCCCCTCCGGTCTGAAGTACCACAAACTAAATTTTGCAGGCCAGATCCTTTCGCCATTAATCGAACGGCGTGCAAGGCTTTTCTCGCTCTCCCGTGCCCTTTGATAAAAATATCCATGAGTGACCGCCTCAAATGCGTGCGGCTGAAAAATCATCTGCCTGATGGTGCGGAGGCCTTTAAAATCTGAGCAATTTGCCCGCAGCCGATTAATTCCCACATTGCCGACAAGCAGCATCCCCTGCTTGCCTTCGCCTTCCGCTTCAGCTCTGAGCAGCCTTGCCAGCAAATCGATATCCTCGCTCGTTGCTCTAACGACCGCCATCACGTCACCTCCCCTTGATCTCCTTTCATCATATTTCATGACTTCAAAAGTGATGACGGAGGGACAGGAGAAGTTTGTAAATTTATTCATTCGGATTCGCGACAAAGCCTAAAAACAAAAGACTTTTTGTTTGTTCATCAGTAATGGCAAAGAAAAATGGGCGGTCGGCCCTCAAGGTAACGTCTGGGGCCAGTCCCCTCTCAATAACTTCCACTGAAGAGGCAGCCGCGGCTTCGGTCCCTGATTCATCCACCTTGATAAATGTATGGTGATTCACATCATCAATTGTTACCCCGCGGCCTTCAGTAAACATGCTGGAAAAGTCAGCAGCGGAAAAGACGGATTCCATCCCCATCTCCCGAAGAGCCTGTTTTACCTGAGACCTCCCATTCAATGTGAACCGGGGCATACTCAATTTCACTGCTTTGGGCTGAAATGAATTGTCCCATTCTTTTACACTTTGATTTGAAAATAAAGACATGAAAGAAGCCGGTTTTTTCTTTGGCAGAAATAAAGTGAAAGATAGGTGTTGATCTTCATATGGAAGCTTGACTGCTTGAAACAATTCATTTTCTAAGTAAGCAAGGCGTGCAGTCTGCTTCATCATCAGCAGTTTTTTGCTCGAGCCGTCAGGCAGAAAAAACAGCTCCTCAGCGGTCACGTGCCGGTCAAACGGCAGCGACCACTTTTCTTGAAAATAGACGGCGTTTATCAACAGCGAAACAGCCTCCGGTGAAAGACGATCCGCTATATCGTCAATATGTCCCTTTGTTTGGTGAGCCGTCCACTGATTGATCGAGTTTTTTGCGGTGTGAATATTCTCAGCCATTTTAAAGACACTGCCTGAGAAGAATTGTTTAATCGTTTGTTTAAAGTCTGGCTTAGCTTCAAGCCTTGACCATACGGCATTAGCAGTCAGCAGATCACCTTTCGGCAAAGATTCGAACCTTTTCAAGAGCGCATACGATGACTCATTTATAACGCTGTCTTGAATGTCCGACAAGTATAGGGCTGCTTTCATTTCTTTTGCTGTATCTCCAGCCGCTCCATTTGCTGTCATCATCAGCACCTGGTGTAAGCTGTACGGAGAAATCAGCAGATTATCCATTAACCTGCCATGGTCTGACATATTTCGGAACAAATCGAATCCGAATGAACGCTCCGCTTCAACAAAATCCTCATGAATATCGTAAGCTTTGTTTTTAGAAGAAGCAGGCAGGCGAGATGATTGAGCAGATGATGCGGGGGGTTCTTCAGCAGACTTGCACCCGCCTCCGAAAAGTATACACGTCAGCAAAATGGTCATCACTTTTCCCTTCATAAAAACATTCACTCCCTTATATGGACTGTAAAAACGCAATTTATGGTTTAACTTTCTGCATTTGAGGAATCATACATAACAAAATCAACATATAGAAGGAGGTCTTTTGGAATGACACATGTGAAAGCACTCGCGATTAAAGGTATTATGACAATCATTGTGTTGTATCTCGTGCTCGGTCTGGGTTTTGGTTACACGTTTGGTGATACGCTCTTAATAACACTTGTGTTAGGGATTATTTCTTATTTGCTGGGCGATCTTTATATCTTGCCGAGATGGAATAATATGATTGCAACGATAGCTGATTTTGGTCTGGCTTTTCTCGTCATTTGGCTGATGGGCATGCCGCTCTCTATGGGTATGACTGGCGGTGAAGTTGCATTGGCGGCTTTATTTGCCGCGGTCGCTATGGCAATCGGTGAATATTGCTTCCATTTCTATATGATGAGCAAAGAGATTGGCAAGAAGCATTATCTTGAAACAAGAACAGATTCATAATCGAAAGGCCGGTGCTGATAGCATCGGCCTCAGATTGTTGACAAAGACATAAAACGGTTTTTGTTTTATGTCTTTGTCATCTATCAGCGTGATTGAAAACCCTTGAAGTCTAGGAAGGACGAGCATCGGAGCACAGCGAATGTAGGAATTCGTGAGCACCGACGCGCAGGCCTGACAACGAATGCGAGGGTTTGTCGACACGCTGAGGCCGGTGCTGATAGCATCGGCCTTTTATAAGGGGGCGCCTTTGTTTACGCATCCTGCTTGTCTGCGTTCCTGATTGCCATGTAGGAAAAAAACAAACCGAAAGCTGCCAAAGATAATGGGATATACACAACAGACGAAATGGAGAAGCCCGGACTTGTTGAACTGATGAGCATCACAATCACTACAGATGAAATGATGGTTGCCGGAACCGAGTGTTTACGCATCCCAAAAAAGATGGGAACTAAACTGGTTCCAGCGGCGCCAAAAGCGAAAACCGCCATTTTTACCGCCTGCTGAGACATGATTTCTGACGTAAGCTCTCCCGGTATGAAATGATAGATCGAATTCAGCCAAAAGAAACCGGCGGCTATGAGCATATTCGAAAGCAAAATCGTTGTAAACGTCAGTCCGCCCGCGATCATAAGCTTAGCAGCGAGCAGTTTTTTACGGCTGATCGGGTATGTGAACATCACAAGAATCGTTTTGTTTTTATATTCGGAAATCACCAGTTTTGTAATCAGCACAGCGCCAAAAACGATAAATACCGCTCTGACGAAGGTGCCGATGATAAGAAACGCTTCCTCTATGCTTTGGAACGAACCCCCGCCATCGGCACTTTCTGAATAACTGATCAGCCACAAAAAGCCCATGATGATCAGGTTGGCAATAAGAACGCCTCTGACATACCAGCCCATTTTCATTTTTCTTAATTCAATTCTAATCAAATTCAGCAACTTGTCTCTCCTCCTTTACGCATTGATGCTATTGCCGTTGATCAAGTTAATAAAATAATCCTCCAGCGATGTATACTTTTTGTTCATTGATTCAATGTCTACATCATGTAAAATCAGCGCTTTAGAAATGGAAGACTGAGAGACTTCAGTCTCGTAAATCCGAATCGTTTTCTCGTTTAACATTTTAAAGTTGGTTATACGGAGCTCTTTCTCCAGCACAAAGCAGGCCCTTGTCTGATTCGGCGTGACAAGCTCGAGGTATTCTGTGTTCTGGCCTCTGACATCTTCCATTGACACCTCTTCAAGCAGCCTGCCGTCCCGAATGACGCCGATCGTGTCCGCAATTTGCTCGATTTCACTCAGCAAGTGGCTTGAGATCAGCAGCGTCATACCGTACTCTTTGCTCAGCACTTGAAACAGCTGCCTGATCTTTTTGATACCGAGAGGATCAAGACCATTCACCGGCTCATCCAAAATGAGCAAATCCGGCTTCGTGAGAATGGCACGCGCAATCCCAAGGCGCTGCTTCATACCAAGCGAAAATGTTTTAACTGGCTTCTTGTCGATTTGTTTTAGATTCACCATATCCAGCACTTCTTGAATGGCTTTTTTATTGTGATATCCCATGTATTCACAATGCAGGTCTAAATTTTCTGCGGCTGTCAGGTTTTCATAAAATATCGGATATTCGATCATGCTGCCAATGTTGCCCAGCACCTCGTATGATGTGCGGGTGAGCTTGTTCCCTAGGATGCTAATCTCACCGCTTGTCGGTTTGACAAGGTTCGTCAGCATTTTCATAATGGTTGTTTTCCCCGCGCCGTTCGGGCCGAGAAAGCCATAGATTTCGCCTTTTTTTATATGCATGCTGACATTGGATACAACTTCTTTGCCCTGGTACGTTTTGGTCAGTCCGTTTGTTTGTACGATATAAGTCAACTTGGTTTCTCCTTCCTTCTCTTTTTCTGTTTTCTATTGTAGCGGTGAGCCCTGTCATTTTTATTTCTCATATCTTAAGAAATTCTTACGTTTGTTAATAGGTCATGCGTTTCAATGTAATCGTAAATGCGGTCCGTTCGTAAGGCTTGCTTTGAACGGATATTGACCCTCCCATTTTTTCTGTGAGCCGTTTCGTGATGGTTAATCCGAGACCGCTTCCTTGAAATGCTTTATTTCTGGATTCTTCAAGGGTGTACAGCCTCTCAAACACACGCTGCTGGCCGGTCTCACTGATTCCTTTTCCGCGATCCCATACAGTGATGGCAACGCTCGTTTCGTCATAGAACAGCTCCATGCCGATAAACTTGCCGGCCGCGCCATATTGAATCGCATTGGATAATAAGTTTTGCAGGATTCTGTCTAATGCCTCTTCATTCGCGTGGGCATACACTGGCGTATCCGGAATGTCGATGGCAGCTTGAAAGCCTTTTGACTGAACGGCGTCATAATAGTGCAGGATATTTCGTTTGCATATGTCGTTCATATGGATTTTGGTGATTGGGATGTCTTGATCTTCAGATTCTAATTTTGCTAAATCAAAAAAAGAGTTGATCATCTGAATGAGTTCATTTGTTTTCTGTCGGAGCTTCCCCTGCAATCTTTCCCGCTCTTCGGTAGGCATGTCCGGGTCACTTTGAATGGTTTCGATATAGCCGAGGATGACTGTTAACGGTGTTTTCAGGTCGTGTGACATATTGGTCAGCATCCGCTTCATAGATTGCTCTGTTTTGGCAAACCGGGCGCTGATCTGCTGACGATTCTCAACAAACAGGTTGATGTTGACAAGCAGGTCTTTGAGCGCCTGATCATCTGTATGAAGCAAAATTTGCCCTGTCGAATCCCGATTGAGCATGGCGCCAAGCTGTTCTGCCGTGTATGCCAGATTCCCATCCCGTCTCTTTTTCATCATAAATTGAATCACATTCAAACACGCCAGAGCGATGACAGCGGCTATCCATAACACTGTCATGCTAAAACTCTCCTAATTTATAACCAATGCCCCATAACGTTTTAATATATTGAGGTGAAGAGGGGTCATCTTCAATCTTTTCTCTAAGCCGCCGCATATGTACGTTAATGATGTTTTGATCGCCAAAGTACTCTTCATTCCAGATAGAACGGTAGATTTGTTCTTTCGTAAACACTTTTTTAGGATTTGCCGCAAATAAGCACAGCAGCTGCCATTCTGTTGACGTCAGCTGAAGCGGCCGCCCATTTTTCAAGACTGAGACATTGTCTGTATCGATCGCAAGCTGGTGAATCCGAATCATCTTATTCTGGGCCGGTTCCTCCGTCGAATATTGCGTCGCCCGCCGTATCGCAGCCTTTATTCTGGCTGTCAGCTCAATCATCGAAAACGGTTTGGCGATATAATCATCCGCACCAAACCCCAGTCCCAATGCCTTGTCCACCTCTCCGTCTTTTGCAGAAATCATCAACACCGGAATGTTACTTTTTTCCCGAATGATTTTCAGAAAATCCATGCCGTTTAGCTTCGGCAGCATGATATCAAGCAGAATCAAATCGTATGAATCCTGCTGAAACAGCCGGATGCCTTCTTCTCCATCGAAAGCATGCACCATCTCAAAGCCTTCTTTTGTTAAATAATGATCCACCATTTCACTGATGGAATGGTCGTCCTCCACAAGCAATATGCGCTGCATCTTCTCACCTAACCTTTGCAAAATCAAAAAACACACACGTGGTTACACATATTGTAATGGAAAATCGTGTGTGTTTTGCAAAAATTATTAAATTTTCTTTTTTTCTATATCCCATACCTGTTATGAAAATGAAGACTTGCTCGCATCCAATGCCTTGAATAAGTGAAGCCTGTCATCGAGATGTCAAGGCAGGCTCTCCCACTGTTATGCCGGCGGCTAGCTGTGCTCCGATTTCGTTTTTGGCCCATCATGGACCCCTTCGCTATTTTTATACCAGTCACCATTTTATACAATATTCCACTCTCATAAAAATGAATTAAGTCACTGGAGCAGGATTAAACAAGCACAAATCATTATGAAGGCCCCAACGGTCCGCCCACGTTTGTTTGCGGCCGCTTGCCACATCCAGAATCGTTCTGAAAATTTCCCATCCTACGTCTTCAATACTGGCCTCTCCTGTCGCGATTCGTCCGGCATTGATATCGATTAAATCCGCCCAATGCTCTGATAATGAATGCCGCGTCGATACTTTCAGCACCGGAGCAGCGGCCAGGCCGTACGGTGTTCCTCTTCCTGTCGTAAAAACCTGCAGATTCATGCCTGCCGCCAGCTGGAGGGTACCGCACACGAAATCGCTTGCCGGTGTCGCCGCGAACAGCAGGCCTTTTTGCTCCGCCTTTTCACCTGGTCCGAGCACGCCGGAGATGGAGCTTGAGCCCGATTTGGCTACTGAGCCTAACGCTTTTTCCACCACATTGGATAACCCGCCTTTTTTATTGCCTGGTGAAGGGTTTGCACTTCGATCTGCGTCTCCCCGCCGGAGATAGCTGTCATACCACTTCATCTCTTTGATCAGCGATTGTCCGACCTCTTCGCTGACCGCCCGCGGCGTTAACAAATGAATGGCATCCCGCACCTCTGTCACCTCAGAAAATAAAACCGTCGCACCTGCTCGAACCAATAAATCAGCCGCATACCCTACGGCAGGGTTCGCTGTCACGCCTGAAAACGCGTCACTGCCGCCGCATTGCAGGCCAATGACTAGATCAGAAGCAGGACAGGTCACACGGGTTCTGCTGTTCATCCTGATTAGCCGTTCCTCCGCCATATCCAAAATGGATTGAATCATTGCCGCAAAACCTTGGTGATCTTGGAGTGAGAGGATGTCATCAGGATTCTCAGAAGCGATTCTTGCCGGGAGAAGCTTTTCACATCCTAATCCGATGACCATCACTTCGCCGCCGAAGTTCGGATGCTTCGCCAGATTTTGAATTGTGCGAATCGGAATGACAGCATCGGGCGCATTGATCGCCACGCCGCATCCGTATTGATGATGCAGCGGCACAACATCATCGACGTTTGGATAGTTTGGCAGCAGCTCTTCTTTGATCCGCTTAACCGCATAATCCAAAACGCCAACCACACATTGAACACTTGTGGTGATACCGAGAATATTTTTCGTCCCGGTACTGCCGTCTGCATTTCGATACCCTTCAAACGTGTAGCCTTCAAGTGGCGGCAGCGGCTTCGGCACTCTGTTTGCGAGAGGAAGGTCATCTAAAGCCGGGGGAGCGGGCATTCTTACGAGGGCTTCCCTTATCCAGCTCCCGCGTTTGATCGTCTCATCGGCAAATCCGATCACTTCCCCGTAACGCACGATCTCATCTCCTTGATTCAGGCCGGTTAAGGCCACCTTATGGCCTTGAGGGACATCTTCTTCAAGTACGAGCCCGCATGAAAAAACAGTGCCCTTTGGCAGTCCTCCATCATTGACAATAATCGCCGTGTTATCTGTTTCATTCACTTTGATGTAAAGGGGCGCTTGGTTCTGTCTGAGGTTCATCGCCATCTGAAATCACTCCTCATATCATAGTAAGCGTTTTCTAAACCGGTTCAAAAAAACCGCAGCTATTTCGGTTCAACTGCGGCTGTCTCTACAATTATTTCTCATCCATGCCTTTCAAAATTTTGTCACGGACAAATTTCAGATGCTCATACATGTGGTAATGCGCTTTGTAAGGGTCTCTTTCAGCAAGTGCATCGTAGATTTTTTTGTGATAATCGACGGTTATATCTCTCTCCCTGTAAGGAATCTGGCTGTCAATTTTCGCGTGGGTGATCAAGAGGGACTGAATCATCCCTTCAACAACGGGGTTATTGGCACTTAATGCAATAATTCGATGGAATTCTTTATCTGCTTCACCATAAAGATTGTCAGTGCTGTTGGCGATGTCGTCGATCGTCTTCCGCATACGCTGAAGCTCATCCTCATTGATTTTTTCCGCGGCAATCGTCACGAGCCCGAGTTCTAGCGCCATCCGCGCTTCAATGATAGCCGGAAGATTATCAGTGGCCAAGGCAAGCATGACGGAAAATGGCTGCATGCCAATTTTGTCATTGAAATACGTGCCGCCGCGGGTTTTTCTCGTAATGACGCCCAGCGTTTCAAGTGAACTTAGCGCCTCCCGAAGCACCGGCCTGCTGACATGCAAAATGTCCATCAGTTCCATTTCTGTCGGCAATTTGTCTCCAGCCTTTAACTGTCCGCTTGATAATAAATGAACAATCCGTTCAATGACCTGCTTGGCTAATGTTTTCCGATTGACTGTATCGACTTTCAGATCTTCTAAACCTTCGTACACGAACAACTCTCCTTTCAGTTGTTCAATTGTAAGACAAAATAGCCGGTATGACAATATTGTCAATCAAACTTATCGCACAAGACACGGGCGTTTCCGATCGAACTCCCAGCTGCTGATCAGATACTGCATAGGGATCGCATCATTCCGGGCGCCTAAATTCATTTTTCGATAGAGTTCATGCGCTTTTTCCACTTGTTCCATATCAATGTCAACACCAAGACCGGGCTTATTCGGCACCTTCACACAGCCATCGGCAATCTCAAAAGGCTGTTTCGTCAACCGCTGCCCGTCCTGCCAGATCCAATGGGTATCAATCGCCGTGATGCGTCCCGGAGCCGCTGCTGCCACATGGGTAAACATCGCAAGGGAGATATCAAAGTGGTTGTTGGAGTGGGAGCCCCATGTCAACCCCCAATCATGGCACATTTGCGCAACCCGCACCGAACCCTGCATTGTCCAGAAATGGGGATCAGCCAAAGGAATATCCACGGCGTGAAGCTGGATCGCGTGACCCATTTCCCGCCAGTCGGTTGCAATCATATTGGTCGCAGTTGGAAGGCCTGTCGCGCGGCGGAATTCAGCCATTACTTCTCGGGCGGAATAGCCGTTTTCATCCCCGCACGGGTCTTCCGCATACGCGAGCACATCATGCTTGCCTTTGCATAATGCAATCGCTTCCTCTAATGACCACGCCCCGTTCGGATCAAGGGTGATCCTTGACTCTGGAAAACGTTTCGCCAATGCGGTGACAGCTTCGATTTCTTCCTCCCCCCGCAGCACCCCGCCTTTCAGCTTAAAATCCTGAAAGCCGTAGCGCTCCTGCGCGGATTCAGCAAGACGTACAATGGCCTCTGGGGTCAGCGCTTCCTCATGGCGGAGACGGAACCACCCGCAATCTGACTGCTCATCGCTTTGATATGGCAGGGTCGTCCGCTTTCGATCGCCGATGTAAAAGAGGTAGCCGAGCATTTTCACTTCATCACGCTGTTTTCCTTCGCCCAGCAAAGCCGCGACCGGTTCCTGAAGAAACGTTCCAAGCAAATCTAACAAAGCCGCTTCCAGCGCTGTGACGGCATGTACCGTGGTGCGCAAATCAAACGTCTGGATGCCGCGTCCTCCTCTGTCCTGGTCGGCAAACTGCTTTCTGACCGTTTGCAATATCGACTGGTATGCGCCAATGGATTTTCCGATAACAAGCGGCTCCGCCAGCTCCAGTGTGCGGCGAATCTGTTCTCCGCCGGGCACCTCGCCGACACCTTGATTTCCGCTGGTGTCAGTTAGGATCACAATATTTCGGGTGAAAAATGGGCTATGCGCGCCACTCAAATTCAGCAGCATACTATCATGTCCCGCAACAGGGATCACCTTCATCTCACAAATTGAAGGAATATTCGATCTCTTTTCTTTTTGAACCTGCTCTTGCAGTGATGAACTCATCTATTTCCCTCCTATTATAAAGCGCTTTCATAAATATTAGATGGGCACTGATTGATCGGGGCCCTGTTCTTGTTTCTTTAACACCACACGTTTGATTGGCCCGACCAGCAGCAAATAGCTAAGGATCGCCGCAACCGCGTTCGCGCCGACAAACACGAGCGCGCCATTAAAAGATCCTGTGGCACTTACGATGTAGCCGATGATAATCGGTGTTGTAATCGAGGCAATATTCCCAAACGTGTTGAACAAACCGCCGCTTAATCCTGCACACTCTTTCGGAGACGTGTCCGACACGACAGCCCACCCCAATGCGCCGAAGCCTTTTCCGAAAAACGCAAGTGACATAATGACGACGACGAGCCACGCTGAATCTGTATAGTTACAGATGATCATACTGCAAGACAGCAGCATGCCGACAATGATCGGCGCTTTTCTTGCAAAGGTCAGCGAACGGCCTTTTTTGAGTAAGATGTCTGACACGATGCCTCCAAGCACGCCGCCGGCAAATCCGCACAGCGCCGGAAGAGAAGCGACAAACCCAGCTTCAAGAATAGACATGCCGCGGGCCTGAACCAAATATACCGGAAACCATGTGAGAAAGAAATAAGTGAGAGTCGTAATGCAATATTGCGCGATGTATACGCCAATCAGCATGCGGTTCGTTAACAGCTGTTTGATATACGGCCATTTCGATTCTGTTTCTTGCTTGCTTTTGCTGTCATCCATCGAAATCAGCCCGCCGCCCTGTTCGATATACGCAAGCTCGGCTTCATTCACCTTCGGATGTTTTTTCGGTTCATATACCGTTTTTATCCAGAAGATAGCCAGAAGAATGCCCGTTGCACCCATGACAACAAAGACGGAATGCCAGCCGAAAGAGTGGGTGAGCCAGCCCATTAAAGGAGAAAAAATGACGATTGCGAAGTATTGAGCTGAATTAAAAAAGGCTGAAGCTGTCCCGCGCTCGGAGCTTGGGAACCATGAAGCAACAACTCTGCCGTTTCCGGGAAATGATGGCGCTTCGGAAAAGCCGACCAGAAAACGAAGGGCAAACAGCAGGATAATCGCTGTGCCGGCGGAGAAAAAACCAATCGCCCCTTGCAGCAGCGTAAAAAACGACCAGAAAAAGATGCTTAACGCTATGACAGTCTTTGAACCAAACCGGTCAAGCAGCCAGCCGCCCGGAAGCTGCCCGATAACATAGGCCCAGCCAAAAGCAGAAAAGACATATCCCATGGCGACCGAGTCCAACCCCAAATCATGCTGGACGGAATCTCCCGTGATAGAAAGTGTCGCCCGATCCGCGTAGTTGATTGAGGTCACAAGAAACAGCATAAAAACGATGAACCAGCGTACAGACGTTTTTTTGCGCGCCGGTGAAACATTCGCATAGTCTTTTTTCATAGTATCTTCTCCTTTTCAAAGTAGAGAATCATATGCTGGCTGTGAGAAAGCTGGGAAAGAGACGTTAGCCTCTTTCCAGCATCATTACGGCTTCACAAAAACGGTTTTGATCGCCGTGAAAAAGTCCTTCGCTGCCTCACCCTGTTCGCGGGAGTGGGAGCTCGACTGTTTCATGCCGCCAAAAGGCGCCTGAAGCTCTACTCCCGCGCTTTCCGCGTTGACCCGGACAAGCCCGGCGTCAATTTCATCAACGAATGAAAGCATTCGGCCGATATTTCTCGTGAAAATGGATGCGCTTAAGCCGAACTTCACATCATTGGCAATGTCCAGTGCCTCCCCCATCGTGTCCACCTTGATCAGGGCAATCACTGGGCCGAAGATTTCCTCTTGGGCAATCGTCATCTCAGATGTCACATTGTCAAAAATGGCAGGCTGAACATAATAGCCGTTTTGATACTTTCCGTCCTCCAGCTTTTCTCCTCCGATCAAAAGGGAAGCCCCTTCCTGTTTGCCTTTCTCAATGTACGACAGGCAGTTATCAAGCTGATTCTTGCTGGCGATCGGTCCCATCCAGACATCCTCTTGTAAGCTGTCTCCGATCGTAATATCCTTTGTGTGCTGGAGCAGTTTTTCTTTAAAACGGTCGTAAATTCCGCTTTGCACGATGACGCGGCTTGTCGCAGTGCACTTCTGGCCAGTTGAACGGAAGGCACCCGTAACGACAGCTTCAGCCGCAGCTTCCAGATCAGCGTCATTAGCTACGATGACCGGGTTTTTGCCGCCCATTTCAAGCTGGTATTTGGCTCCTCTCGCTAAAGCGGCCTGCCCAATGATTTTTCCGACCTGATTTGATCCGGTAAACGTAATAGCGTTAACACCGTCATGCTCAGCAAGCCCCTGCCCGACAACAGAACCCGGTCCTGTTATCAAATTGATGACCCCTGCCGGCAGCCCCGCTTCTTCAAAGCAGGCAATCATTTTCGCGCAAGTAACGGCTGTTTCTGTCGCCGGTTTGATGACAACGGTATTGCCGTATACCAATGCCGGGGCCATTTTCCAAATCGGAATCGCGACCGGGAAGTTCCACGGAGAAATCACGCCGACCACACCGAGCGGAACACGGGTTGTGAACATGAGCGCGTCTTTGTCAGTAGACGGAATGACGTCACCCGTTTTGCGCATGCCCTCTCCGGCATAATAGCGCAGAATCGCAATACCCCGAGCCGTTTCTCCTTTCGCTTCCGGCAGTGTTTTTCCCATTTCACGCGTTGCGCAGGCGGCGATTTCCTCCAAACGCTGTTCCATGATATCCGCCGTTTTGTATAAGTATTGGCCCCGCTCGGCCCCCGTCAGCTTTCTCCAAGCCCTTTTGGCTTTATTGGCAGCGGTGACGGCCCGTTCCACATCTTCAGCCGTTGAGTTCTGTACATAACCGACAATATCATTCACATTCGCGGGGTTTTCGACCTTGACCATATCGCCTGACTCAGACTTCACCCACTCTCCGTTAATAAAGTTGAGATACGTGTTTTGTTCCGTGATTACAGACATGCCCATTGCCCCTTTCATGTTTTTTTCTGTTCATCAAACCGTCGCGGCTTTTTTCGGAAAACGGTCAGCCGCCTGCTTCAAAATCGCTTCTAATTGCTGATAGTGCTCTTTTTCAACCGGGCCGACAGGCGGTCTGGCTGTGTTTCTCACATTTAACCCCATAATCTCCATGCCCGCTTTAATCAAAGATACGGCGTATCCTTTTCGTTGTTTGCGAATGTCGTTGATCGGCAGAATCACATGCTGATAGAGCTCCTTCACCAGCTCGTCATTTCCGTTTTTCAATGCGTCATAGAACATCCGGGAAATATGCGGGATATAATTTGAAATCGCTGAAGAATAAGAATGAAACCCGATCGGCAGGTAAGCCGGCATCGTCACTTCAGCCATCGGCATTCCGTTGAGCCATCCTAAACGGTCGCCGAGTGTATAGACGAGGTTAATATTCAAATCCATATTCCCCACCCCATCCTTCACCCCGACAAGCTGTTCACATTCGGTCAGCCGCTTAATCTGTTCAACAGAAAGAACGGCGTTATCGCGCTGGTAAAGAATCGCATTCAGGTCAGTGCTTTCAATAATCGTTTTCGCATACTGGTACAGCCCCTCCTGTTCGCCATGTACCAAATACGGCGGGAGGATCAAGTAGCCGTCGGCGCCTTTTTTCTCCGCCAGGCGCGCCCATTCCAGCGCCGTGCTGAGGTTACCGCCAACCCCCGTGTAAACCGGTACCTTTCCTTCGGCTGCCGAGACTGCAACTTCGACCATTTGCTCGTATTCCTTCTGGCTGAGAGATTGAAATTCACCTGATCCGCAAGCGATAAAAATAGCTTCCAAGCCTTCTTCCAGCAAAAACTCAATGTTTTGAAAAAGAGCTTCTTCCTCCAGTTGTCCTTGTGTGTTAAAAGGCGCAACCGGAAAACCTAAAATGCCAGTGGGTGCTTTTCTGATACGGTTCATCCACATAACCTCCTGTTATTTGTGTATACAGCTCCTGTCTGAAAGCGCTTTTATTGTTAGTTTGGTTTTCATCCGCTCCTTCCCTATACTCTTTTGTTTAATTGTAAGACAAATGAACAATAAGTCAATATCTTTATTTTCTGATTTTTTATAAAAAAGCCGCAAAACGCTGTCAGCCCAGTATTTCTTCACAGCAAAAAAAACAGCCAGGACGACTGTTTTTGTTTACAAAGGGCTCTGTTTCCCCGTGTCGTACAAAAGCTTCGCTTCCAAAAAGAACACGTGAATGAATTTTTTCATATTGACTCTCGCAGGGGCGAGAGGCTCGTAACTAAGCGGAAACTATTATGATGTCGAAACCAATATCAGTTTTTTAAACAAAAGTGCTGGGGATGATTGTATGTGGCTGTGTTGCCAAAGTCCAGCTCGTATGGAATCTGGTTTGATGGCCGTCGTGAATTTAACAGCAATTTTCTTACTGTCAAAGGTCATTTTTGTGGCGCTGCACGACTATACACGCCAGAAAAAAGCGGGCAAAGACCCGGGCTTTTATAAAAATGTGCTTAACAACCACAATGGCATTGAATGCTGGCCGATTTCTGACACACAGGCTGACACACACAACAAACAAATATCGTAAAAAAGGATGTTCAGAAAGATGAGCTGAACACCTTTCCCTTTTCGTTTATTGACAAACACGCAAGCCTCCATTACGATTTTTATATCTTTTTCAAAAAATCTGAAAGAAGGCATCGGTACATTCTATGAACCCTATCCAACACATACTAGATACATACCCGCTTATTGTGCTAGACGGCGCCATGGCGACTGAGCTTGAACGCAAAGGCTGTGATTTGAACGACAGTCTCTGGTCGGCAAAAATCCTGATGGAAGAGCCGGAGCTGATCAAACAAGTGCATACTGATTATTTCGCGGCAGGCGCCGACTGTGCGATCACCGCCAGCTATCAATCTACGTTTGAAGGCTTTGCCGCACGCGGGCTGAGCGAAGCCGAAGCACGCCGGCTCATCGAGATGTCCGTCAGCATCGCAGCAGCAGCACGTGATGAATTTTGGGCGTTTGAAGAAAACCGCCTGAATCGCCCGAAACCGATCATTGCAGCTTCTGTAGGCCCTTATGGCGCTTATCTTGCAGACGGTTCTGAGTATCGCGGACACTACGGAATCTCAGAGGATGAACTTGTTGAATTTCATCGCCCCCGCATGAAGGCGCTGATCG
This sequence comes from Bacillus sp. MSP13, assembly GCF_000815295.1. NCBI lineage: Bacteria > Bacillati > Bacillota > Bacilli > Caryophanales > Bacillaceae > Bacillus > Bacillus sp. MSP13. The sequence continues at coordinate 307,020 of NZ_JXAQ01000013.1, forward strand.
AAGCCGGAGCCGATGTTTTGGCATGTGAAACGATCCCGTGTCTGAGCGAAGCAAAAGCGATTGCGCGGCTGCTGAAGGAATTTCCTGAAGCGTATGCGTGGATCAGCTTCAGCGCAAAAGACAGCCAGCATATCAGTGACGGAACACCTGCCGCTGACTGCGCGTCATGGCTTGATGAGCACCGCCAAATTGCGGCGCTCGGCATCAACTGCACGCCGCTTCAGCATATCCCTTCTTTAATAGAGGAGTTAAAAAAGCACACATCAAAACCGATCATTGTCTACCCGAATTCAGGCGAGCAATACGACCCCAAGACAAAAACGTGGAACGGCGCAGGATGCACAGAACCTTACGGAACAAGCGCCCGCACGTGGCATGAAAAAGGGGCGAAGCTGATAGGAGGCTGCTGCCGGACAACACCAGAAGATATCAAAGAAATTGCGGCTTGGGCGCAATCTTTAAAAACAACTTGACTTATCGGAATTGTTTGTATATTCTATCTTAAAGCCGGTTCGCCGGAATCTCGTGTCACTCGCTGACATGAGATTTTTTATTAGGAAGGAAATAAATCGCCGATAGAAAGTTGGTAAAAGATGAAATCTGTTCACAACAAGAATGAGACAAACTTTCAGAGAAGTATGAAAAGCCGGCACCTCTTTATGCTTTCCTTAGGGGGTGTCATCGGAACCGGGCTGTTTTTAAGCTCTGGCTATACCATTCAGCAGGCAGGCCCGGCGGGAACGATACTCGCCTACTTAGTCGGCGCTGGAATCGTCTATTTGGTTATGCTGTGCCTCGGTGAGCTGTCAGTGGCGATGCCTGTGACAGGCGCCTTTCACACGTATGCGGCCACATACATAGGGCCGGGCACCGGATTTACGGTCGCTTGGCTGTACTGGCTGACATGGACTGTGGCATTGGGGTCAGAATTCACAGCAGCGGGCCTGTTAATGCAGCGCTGGTTTCCCCATACATCCGTTTGGATGTGGAGCGCCGTCTTTGCGCTGTTCATTTTCTTGCTGAATGCATTTTCAGTCAAGTTTTTCGCTGAATCAGAATTTTGGTTTTCCAGCATCAAAGTATTAGCCATTATTATGTTTATTCTTTTAGGCGGCTCTGCCATGTTCGGCATCATCCCGATTCAAGGCGGGGAAGCGGCTCCGATGCTGTCCAACTTCACAGCGGAAGGCGGGCTCTTTCCGAATGGATTTGTCCCAATTTTAATGACAATGCTGGCCGTCAACTTTGCCTTTTCTGGAACTGAGCTGATCGGGATTGCCGCCGGAGAAAGTGTTGATCCCGACAAAACGATACCAAAAGCGATAAAAACAACGGTCTGGCGCCTTTCACTCTTCTTTATCGGAACGATTTTTGTCCTCTCAGGGCTGATTCCAATTCAAGAAGCTGGCGTCATCAAAAGCCCGTTTGTCGCTGTCTTTGACAGAGTCGGTGTGCCGTACGCAGCCGATATCATGAATTTTGTCATTCTGACAGCGATCCTGTCAGCGGCTAATTCAGGACTCTACGCCTCTTCCCGGATGCTGTGGTCTTTATCAAAAGAAAAAACGCTTCACCCGGCATTTGCAAAGCTGACGTCAAAAGGAACTCCGTTTAACGCGCTAATGTTCAGCATGATCGGCGGCATTCTGTCATTGCTGTCCGGCGTATTTGCGCCAGACACTGTATACGTTGTGCTCGTGTCGGTTTCCGGTTTTGCGGTCGTTGTTGTGTGGATGGGTATCGCCGCTTCTCAATTTATGTTCAGAAAACGTTATATCGAAGCGGGAAACAAGGTCGCCGATTTAAAATACCGGACCCCTTGGTATCCGTTCGTGCCGATTGCCGCGTTCCTCTTATGTCTGGCTTCCGTCATCGGCATAGCCTTTGATCCGAATCAAAGAATCGCACTGTATTGCGGCATTCCGTTTATGGCCGTCTGCTATACTGTGTATTATGCGAAAAACCGGAAAAGCAAGCAGACATCTGATATGACTTATTCAAAGTAAAAAGAACCTGCCTCCGAGCAGGTTCTTTCAGATTGTTGACAAAGTCATAAAACGGTTTTCGTTTTATGACTTTGTCAGCTTTTCAGCGTGATTGAAAACCCTTGAAGTCTAGGAAGGACGAGCATTGGAGCACAGCGAATGTAGCAATTCGTGAGCACCAACGCGCAGGACTGACAACGAATGCGAGGGTTTGTCGACACGCTGAAAGAACCTGCCTCCGAGCAGGTTCTTTTTTCAACTTCACACTTCCACTATCCAGTTAAACGGACCTTTCACTTTGCCAAGCTGAATATCTGTTATCGTTTCATACAGTTTTTTCGATATGTCCCCGATTTGTCCGTCGCCTACAATCACCGTTTTTCCATGAATATTGAGTTCACCGACAGGGGTAACCACAGCTGCCGTGCCCGTGCCGAAGACCTCCGTCAATTCCCCGCGTACAGACGCCGCATAAATGTCATCAATTGAAATTCTATCTTCACGAACCGGAATGCCCCAGCTGCGAATCAGTTCAATGGCAGACGCCCGTGTAATCCCGCTTAAAATGCTTCCGTTTAAAGCCGGGGTGACAGCTTCCCCATTCATAACAAAAAAGATGTTCATGCTTCCGACTTCTTCCACATATTTCTTTTCAATAGCGTCAAGCCAAAGCACCTGGTCATAGCCCCGCTCATTCGCTTTTCGCTGCGCTTGAAGGCTGGCCGCGTAATTTCCCGACGTTTTTGCACATCCGACTCCGCCGTTTACCGCCCGCACGTACTCATCTTCGACGTAAATTCTTACCGGCTTCAGCTGATCGCCATAATAGGAGCCGACAGGCGAAAGCACGATCATAAATGTATAGCTTTTGGATGCCTTCACCCCGAGACTCGGTTCTGTGGCGATAACAAAGGGACGAATATACAATGACGTTCCCTTTTCCTTTGGAACCCAATCTTTCTCCAGTTCAATTAATTTCGTCAATGCTTCAAGCACCAGCTCTTCATCTAAAGGAGGCATACTCATGCGCTCACACGACCTGTTCAGCCGTTTGATATTTTGGTCAGGCCGGAACAGCAGCACTCTGCCATCTTCTGTCCTATACGCTTTTAATCCTTCAAACACAGCCTGGCCGTAATGAAATACAGATGAAGAAGGATCAAGCGTAAGCGGCGCATATGGTGCAATTCTCGGATGATGCCAGCCCATTCCCTCCTCATAATCCATCACAAACATATAATCCGTAAAATACTTCCCGAATTCCAAGGATGACGGATCGGGCTTTTCCTTATGAAATGGCATTTTTTCTCGTTCAATAAGCTTATTCAATCTTTAACACACCTTCCGTAGTTGTTTAAATATTCAGTCTTTTAAAATTACAAAAAACACAGCCGCTTCTTTTATGATACGCCGCTTCCAACCTATAAATTTCAGAATATTCTTTATGATCATGAGCTATTATACACCACATTCATTGTCAAATGAAGATGAATAAAAGAAAAACAGCCAGATTCACTCCGGCTGTCTGACATTAGACCGCTAAATACAAGATGACAAGATGACAAATCAGCAAAATATACACCGCAATCACAAATTGCCAATTGACCTTCCGCGCCCATGCAAACACCAACATCATGACAGGCAGTATCACTGTCCCCGCCAGCTTGTGAACCATCATATCCGGGCTGTTTGTTGCATCATAATGAATCGGCATCTCGGCCGGAAGAAACGGATAACACACGATTGAAAGGATGAAAGCAGCAATGACAGACCCCCACAGCACCTTTCCATTCGTCAAAAGAAACATAGAACCACCATTCCTTTCTTCAACACGTATTCTTTATGAATGATATGACTGTTCTACGGTGAATTTCATTCGGTCTCCCCTCGTATTCATATGCGCATATTCCACAATCTCTTCATTTTTATCATAGGTGAGGGATTCTGATAAAAACGCCGTCGCGCCGACATTGGTGAATAAGTAACCGCTGATTTCAATATTGTATTTTGTTCTTAACAGTTCAAAAAGCGAGCCGCTGCAAAAGCATGAAAACATCGCCGTAAAAAAGACAAAATCCCAAAACGAAGCTTTTAGGATTTTGTCAACAATCTAACAACACCTTAAAAACAAGGTGCACTATCTATTATTCAGCAGCAGCGTGATCTTCTTTTTCAATCGCTGCCAGTCTTGCGTTTACTTCTTCTTCTGTCATATTGTGCTCTTTGACATACAGGTTTCTTGAGTTCGTGCGGCATTCGTGGCTGCAGCTGCGCATATACTTATACTCATTTTCCGGTGTGCATATCATTTTTTTGTTGCAAGATGGATTTGCGCAGTTCACATAACGCTCACACGGTTCACCTGTAAAGTGGTCTTTTCCCACAATCACATGCTCGACACGGTTGACAGGCACGCTGATTCTTTCATCGAATACGTAGCACTGGCCGTCCCAAAGCTTGCCTTGCACCTCAGGATCTTTTCCGTATGTCACGATTCCGCCGTCAAGCTGTGATACATCTTCAAAACCTTGTTTCATCAGCCAGCCTGAGAATTTTTCACAGCGCACGCCGCCTGTGCAGTACGTTAAAATCTGTTTGCCTTCAAGCATGTCTTTGTTTTCTTCGATCCACTCAGGCAATTCACGGAAGGCTTCGATATCAGGACGGACAGCGCCTCTGAAATGGCCAAGATCATACTCGTAATCGTTACGCGCGTCGATCACAATTGTGTTTGGGTCCTGCATTTTCTCGTAAAATTCCGAAGGCTTCAAATGCTGTCCCGTTGTTTCATTCGGATCCACATCATCTTCTAGACGAAGCGTTACAAGCTCTTCCTTATGGCGGACGAAGATTTTTTTGAACGCATGGCCTTCTTCCTCATCAATTTTAAATACCATATCCGCAAAACGAGGATCAGCTTTCATTGTTTCCATATATTTTTCAGTCTGCTCAACCGTACCTGATACCGTACCGTTAATTCCTTCAGAAGAAACAAGGATACGGCCTAGCAAACCAAGCTCCTTACAAAAAGCCAGATGCTGCTCTCTAAACGCCTCTGGATCTTCAATCGGAACATATTTATAGTAAAGTAAAACTCTGTATTGTTTTTCCATGATTTAAACACCCTGTTCAATTATAGTTAGTTGCTATGCACACTCTTACTATATCATACAGGAAAGTGCCGCAAAGATGAACATATCCGCCCACACTCTATTTTTAGAGCAGAATGGCTGATACATGGGGACGAAAAACGGTATTGATTATTTCGGTATGGTTTTTTCCATTCATTTACTAATAGGTTGATTTCCTGTTTATCCTACTCCACCTCTTCTTCAAACGATAAATTCACGGGTTCTTCCAAAAGTTCAGAAGCCACTTCCATATTCGCAGACGGCACATGTTTATTCCCTTCTTCAAAAGACACTTGATCAATCCAAGTCTGGCCCGGGCCGGATAATAACGCCAAATGAAATCACAGCGCTATTTTCCGGAACATCTAACACGATAGAACAGTAATTCCAATTCCGTTGTCCCAGTAATCGGCCTATTACTCATATTCTCGAATAGAAGAATATCTCCCGCCACACGATCCACCCTCATCCAAAGTGAGGAGAATTGCTGAACCGGTTTCGTCTGAATAAACTCCGAAAGCATGATTCTTTTTCCTATATAACGCTCGGCTTTAAACTGCTGCATCATCGTAGCAAAGTCACCGGCATCCTGTACCGTTTTAGACTTTACATACCCCGACACCTTTCCTTGATGAACATTTTCATGATCAACCCCCATTTCAAAATGAATAGACATCACAAAAGTTTCCTTTTCCAGTATTAAAAAGCTTGTTGACCTGCCCTCAGTTAGGCTAATCAACAAGCTTATTCCATTCTAGATATCTTTATATTTCCCTGTCACTTCTCCCGGTTTACTTTCCCTTTCTTCAAAGATTTATATTTTAAGCTCTTATTTTTCTCTCATGACCTGTTGAAAATAAAACCGATACGTGTTCCCCAAAAACGTCTCGACAGGCAATTGCACCTCTTGCCGGTATTTACCGATGATAAATGGAAAACGCTCCATTCCTTTTTGCCGAAGGTCATCTGCTTTTTCCGGCTCATTCTCTTTTACAAGCTCACGAATGAGTGTCTCTGCAACCGGCCAGCATGCATTTCGAAGATTCAGAAGAGATTCATGATCCCCTGTTTGCTGAAAACGCTGTATCCAGTTCATCAGTTGTTCATCCATCATCATCACCCCCTTCAATGATAAGCCGACAGACATCATCTGCCAATCTGTTCGTTGATCGCTTGTCAGATTTTCTTCATGCGGTCCTGTTTACATTTGTTTCTATGCTCCCGCCTTTCGTAGACCTTTTTTCCCTGTTTTTCGTTTGAGTGATGATCCATCTCATATCAGCATCGTTTTCATCTATTTTCCATATTGATTAGACATAATCAAACTTGTAAAATGTACCACAATATGTAACCTAACAAAGCATGTCAACTCATTTGTCAGATTACCTCCATTATATTTTAATACTAGAAGAAAAAGGAGTATTGAAACATGCATACCTTAGAAGATGTAAAACAATCCAACTTACAGGCCGCAGTAAATTATGTGAATAAAGTGTATAAAGTTGTGGAGCAGCGCAACCCTCATGAAGCGGAGTTTCTTCAAGCTGTAAAAGAAATATTCGATTCCCTCACACCAGTCTTAGCCAAACATCCAGAATACATCAAACACAATATCCTTGAAAGAATCGCAGAACCTGAACGAATGATAACGTTTCGCGTCCCATGGGTTGATGATCAGGGCTGTGTTCAGGTCAACCGCGGATTCCGCGTACAATTCAATAGCGCGATTGGCCCTTACAAAGGCGGTTTGCGGTTCCACCCTTCCGTCAATGCCAGCATTACAAAATTTCTGGGATTTGAGCAGATTTTCAAGAACTCCTTAACAGGCCAGCCGATCGGAGGAGGAAAAGGTGGATCAGATTTTGATCCAAAAGGGAAATCAGACGGAGAAGTAATGCGCTTTACCCAAAGCTTCATGACAGAGCTCTGTAAATATATAGGACCGGATCAGGATGTGCCTGCTGGCGATATCGGCGTCGGAGCGAAAGAAATCGGATACATGTTCGGACAGTATAAGAAAATAAAAGGCGGATATGAGGCCGGTGTATTAACTGGGAAAAGCCCCGGTTTTGGCGGAAGCTTAATCCGCACAGAAGCTACCGGCTACGGCACGGTTTACTTTATGCAAGAGCTCTTAAAAGACAATGGCCTTACTTTTGAAGGTAGCACCGTTGTTGTTTCCGGCTCTGGAAATGTGGCCATCTATGCGATAGAAAAAGCCGCTGAACTCGGTGCATCGGTTGTGGCATGCAGCGATTCAAACGGTTATATTTATGACGAAAACGGTATCAACCTCAGTACACTGAAGCGTTTAAAAGAGGTTGAACACAAACGACTCAGCGAGTATGTAAAAGAGCATCCGCACGCGCAGTATGTCGAAGACGGCTCTGGTATATGGTCCATTCCATGTGACATCGCTTTGCCGTGCGCCACACAAAATGAAATTGACGAGACAGACGCGAACATTCTCGTGAGAAACGGCGTAAAGGCTGTTGGAGAAGGCGCGAACATGCCATCTACATTGGAAGCCATCGAAGTGTTCAGAAGCAATCAAATTCTTTTCGGTCCTGCGAAAGCAGCCAATGCGGGCGGTGTCTCCGTGTCAGCCCTTGAAATGGCGCAAAACAGCGCCAGATTGTCTTGGCCAGCGGAAAAAGTAGATGCCAAACTGCGCGATATTATGGTCACTATTTATCGTGACAGTATGACGGCGGCTGAAAAATATGGCCAGCCGGGGGACTTGATCACAGGCGCCAATATCGCCGGGTTCCTAAAAGTAGCAGACGCCATGGTTTCTCAAGGCGTTATATAAAAACAAAGAGGCGCCGGCTTTTAAAAGTCGGCGCCTCTTTATTTATTTCATATAGCCAATTGCCTGTCCCACTTGGACTTCCTGACCTTCTGTTAAATGGGCGGACGGCTGGAACGCGTCTTTTTCAAAAATCAAAATGACGGTTGAGCCGAATGAAAAGTAGCCAAGCTCCTCGCCGATCTTTAATTCATCCCGGGTGCTCGTCTGCACGATAGAGTTAATATTCATTGCGCCGACAGGAATCATCAGGACACTTCGAGCACCGCCATTCAGCTCGTACACAAACCGGTAATTTTTCGAAAGCACATCTTTTCCGTATTGTAATCCTAATTGATTGACCGGATATGAGCGATTTCCGAGCTCGGCCAGCTTTTGATACGTGCAGCTGATCGGGGAATGGAAACGGTGATAATGCCGCGGGCTTAGATACAGTACGATGAAATATCCGCCGTTATATTGATGGTCCGCACTTTTACAGCCGGTCAGCTCAGCGAATGAGTAATCTTTTCCCTTTACCGTAAAGGTCTGGTTTGGATTTATTGTTCCTACCGTCTGAACCACACCGTCCACAGGGCTGACCACCGCATGCGCCTCTTTAGAAACAGGGCGCCTCTCCAAATTAATATGCCGAATGAACAATTCGGACAGCGAGCCGTAATCAGCGGCCGAGCCATCTACATCATCCCAGTTAATCCGAAAGTGTTTTGAGAAAAGCGGAATGACTGGTTTGCTGATGGTAGACTCGCAAAATCTTTTAATCAGATAGGAAGACAGACGATGATTTGTCAGCTCTATCAATGAACGATACAGAATCTTTACAGCTGTGTTAAACATGAATAATCCCTATAACCCTTCCGATTGTAATAAAAATAAAGCACCATAAAAAGGCGCCGACTGCCGCAAACGTAATATACGTTTTCAATTCCATTTTGCCGATTCCTGAAAAGTAGCACGTCATATGTCTGACGCCGGGTATGAAATAACCAAAAATGAGCGAATATGGACCGTATTTCTTCATCCATTTTTCCACTTTGATCATTCTCTTTTCTTTTAATCCGACCCACTTGCCGTACTTGTCAATAAATGGGCGGCCGGCTTTTCTGCCGATCATGTAGCTGATCAGCATACCTGACAAAGCTCCGACAAAGCTGATGAATATTGAAAGCTCATAATTCAGCACGTCCGTATTTGTGAAGTAGCCGACAACAGTCATCATCACTTCATCTGGAATCGGCAATCCAACAATCCCTAATACCAACATCAAAAAAATAGCGAGATAACCGTAATCCGCTATGAGATCCTGAACTAATTCCATCTCTCGGACTCCAGGTTTTCTGCCTCATGTTTTTTAAAATGAGGGAATTTGATTTTACTCACCATTAAATAAGAAAGTCCACAAGCACCGATGGCCAGCAGGATCGGGTGATAGGTAAAGCTGAGCAGCACAAGACACATACCCGCAAATGGAATCGGCATTCCGATAAATGTCGGAAGCTTACTTTGTTCAATGTTAAATTTAGAGAGGCGAAGCATTCCGCAAATGCTATACGTCAATGCGCATAAAATCCCGATAAATGGCAGGGAATATAATGCGACACTGTATGCAAGCATGGCAGGAGCTACACCAAACGTCACCAGGTCGGCAAACGAATCGAGTTCTTTGCCCATATCAGAAACGGCATTAAGCTTACGTGCAGCCATCCCGTCAAAAAGGTCGAGAAGCATGCCGGTAAAAATGAAAAGCACTGCTGAATGAATGTTATGATATAACAAGGAATGAATCGCCAGCAGGCCGCAAATAAAATTTCCTATTGTAATCATACAGGGGATATAATTCACAGTGTAGCCAAACCTCCAATTAAAACAATCCTAATACGGAACATGTGATCAAATTAAATCTATATAAAATCTCAAGAAGTCTATTTAAGCACTTATTAACGCATACATATAAAATACACAGCAACAAGTTTGAGCATAATATTTATATCGGTCATCGGTCATATTTAATGAATTGTTACACAGAGCAGAAAATGCAAGACCGTTTTAAAACAACATTCATTATCTCATATCTTTTATGTTCAGTATAGCACTTTTTGGAATACTAGATTAGATACAAACAGGATCCGTATATTTATTTAAAACGACTCCCTATATCATAAAATTGGTATATAACAATTGAATTCATTAAAAATGATTTGTTATTCCCTCCAGTCTTGCACCTTTTTAACATTTCTATAATCTGCTTTAATATCTAAAATACAACTTAGGGGCTCATTCATTATTTTTTGTTAAAGAGTAAGAAATAGTCCCTTCCATCAGATTATGATATCCATACGCATCGTTAGTTAATTCAATAATATAATTTTATGAAATTAACAAGACACCTCTTAACGATTTGTTGAGTAATAAACTAATGCAACTTTATTGTGTATTGCAATTCTTTTTAAAAAAATTACAATTATTCAAGACCTTATATCCAGAATAAAATAAAACAAAACTAGAGGTGAAAATCTATGAATTTTTTCAAACAAAAACTTATACTGCTATCCCCAATCATGGCTTTCTTAGTAGTAGCAATCTTCTGCCTTTCAAACAATCCAACAGTTAACCCAGAACCTAAAGATATACCTATTGCAATAGTAAATAATGATCATAGTGTAAAAATCTCAAAAAACGAAGAGGTTAATGTAAGTAAAGAGATTGTCAAGGCAATGAAAAGCAAAACAAAGGCTTCTGCCGGCAAGGATGCTATCGTTAAATGGATAGACGTCAATAGTGAGGAAAAAGCACAGGAAGAGTTGAATAATCAAAAATATTATGCTGCTATCATCATCCCTAAGAGTTTTCTGAAAAACAACTTTCCTTCCAAACTGAAAAACCTATAAACCCAGAAGTCAAAATTTTAATTAACCAAGGAATGAATCCAGTTGGCGTAAAAGCGACTGAACAAGTAATAAATAAGATTTATGATTCAATAAATACTAAAACACGTGCAGAAATTACCGATTTATTAAAACAAAACACCGATAAATTAAGTTTTGCACAATCTTTAGCCATGGTAACTCCAATAAAAAAAGAAACAAAGTATGTAAATGAAGTCAGCTCACATAGCGCAAATGGTAATGCGCCTATCTCAATATTTCAACCTCTGTGGATGGCAAGTCTTATTTGTTCCGCACTTGTATTTTTGGCAATAAAAAAAATAACTTGCCCAACAAAAATTGAGAAACTATATTTAAAACTTTGGCAGATTGTATTAGGTATTCTCCTATCTTTTATAGTTGGATTCAGTATTGTCTGGATATCAGTCTATTGGTTAGATTTGAATATTCCAAATTACACAAATACAGCTCTATTTTTAACTTTATCATGTTTTTGTATATATCTTTTAATATCAGCAATCTTATCATGGATTGGTATAGCAGGTATTCCTTTATTCGCCATTGTACTTTTCATTAGTTTGCCGATATTAAATCTTCCAAAAGAGTTTTTAACATCTTTCAATTATCAATATGTTAATTCTTGGTTACCTTCTCGTTTTGTTGTCGATGGTCTTCGTGAATTACTATACTTTAAAACTAAACTGCAAATCAGTGATGAGCCAGTTAAAGTTTTAATATATATAGGAATAATCAGTTTAATTGTTTTAATATTATCAATATTAAAACGTTCAAAAAATGATTTAAATAATGCTAGAGCGAATACAGCGGAATTAAGCAATTAATATAGAAAGTGTTAAGGTGAGTTCCCTGTTGGCTGGAACTCACCTTAAATGTTTGTTTTGGAGCTAACTAATTAAGGGTTTCTACACTGATCATTTAAAAAACATATTAAACTTTACTAGAAATGATAATCATACTTAGATCCAGGTTTATTTACCATAAATATAAGAAGAGCGAGCAGCCCACTTTTGAAAATATATAAAAAATAATCATTAACATATATATTCTCTGCTAATGATTAGATTGGAACCAACCATAGTTGGTAAATTTTTAGACAGTCCCACTGAAAGATCACCAGTTTATCTATATTCAGGTACACTTCTATTTTTTCATGCATTTGATACTAAATACCGTTAATCATTTATTTTAGATTAATTTACAAGCAAAAGGTACAAAATACACAACAAATCTTTTTCATCTTACACTCCATCAGAGTTTGCAAAAGAATGCTCTTTATAGTTTTAGAATCTTAAACAAAAAATGATTTAATGAGAATTTTTCCTGAAATAACCGCATAAACCTTTTTACCTATATGTAGACAAAAATGAATATTCAAAATAAAGAGAATCAATATGTAAGGAACAATATATTTCCAATTCACTAGTTGATGTTCATAAAATTCATAAAAGATATATACATTATGAACACTAGATATCACCCCACTTAAAGTTCCGGGTACATATTTTTTTATGTAAATGCATTGAAGTATATGGATTAGTATGTGAAGAAAATAAACTAAAACTAAAGAAAAAAATAAATTATAAAAGTTAAATTGAATACAAACAACTGTAAATATGCATATAATTATAAACTCTTCAAAAACTCCAATTGAAAATGACTCGCTGCTTATCCCTTCAAACCTATTTATGTAGTTCTTACTCCACTATATTTGTTAAGCAAGTACTTTTTGTTTTTCTTGATCCATGGAACAAAAAAAACTATCTCTTCAAATTCATGAAACATGAAAATAATCGGAAAAACCCACATTAAACTTTCCATATCTCGTACCTCGAAGTCTAAAAACTTAAAAATGAGAAATTATTGATTGTTTAGGTCTACTTTGAGTATACTTTATGACAGATAATTGAACAATATATATATATTAGAAATTCGTTTGCTAATCAACAAATATAAAATATATGAATACTAATTAATTGAGGGATGAAAGTTAAGATGAATAAAAATGATAGACGCTATTTAAAAACTGAAAGAGAAATATATAAAGTATTCGGACAATTACTCAACCAAAAGAACTTCGACCAAATTACGATTACAGACATTACTACATTAGCTGATATAAATAGAGGCACTTTTTATTTACATTATAAAGATAAACATGACTTACTATCGAAATGTCAGCAAAAATTTCTATCTGACTTAAAAAGTCTATCATCTACAGTGGAGAAGTTAGATATAGTAGAATACTATAGATCCAATAAACACATCCCTTTTCTTGTCGAAATGATAAAATATTATAAAGAAAACCACTTAATACTCGGTGCTCTCCTCAAAGAGAAATTTGATTTAACGTTTAAAAGAGAAATACAAAATCTTATGGAAGAAAATATTTTCAGTATTCCTAATGTAAAAAAACAAGAGCAGGGAACAATTAGCAGAAACTTTCTGATATCTTATGTTTTTTCTGCTCATTTTGGAATTATAAGAGAGTGGCTAAATCAAGGAATGCAGGAGTCACCTGAGGAAATAGCTAGTCTAATATCAAGACTAAGTTTACAAGGGTTTATTAAGGGTTCAGGTATTTTCAATTTATAAGAATTGATAAGAATTGATTAAATTCGATAATATCTATTCTCTCGTAAAAAAAGAAAGACTTAAAGGACGGTGCAATGCAGCAGAATTTGATCTGTTTGACCAAAGTTAAAGAGGAGCATTTGCTTCATTTTTATCATTGAAAAGATCAAGCCTTACAAAGTGAATACAAAAGATGTCGCTCTTGATCCGGTTATTTGACACTTCCGATCTGTAAAAGATTAGCTGAAAGCTTTTTTAGCGTTACTGCCCTTAGACGATTATCGCTCTACTAGAAGCTTGTTTCCAAAAGAGAATCCACTATGAAGTTTGAAGGTTTTATTCAAAAATACATTGTGAATTCATTTTTATCGTAAAACTAGAATGCATTACCATGAGCATGTCTCGCAAGGAACACCCGCCGATCATGCTTCCATCGAATCGTTTTAATCCTCGCTAAAGTATGAAACGTTCTATCTTAACAGCTTGTTTGAACCACGACGTTGAACGCATTTACTATTATAACAATATTTATATTCAAGAAACTAAACAGCCAATCACCTATAAACGATTGGCAATTGACTGTTTAAAAGATGTGCTGATCCCTGTCTTAAAAACGTAGATCAGTCCCCTTTTTACAGTAGTTTTAATTTATTTCTGAACGATCTTTACTATTAAAAACACAGATGATCACCTTATCTTTCTGATCCTCTGTTAATGAGATGTGATGGGTTACTGATGTTTCATCCTTCGTCAATGCGACTGAGTAATGACCTTTTTTGCCGGTATCCCATTTGATGTCTCCATTTTTGTCTGTTTTGCCGAGTATCTCGCCAATCTCTATACTCGGCTCTTGATCTGAGGCCGGTGCTGCGACAATTGTCACTTGCACCCCTTCAACCGGCAGCCCCTCGGCATCCTCCACATGAAGAGTGACAGGAATCGTTGTTTCTTTTTGAGCAGATTGGGTCGGTGAACCGCACCCGCATAAAAACAAAATAAACATAAAAATGGCTAATTTGCTGTACTTATTGATTTGCCCAATATTGAATATTGTTGAATACATCGTTCGTCACCCTTGTTCCCAAGTTGTATGACGATCCCCCGTTCGTGTGAATCGCAATAGCTGTCTGGCCTGTGTCACTGTAGTTTCGATAAACAGGTGAGCCGCTTTGGCAGCCGTACGTATCGGTTGTATAGGTCAGCTTATATGTTTCAGCGGATCGAATCGGCTTTGTACCAGACCACATTGTGCCAAATGTTTTGTCACATGGGAATCCTGTCACTGACGAGGAAAGGCCAACAGGACTGCTGCTGTTTGTTGTCCGGTAGCCGTACCAGCCAACCGTGTTTCCGGGAGAACCGTTTAATTTTATAGCTCCGTAATCATAATTGGTGTTATTGCTTTCCGTCCATCCTTTGACGGAGTAAAACATCGTGCCTGAATAAGTTCCATATGGATATGACGAACCGTTGCGGCCCGGCGCGGCTGTTATCGTTGAAGCCCAGCCATGATCCTGGCTGTACACACAATGCCCAGCCGTTACGACTGTATTGGCATTGACCAAAAACCCGGTGCAGCCATATGTGCTTGAGGTGTTAGGATACTTGATTGAAAGTTGGACAGTTGCCCTGTAAGGAAAAGATGTAGTGCTGGAGATTCTGGTGCGTTCATCGGTTCCGATGATACTCGAAGGCTGTAAGGCTTGAATGTTTTTTTCCAGTTCCTTTTGGCCGTATAGCGATTTACTTGTTTTCCCGGTTCCCTCATAAGGAGCGGAAACCTGTTCTTCTTTTGACGTTTGGTTTTTCGTAGCATCAGCTTCTTTACCCGTATTCGAAACAGACGTTTGCGGGTTCTCTGCCGCCTTTGCCGGTGCGCCGAAAGATACCGACGCTGCTAATGCCAAACATAAAACCGTTACGTAAGCGAACCACTTTTTTCTGAATCTTGGAACTAATTTCATTTTGTCATCTCCCTCCCTATGTGTCAACCACCCTTAACAGTGGAAGACTTTTACATTATAATCACGTTTCTGATTCTTATGATAAAACTTTTATCAGGAATGAAAAAAGGCCTTGTACCCTGACAAGGCCTGATTTCGCTCTATGTTATAGATAGCTGATCCAACGCTTTCTTTGCGTTATTTCTCGCTTTTTCAACTGTATCAGCCGCAGAAAGCGCAACTGCCATACGGCGTCCGGCTTTCGTTATCGGCTTACCAAAGACGCGAACTTGAGTTTTCGGTACTGCCAGTGCGTTTTCCAGTCCTTCAACTGTGTAATCCGCTGATTCTTCCGGTGCTTTGAGGGGCCGGCTGGCACCAGGAGAAAGCTGTGTGATTTCTGTAATCGGAAAACCGAGAATCGCCCGGACATGCAGCGCGAACTCTGACAAATTTTGCGTCACCAGCGTGACCAGGCCCGTATCATGCGGACGAGGAGAAACCTCACTGAAATACACCTTATCTTTCGCAAGGAAAAGCTCAACGCCAAACAGGCCGTATCCGCCAAGCTCATCTGTAATGGCTTTCGCAATATGCTTCGCTTCTTCCATTTGCTGCTCTGTCATATGATGCGGCTGCCATGATTCGATATAGTCTCCGTCCTTTTGCACATGTCCGATCGGCTCGCAAAATGCCGTGCCGTTTACCGCTCGTACGGTTAAGAGCGTAATTTCTGATTCGAATGGGATAAACTCCTCAACGATCACGCGCCCGTTTTTCACACGTCCGCCTTCCATGGCTGTCTCCCAGCAGCTCTCTGCATCTGCTTCAGAGCGGCATACGCTCTGGCCTTTTCCAGATGAACTCATCAATGGTTTAACGACACAAGGAAAGCCGATCTGAGCTGCCGCTTGTACAAATTCGTCATATGTATTCGCAAACTCATAGCCAGCCGTTGGAAGTTCGAGTGTTTCCGCCGCAAGCCGCCTGATCCCTTCCCGATCCATCGTTAGCTTTGCAGCACGCGCATTCGGTATGACATGAAACCCTTCCTCCTCTAGCTTCAGCAATTCATCCGTCGCGATCGCCTCAACCTCAGGCACAATCAAATCCGGCTTTTCTTTCTCAATAATGGTTCTGATCTGCTCGCGATCCAGCATATCAACGACATAACTATTGTGTGCGACCTGCATCGCCGGAGCGTGCTCATAACTGTCAACCGCCACCGTCTGCACCCCTAGACGCTGAGCTTCAATCACTACCTCTTTTCCTAACTCACCTGAACCTAACAACAAAACCTTCTTTGATTGATACATCTTTGCCCCTCCTATCTATTTCCCAACCATTATAACTGAAATATTTGAAAAATAAATTTTTATTCAAAAAGACGAAATTAGAAATCATCATGAGCTTGCAACAGAGATTTTTTCATAAGAATGCAGGTGAGCTCCACATATACCGTAGAGAATCACCTAAAATTTATTTGCACAAAACCAGTGTAGAAACCGGCATATGGGCATGACAGCTGATCCAGCAGCTTTCCCTGTCTGCGAGTAAAATGAATAAATAGAATCAGTAAAAAAGTACTGTTTTTCCTTGATTATTCAGTTTACGCTCCTTTCCTTAATTCACCATGGTACCATATTTACAGGAAAATTCAGGCGAAAGGACACAGTACATTGAAAACACTTGAAGCAAATACAATTTTAGAAGCTGCTGAAACGCGCCTTAAAGCCTATCAAACATTAAGAGAGCATATGGCTGTTCTAAAGAAACAGTTCAAAGAGATGGCAAATTTGGATGATGCTATGACAGGCAAGGGTGCTAACGCAATTAAAGCATTCTATAAGGAACAAGCGGCAGGAGCGGAACTGTGGCTGGACCTCATTGACATGAGAATTGCTTTTTTCAAAAACGTGCCAGCTGCAATTGAGGAAGCAACATTCGATGACGATGCATACGTTGAGGAATCTTATCTCGATAATGAATTGCATAACGGACTTGTCAAAGCTGATGGCATTATAGAGGCACAGCATAAAGAAATGAAATCAATCCTGAATTCAATTGATGACATTTTGCCGTTATCCCTCTTCGATCAATCTACTGTCACCGATAAACTGGATAAAGCAAATAAAAACGAAAAAAACGGTTACACACCTGCATGACCTAGATGAGAAACTAAACAGTGATTACGAGGCCTCAGAAGCTGTGGAACATGAGGTTCGGGCATTTTTCGAAGCATTGACAGGCGCCACCAGCAAAGGCGGAAGCACAAATCCAATGAACTTTAACGCAAAAGCCTTTCACGAAACAGACGCTTATCAAAACAAAGAAGATATTCACAAACAATCCCAGCAGTTCATCAAAGCAAAAAAACAGGAAGAAATCGAGTATCTTAAGAAAAAACTCCACAAAACTACTGATCCTGAGGAATACTTGAAAATTGCAGACAAGATTGGCACTGACAACCTGAACGCTGAGCAATTACAATATTATTCAAGCATTGTTCAAATGAAGGCACAGCAAGAAACAGGAAAAATGCTTGTCGAAGGCGGAAAGGGTGTAATTGTCGGGCTCTGGGATGCCGGAAAAGATATCGTCACCGGGGCATGCGACCTCGCAGTCGGCGCTTACGATCTTGCTGTATGGTCTTATAGAGCGCAGGGTAAGATGGGCATCGAGGAACAAGTCAAAGCCGGACAGGAACTCCAAAATGTGATTTATAGCGCGCCCGAGACTTTTGAATATATGGTCGATTCATTCAAAACATCTTGGAACGACAATATGGTTCATGGTGATGCATATAGCCGCTCCCATTACATCACCTACGCACTTGCTTCCCTTTTTGGAGCAAAAGGACTCGGAAAAGTGTCATCAGCAACAAAAGCCGGAAAATTCGTGACAAAGGAAACAAAAGCTTTTGTGAACGATCATAAATCTTTAGCAAAGAACATTACTGATAAAGCGAAACCTTATTTCACATTGCCAAATAACAATCATCTAAAACCTGCAATACAGGGCGCTGGGGGTTTTGAGAACCCTGTTTCGAAGCTGAAGAAGGAACTGGATAAGAAGCAAGAGAGTGTTATGCGATTTGATAGCGACCAAAATTTAAAAAGTGAACCGAGCAAGAAATTAATAGCGCAACTGAGCAACGTAGAAAATTTTAGACCTAAAGCGTTAGAACACATCTTTGAAGGCGAGGTAAACTATAGAGAAGCAGCCGTTGGATATCATTATGAGGGATTAGATGATACTGCAGGAAAAGTCATTTCAGGAACAAAATCTGACAAAAATGAACACGGTGTTTACAAAGGGAAAGTTGAAGTAAATGGAAAAAAGAAATTTAGCAACAATGGGTTTTCAACATTTTTCCCTGAAGAATGGACTCCTCAACAAGTCGTTGACTCCATAAATGAAGCATATGAAAATAAAGAATTTATTCCTGGAACAAAAAACACATATGAAGGACGGACAAAAGACAATTTAAGAATTAGAATGTTTATCGATAGCAACGGGAAAATCATTTCAAGTTTTCCGATTTATCCGTAAGCGTAGGAGGACCATATGAAATACAATTACAAATTTGACCAAGTTAGATTTAAGAACGGAAGTAAAAGCCTTGTTATCATATTACCTGAGCGTATTCAATTAGTGGCAGAATTTCTAATGTCAGATGTTCAAGGAGATCCTACCTTTGAATATGAAGTAATAGATAAAGTACTAAACGGGACAAGTGAGTACGAGGAACTAAATGGGAATGTTTGTGGATTAGAAATTAAAAAAGATAAAACTTTTATTTACGATAATCTTGCAGAATACGCAGCTGAAGATGAAGATGATCCCGAGGCATATATAAAAAGCAGAACCTGTGAAATAGAAACAAGAGAACTTAGACAATTAATTGAAATATGGGTAAATGCTCTAAAAGAGTTTAGAGAAAAAAATCCTCAGTAATTATTTTTAACACGAATCATTATTTTCCTAAATAATGATTCAAACAGTATTATTAGAGAAATATAGGCAGCCGATGATGAAACATTTGTCATTTAGTAGCAGGTGATGAAATCATCTGCTTTCCCTTTTTATCACAGGAACATCATATAAAAAATCCCCAAAAATCATACTACACGCAACCCAAGACCACCACACCGACAGGAGGCATACCACGCAAAACGAGTCTCGATATAACGAACAATTAAGTAGTAGCTCAACTTTCTGGTGTATTATTGGCCATTTTTACTTATTATACTGGCTACTTTAATACAAAACTGCATGAACATAAGTTAAAATATGCTCATGCAGTTTTTTAGTTTATTTATGATCTTTTGGAGGTTTATCAAAAATGAAGAATGATCAAATCGTTTTTGAAAAAACTAGGACCATCACTCATGATATCGATCAGATGCAAAATCAACAGGAGAAAATAGATTATCTTTTTCGCCAAGATTCTCTTACACTCAACCAGTTGAAGCAATATTATTCTGAACCCTTTCTTCCGCTTCATTTTCTAGTGAAAGTAGCAGTTTTATGCATGTTTATATCTATGACTTTAGCTTCTTTCTTTTTTATTCAAGCAAAAGAAGTCTTCATCAATCCTATATTATCAAATATTTCACCTGCAGCTTTTTCTATTTTTACAGTCATATGTATGTTTATGACTTATACCCACGTCATAAAAAGAGGATATAAAAACAAAGGAGAAGCATCCCTTATTCAACAATCTGAATTCTATGAGAAAAACAAGTTAATTCATACAATACTTTATAAAAAATATAAAGTGGATCAACAAAACATACAAGCAAATGAACCAACTGCCTCTGATAAAGAAGATTCAATGAATTTTCATGCTGTATTGAACCATGTACTTACAATTAGTAAAAATGATAAAGAGCTTTTGGCCTTCTTAGATTCAAAAGATATCGCTGTGCTAAACCAATTAAAAGCATATTTTTCTGCTCGTCCATTTTCCCTTTCACATTATATGAGTTTAATGTTTTGCGGAAGTATAATTGTCATTTATGCAACTACTCTATTTTCAGGACAAATTAATTACATTGACATACCAGATATGTTTATCTATCTTTTATTCATCATTTTTTTAAAAATCCTTATTGATTTGATTAAGCTTTTACATATTTCTAGAAAAGGACAATTACATACTGTTCTGCACTTTGTGCAGAGAGCCGAATATTTGCGAATGAAAGGAGTTATAGATTTTATTCTAACTGAAAGATATAACAAAAAAATTCTTTAGTTTTGTTTCAACTTGAATTAAGAAAAGAAATACGCAATTTTTATAATTAGAGATGTATGTATTGAATGTAGACCTACACACATATAAAGAAACCGAAACAGCAGCGAAGTTTATTGTAGAACATGCAAAAGATGATAAAGAACTTTTGATTTTCCTAAACAAACATGACTCCATCATGCTTAATCAATTAAAAGTATTCTTTAGCGAACCGCAACTCACATTCAAACACACCGTCAAAATCGTTTGTTTCGTGACATTCGTAACTTTATATATTTATTTTTTCAGCACTCGTTTTAATGAATTAATACAATTATCTGTACAAATGTTTTTTGCCTTGATCGGCCTTTTTTGGGTTTTTGTTGTTTTTCCATTCTCAAGAAAAGTTCAAATCTCTGACCGCTTTAAACAAAAATCCGAAAACGCCCGTATTGTCGGCATGATTGACTTCGTATTAGAACAAAAATACAAAAAAAGCATCTCTGAATAATGCCATCATCAGAGATGCTCCTTCTCTCTTACACCTTCTCCGCCACAGCCGCACTATCACGTATAACCGCCGCGGGCTCCCTCAGCATCACATTCATCACACTTGCCAGCACAAGCATCCCAATCGACAAATAAAAAGCCATTGTATACTCTCCCGTTACCGTATAGATGACGCCAGGGATATACGCGCCGAGTGCCGAGCCGATTTGATGGGCGAGCGACAGCCAGCCGATCATAAGGCCGATCGAGTAGTTTTGAAAGTATTGGGTGGCGAGCATTTGAGTCGGCGCTACGGTAGCGAAGTCCACTAATCCAAACAGAATTGCAAAACCTAGAAGCAAGTAGGGCTCGTGGCTGTATATGAGTATCACGATCGACAGCGCGCGCACCGCATATAAAAAGCACAGGATTTTCCGGCTGCTCCACCGGTCCGCTACCATTCCGGACAGTAAGATGCCAGCGATATTAAAGCCGGCAAGCAGACTGACAGCGGCACTTGTGACTGTCGTGGAAAAGCCATGATCGTGAGAAAATGGAATCAAATGGGTATCCATCAGTCCCACGGTCGTAAACCCGCAGATCAAAAACGGCAAAATCAAAAACCAGAATTGCCTCATCCGAAACATTCCAGTCACTGAAAGAGCAGTTGTGTTGGGCGCTGTTTCTTTTTCTGCAGCAGCCACTCCGCCTATCGGCTCTGCATTCTTTTCTGAAGGATTGTTCCGCAGCATCAGCAGTGCAGCCGGAAAAACAATCACGATTAACAGCAAGCCCAATACTACCACCGTCAGCTTCCAGCTAAACCAATGGATCAGCATGAGTGAGCCTGGAACGAGAAGCATTTGCCCCGCTCCAAAACCTGCTTCCATGATCCCAAAGGCTAGTCCCCGCTTTTTGCTGAACCAATTGACGACCAACACACTTGCTGCCACATTCGATGCTCCCCCAACTCCAAGCGAGACACCTAATCCATAAAGCAAAAACAGCTGCCAAGGCGAAGAGATAAAGCATGTTAAGAAAATGCTGATCCCTGTCAGCAGCGCACTCCATGACAAAACAGCCCGGGCACCCCATTTGTCCACAAGCCGCCCAATCACAGGCTGAGATATGCCATAGACAATAAAACTTATTGTAGAAATCAGCGAGATGGTGCCTCGATCCATTGAAAACTGCCGTTCCCATGGCTCCACAAACGCTCCAAACGACAGGCGCACCCCCTGAACGGCCAATAAGATCAAAAAGGTGACGGAAACGATGATCCACGCGTAGTGCAGTCTTTTCATGACAGCTCCAAATCCCACCGTTCTTCTGTCAGACGCTGGCCCCATAATGGCGCTTCTTCTTTCACTTCACTTACCCTAAAACCAAATTTTTCATAGAGCGGACGAGCCTCAGCCATGGTGCTCACCGTCCAAAGAAAAATGCGTTCAAACCCCATATCCCTGCAATATGCAACCAGATGCTCCAGCAATTGTGTGCCCAGCCCCCTGCCTCGAAAAGCGTCATCAACTAGGAACCACCTAAGCTGCACGGTCTTTTCATCATGTTTGACCAACCCGACAGAGCCGGCAAATTTCCCGCCGCTTTCCGCAATCCATATGGTTTCAATTTCAGCATCAAAGGTCTCATGGAGATAGGCTAAAAACGTGTCGTCCCAGCCATGGGCCTCCGCATAAAATTGTCTCTGTTTTTCGATGAGAAGCTGGAGATCATCCGAAAGAAAATAATCTCTAATCGATATGTCTGACGTTCTGGAAGAAAGCGACTGTGAGAGAATCGCTTCAATTTCTGCCATCGCCTCTGCAAGCTTCCGCTGGTCCTTTTGGTCAATTTCTTTGAGCATCCGTTCTACTTGTTCGTTCGCTTTCTCTTCCAGCTTTTTATAAATCGTTTTTCCAGTTTCCGTAACATAAATATAATGGTGGCGAGCGTCATCTTTGCTCTTTTGTTTATAGATTAACTTTTCTTTTTCAAACTGTTTCAACATCCTGCTGACATAACCCCGGTCAAGCCCTAGCTTATCCTGGAGGGTTTTGGCCGTACAATTCGGCGTATTATAGATTTCAAATAAAATCCGTGTTTCTGTTAAGGAAAACGGGCTGTCGTAAATATGCTCATTAAGGAAGCCAAGGACATTCGTATAGAATCGATTGAACTTTCTGAATTTTAATCCAACAGATGTCTCACTGGTTTTCAAAATCAATCCCCACTTTCTTATATCATTGATTAAGGCAATTATAACCAAACATAGTTGCCATAGTCAACGATATCTTAGAAAGTGGGCATTTTCATTTTTTTGATGCTTTCCTTTTCCTGACCACAATCAGTGTGATATACGATATAGCGGCTGAAATCAGAGTATAGACAACAACCCACCCCAAAAATGATGGATTAAAAACGGTAAACGTGAGCACTAGCGAAATCACCAAACTAATCATCGGCATCAGATACACGTTTTGACAAACACAAGTCCCGGCAACCGATAACACGATAATCCCTAACGGCAAAATACCGAATGCGAGTTCTAATTCATCCATCTGTAACAGCCTCCCTCCAGACTTTTATGCTGCTTGCAAAAAAACATAACCACAATAAGTAAAAGGGTAATATTCACTTTTCGAAAAATCCAGTTTTAAAATTCACCGTTTACATTCACTTCTGACTATGATAATTTAAGAAAGCGCTATCATAACAAGTTAATAGCTTGGATGGAGATGAGGAGAGCCAGGAATCTAACCCCCTTTATACAAAGGGAGTTTCTGGCTCTTTTTGTTTTTCAGAAAGGAGACACGCCACACATCCGGCACATACAGCAAAGGGGGATGATTTTGATGTTTCACATCTTTAGACCGGCTCCTCACATTGAGAGACTGGATGATTCAAAGACGGATGAGGCTTATAAACGGCTTAGGCTCCAAGTCTTCATTGGTATTTTCATCGGTTACGCGGGCTACTACCTGCTGCGGAAAAACTTTGCCTTTGCCATTCCTTATCTGCAGGAACAGGGATTTTCAAAAACGGAACTGGGCTTGGTGCTGGCCGCTGTGTCCATTGCATACGGCTTCAGCAAATTCATTATGGGAATCGTGTCTGACCGCTGTAATCCGAGATATTTCCTCGCGACAGGCCTGTTTTTATCAGCAATCGTTAATATTCTTTTCGTCTCAATGCCTTGGGTGACTTCAAGCGTTACCATCATGTTTATTTTTATGTTTATCAACGGATGGTTTCAGGGAATGGGCTGGCCGCCATGCGGCAGGACAATGGCACACTGGTTTTCTATTAGTGAACGAGGCACAAAAATGTCGATCTGGAATGTTGCCCATAACATAGGCGGCGGTATCCTCGCCCCGCTTGTCACTCTTGGCATCGCGATGTTTGTGACTTGGAAAAGCGTGTTTTTCTTCCCAGCCATCATTGCCATTATCATTTCATTTTTAATTGTTTTATTGGTTCGCGATACGCCTCAATCTTGCGGCCTCCCTCCAATTGATGAGTATCGGAATGACTACCCGACACACGCTTTTAAAAATCAGGAAAAAGAATTAACAACAAAAGAAATCCTTTTTCAATATGTGCTGAACAACAAATTTCTATGGTTCATCGCGTTTGCCAACGTATTTGTTTATTTTGTGCGATACGGCGTGGTTGACTGGGCGCCTACTTACTTAACTGAAGCCAAAGGCTTTTCTCCTGAGGACTCGCGTTGGTCGTATTTTCTGTACGAATACGCCGGCATACCGGGAACGATCCTGTGCGGTTGGATCAGTGACCGATTTTTCAGAAGCCGCCGGGCACCGGCAGGCGTTTTGTTTATGGCGGGCGTTTTCATTGCCGTATTGGTGTACTGGCTGAATCCGGCCGGCCATCCGCTCGTCGACAACATCGCCCTGATCAGCATTGGCTTCTTAATCTATGGACCGGTTATGCTGATCGGCCTGCAAGCGATTGATCTCGCGCCGAAAAAAGCAGCCGGAACCGCGGCCGGTTTGACCGGATTCTTTGGATACATCGGCGGATCTGCTTTCGCAAACGCCATTATGGGCTTTGTTGTTGACCGATATGATTGGAACGGCGGCTTTATCATGCTGGTCTCTTCCTGCATTCTCGCCATCGTCTTCTTGGCCCTGACATGGAATACAGGAAAACGGGCGGAGCACGTTTAAGAAAGAAACATAAAAGATTAATCATTTACCAATACGACGTTTACATCTGTTTTTTAATATGAAAAACAGTTATTGATAAGGAGGAGAAATCATGAGGAAAAATAGAATACTAGCCTTGGTTCTTCTGTCGCTCGGCTTACTCTCATTTATGGTAACCCCAGTGTCGGCAGCGTCAAAAGGAAACCTGCTGTCACCTGACCGTATCCTGACGGTTGCGCATAGAGGGGCTTCCGGATATGTGCCTGAACACACGATCCTGTCTTACGAAACCGCTCAGAGAATGAAAGCAGATTATATTGAATTGGATCTGCAAATGACAAAAGACGGCAAATTGATTGCCATGCACGATGAAAAACTGGACCGTACCACAAACGGAACAGGCTGGGTGAAAGACCATACGCTTGCAGACATTAAGAAACTTGACGCCGGTTCATGGTTTAATGAAGCCTATCCAGAAAAAGCAAAACCATGGTACGCCGGTCTGACAGTTCCTACATTAGACGAAGTATTAGACCGTTTTGGAAAACACGCGAACTACTACATTGAAACAAAATCGCCCGACACTTATCCAGGTATGGAAGAAAAACTGCTCGCTTCTTTGCAGAAACATAAATTACTGGGCAAACATGCTAAACGCGGCCAAGTGATCATTCAATCGTTCAGCAAAGAAAGCCTGGTAAAAGTTCATCAATTACAGCCAAACCTGCCTATCGTACAATTACTGGATGCCAAACAAATGGCGTCCATGACAGATGCTGGCCTAGAGGACATCAAAACATACGCTGTCGGTGCGGGACCGGATTATAAAGCCTTGAATCAAGAAAACGTCCGCATGATCCGCAGTCACGGCCTCCTGCTTCATCCTTACACAGTCAATATGGAAGCAGATATGCGCCGTCTGCTTGACTGGGGAGCGACAGGAGTATTCACAAATTACCCTGATGTCTTCCAGCACGTTAAAAAAGACTACAAAAAACGCTGAGAATCCTAAGATTCTCAGCGTTTTTTCTTATTGATTTTCACCAATAACTGCTTCTGCAATATTGACCGCATGATCACCGATACGCTCCAGGTTGCTGATCATATCGACAAAGACAATACCCGCTTGTCCAGTGCACAGCCCTTCATTCAGACGGATAATATGCTTTTTGCGAAGCTTCCGTTCCATTTTGTCAATCTCATCTTCTTTTTCAATAACTTGTTCAGCGATCTTCACATCATTGTGGCGCAAAGCATCCATGGACGCCTTCACAGTAGATATCGTCAAATCCATCATTTTGGTTAAATCATCCATGGCAGATTCAGTAAGAACCACACGGTGCGCCTGCTGATATTCAATCAGTTCATTCACGTTTTCGAAGTGATCCCCGATTCTCTCAATGTCTCTGACTGTATCCATCAGCATATGATGCTCTTCAGACTCGTGCTCTGAAAGAGAGCTTGAAGAAAGCTCAATCAAATAATCAGTAATTTTTCGGTCAAGATTGTTAACTGCATCCTCTAGCTGGTAGGCACTTGCCGCATATTTCGGCTGTTTTGTGACCATGAACTGTTTTGTGACTTCCAGCCCCTGTACCGCAAAGTTCCCCATTTGCAGAACTTCTTCTTTTGCTTGTCCGAGAGCAATAGATGGAGATTGCTCAATAAAAATCGGATCAAGATGCGACTTGTATTCCACCATTGAATCCTTGCCCGGAATCAGTTTTGTTACGATCAAAGCCAATATCCCCACAAAAGGAAGCTGTATGAGTGTATTGGACGTATTAAAGATTCCATGCGCAAAGGCAATCGTCATTTTAGGATCAAGCCCCATTGAAGCCTGCAACCATAAGATCAAAGAAGTAAACGGTTTGAGCAAAATCAGGAAAATCGTTGTTCCGATAAGGTTAAACAGCACATGAGTAGCCGCAGCACGTCTCGCGGCAACAGATGCCCCTAGAGACGCTAGAATCGCGGTGATCGTCGTTCCGATATTGTCCCCGAATAACACCGGAAGCGCGCCGTTAATATCAATCAGACCATCTGAAAATAATCCTTGCAGGATACCGATCGTGGCGCTGGAACTTTGTACGAGTACCGTAAACAATGTCCCAATCACAACACCTAGAACCGGGTTGGTGCTCATACTAACCGTTAAATCATGAAAGGCCTCAAGTGAACGGAGCGGTTTCATGCCGCCGCTCATTAACTCCAACCCATAAAACAGAGCCCCGAATCCAAACACAACCTGCCCAACATTTTGCACATTTTTATGTTTAAAGAAGAACAGTAAAAATCCGCCGGCGGCAATAATCGGCAAGGCATAGGCCCCTATGTCGATTCCGATAATAAATGCGGTAACCGTTGTTCCAATATTGGCCCCCATAATAACGCCGATGGCCTGGCGAAGCGTCATAAAGCCCGCACTGACAAGCCCAACGGTGATCACCGTTGTTCCGGAACTGCTCTGAATCAAAACCGTCACAATGATCCCCGCCAATACACCCATCAGCGGATTGCTTGTAAAACGGTCTAAAATATTCCTTAATCTATCTCCAGCCGATTTCTGAAGCCCCTCTCCCATGAACTTAATCCCAATCAGGAAAATACCGAGACCTCCAAGAAATTCGAACAGTAATGTTTGTAAATCAATCGCCAACATGTTCACCTCTATTTAGACATTATTCAGCAAACTCTCTTCGATTATGTTTCAAGTTCAATTGGTTGTAAATAAAACAACCGCTGAATTTACAATAACTTAACAATCAGCCTTATGGTCCTATTTCACGTTTACATTCGTGTAATATTCCGCCATGAACATGACCAATCGACTACAAAAATCTTACATATTACATGGTTTTATCATGGGCATTATTCTTTCCTTCTCCAGCTTTCCCTATACAGAAACAAGCACCCTCTTTACAGTTCTCCTAAGACAACCGGCAAGGTTTAGTGATCATGAGAACGGGAATGATATAGGAAACACTACTCTAACAATAGAAAGGAGTATCACCATGAAACAAAAGCTGTTACTTTCAGGTCTCGCTGTTTCAACTGTCGGCATCACTTCTTATCTATTAAAAGACCCGTCAAATCGCCAAAAAGCGCGAGAATTCATTCACAGCATGAAAATGAAAATGACAAAACAACCTGAAATGGAAAAATTCCCAGTCGATAAAGCTGGCCACCCGCACCCGCAAGATATTGAGGACAATAAAATGGTATCCGAAGGCTCCATGTATCCCGTCCAATATTATGATGAAAAAAAGAAGTAATTTAAAAGCTCTCTTCGATAAGGAAGAGAGCTTTTGCATTTACCCTTTCCGTCTGATTCCGCTCATCACAAATCCGCTTTCAGGCAATGATGGCATTCTGGCAAGACTGTAATGCAGCGATTGTTCCGGGACGTCGTATTCTACCTTATTCACAAGAAAATCCAGGCTTGCTTTCATGACTTCAATTGTTATCCCTTCCCCTGGACAGCGATGGCCTTTCTCCGCGTGGCCCCCGCCTTGGGGAATCAAATCAAACGGATTTTCCTCCCGCTCCTCAAATCGTTCAGGCCGAAATTCATCAGGATTGTCCCATAAGCGGGGATCGTGATTCGTTCCATATACATCAAGCAATACCGATGTACCCTTCTTAAACTGACAGTTATTCCATTCAAAATCCTTTGTAACAAGCGCCCCTAAAAACGGGCCAAATGGGTAATATCGGCGGACCTCCTGCACAAACATTTCTCTTTGCCGGCTGCTTCCAGAACGCAGCCATTCTCTATACGCAGGATTCTCATGAAGCGCCAAAGCTGAAAACACAAGAAAGTAAGAAATCGCAACAATCGGCCGCAGTACATTAATCAGCTCGATGGCGGCCATCCTTGAATCCAGCTGGCTGCCATCTTCTTGCGTGTGAAACGCCATATCATGCAGCGCTGTTCCGGCAGGTGTCTTCAATAAGCCGGCACGAACATCTTCAATCATTCTTTCAATCCACTCTTCGGCACGCGGCCTCGCTCTTCTTCCCTTCCAATGCCTCGGCCCCACGGCACCAAACGCGTCGACCATATCGATGAAATCATCCGCTCTCTCTTTCACTTCCGTTTCCTTCAGCGGAACACCTGCCCAATAGCACGCCACCCGGCACAGGATTTCTTTTGCTTCTTCAAATAACACAACCTGATCTGCCTTCTCCCATCTTGTGACGGCCGCTTCCCACTCCTCTGTCATCAGTTCAGCCAAACGCTTTTGATGCGGCGGCGTCATTAATGACAGAAAAAGCAGCTTCCGATGAAGATGAGCTTCACCATCCATTGTCTGGATCGCATTCACCCCAAACAGCGATTTCTGCACTCGTTTCGGGAGAGCACCCTGCCGCTGAAATCGCTCCGTATCATAGAATACCTTCGCGGCCTCCGCGCCGCTCATACAAATAAATGTTTTTCCAAGCAAACGTGCCTGAAACAAATCCGATTGGTAATGCTCTTTTCTATTCTTTATAAACAAATATCCTTCCCGCATCAAAGCCAGACTGTTATCGAGGCTTTTGTCATGTGGAATATGCTCATTCATCCTGCAACCCTGCCTTCCTTTTTACCCTCTTTTTTCACGTTATCACACGCAGATAAACCCAATTACAGTATTTGTTTTCAAAACCAAATTTACGCATTCTTTTAAAAGGAAGTACAAAAGAAATAGAGAAAAGATAATTGATCAAAGCAAAGGGGAGAACCAAATGAAGAAATGGACATATGTTGTGCTTGTGCTTAGTATTGCAGGTATTGCAGGTATCGCCGGCTTTTCCGTTCACACATCATCGTCTGCCCATGAAAAGCATCTGAATGTCAGCCAAATGAAAGTCGATAACGAATTCAAAGATACGGATGGAACCTTCATTTTTCACGATGTGCAAAAGGACAAGGCCTTTATATACAACAGAAAACATGCAAACAAAAGACAAACTCCGCAGTCCACCTTCAAGGTCGTAAATGCCTTAATCGGTTTGCAGGTAAAAGCTGTTCGAGATGAATACGATGTCAAACGGTGGGACGGGGTCAAGCGTGAGTTCGATTCATGGAACCGCGACCACACGCTTGGATCGGCCATGCGTGAATCGGCAATCTGGTATTATCAAGAACTGGCGAGGGATATCGGCGAAAAAAGGATGAAGGTCTGGCTTCATACTTTGTCGTACGGCAACGAGGATATCAGCGGCGGCATCGACCAATTTTGGCTGCAGAGCTCGCTTGCAATTTCTCCGCTGGAACAAGAAGCCTTTCTGAAGAAACTTTTTCATGAGACACTCCCCTTTGATCAATCAGTAATGAAAACCGTCAAGCGCATGATGATTCAAGAGGAAGGAGATCATTACACGCTCTATGGGAAAACCGGAACCCGTTTGACAGATATGAGATTAGGCTGGTTTGTTGGATTCATCAAAACAGAGCATGGTTCGTATATTCTTGTCACCAATGTCGATGATTCCGGCACAAAAGCCAAAAACATTACAGTGAATATCCTGAAAAAATACGGCCTGATCACATCCTAAATGAAAGAAGCCCTGCGAAATGGGCAGGGCTCTAAATCTCATGCTCGAAACAATAATGATTCACAAGCTCTTCAATCAAATCGTGATCTGGATATTCTCCGTTACATTCAAATTCAATTTCTTCCACAAATTCGCCGTGATGGTATACATGGATGGCTCCGTTTTGTCGGATAACACTAAACTCCGGCTGAAATGTATATCCGCTTCGTTCAATTGCTCCCATTTCTTACCCGCCTTTCAAAGCAGTAATTCATACACCTCGTTTAATTCTTTGGCCCGTTTTTGATCCTGTTCATTCTGCGCATACTTAATTTCTTTTTCTAATACATGGTTCAAAAAAGACATTTCATTGTCATCCAAATCTTTTACAAATTCCTCTTCATTCGCATAACGCTTCGCCAGCATCTTCTTGCAAATTCGCTGGCAGACTTCATTTTCAAGGTGGTTCGAAAGTGATTCACGCAAATAACCGAGTGTAACATCCATTTATGAACACCTTTCCTTCCGCTATCTTTACCCTATAGCTTGCGGAAACAGGAAAATTCCATACGCCAAAAATAAAAAAAGAGACATCCGTGAATGTCTCTTTTTCCATGTTATTCAACCGATTGATCGCTTTTTGCCAAATTGGCCTGCGAACGCTTGCCAATCCCAAACACATAATAACTAATGACCACAAGCGCTAAGAAAATCACACCTACAACCAGTGAGATACGAGTATCATCATTGAACCACATGCCGACAAGAACCATCAGCAAGAAAGCAATCGTCACATAGTTTGTGAAAGGCGCAAACGGCATTTTGAATGGATGTTTATCTAATGCAGCGCCCTTCGCTTTTCTGAATCCGATGTGGCTGATCAAGATGACAAACCAAGGAATCATACCAGGCAGCACGCTGGCGCTGTAAACATATACAAAAATCTTCGGCGGCGCGATATAGTTCAGCACAACACCAACAGCCAAACCGACCATTACAGCAATTGTGCCGTAGAGCGGTACCCCATTGCGTGAAATCTTCGTAAAGAATTTTGGTGCTTGTCCATTGACCCCCAGTGTATAAAGCATGCGTCCTGCACTGAAAATACCGCTATTACAGCCGGACATTGCCGCTGTAATCACGACAAAGTTAATAATGCCGGCAGCTGCTGTAACACCAATTTTCGCGAACGTAGACACGAACGGACTTCCAAGTGAATTGAGCTCATCCCAAGGATACACTGTCACAATCACAAAAATAGCACCAATATAGAAAATCAAAATGCGCCAAATAATACTTTGAATCGCACTTCTTAGCGTGTTTTTCGGGTCTTTTGCTTCACCGGCTGTAATCCCGATCAGCTCAACCCCTTGATAAGCCGCAATAACAAGAGAAAGCGCAAAGAAGAAGCCAGAGAAGCCGTTTGTAAAGAATCCCCCGTGGGACCACAGATTCGACAATCCGATCGGATCTCCGCCGTTGCCGAATCCGAAGAAAATAATCCCGATTCCCGCAATAATCATCAAAATAATCGTCACGATTTTAATCATCGCAAACCAAAACTCAAACTCGCCAAATGACTTAACAGAAATTAAATTCGCCGCACCGAGAATCACCATTGCCACGATACCAGGTATCCAAGCAGGCAAATCCGGGAACCAATACTTCATGTAGGAACCGACAGCGATAATTTCTGACATGCCGACGATAACCCACTGAAACCAGTTGCTCCATGCTGTCATATAACCTGCCAGCGGATGAATATAGTTATGGCCGAATGTCGCAAAAGAACCCGTGCTCGGTTCGACATACAGCATTTCACCCATCGCACGCATGATAAAAAAGATAAAAATTCCGCATATTGCATAAGCCAAAAGGACAGACGGCCCAGTCCATGAAATCGTGCTGGCAGAACCCATAAACAAGCCAACACCAATCGTGCCGCCCAAGGCGATCATCTGAATGTGACGCGCGCCTAATCCCCTCTTTAATTCTTGATTTGCCACTTCTCTTCCTCCTCTTAATAAAATTATCGAAATCTCCCTCTATAACAATCTGAAAAATCAAATGAAATATTGTTATATAATCTCTAAAATTACTTATTTCATCATAATAAATTTCTCTGGAAAACACAATTGTTTTTTTCAGGTAAACACTTTTAGTCAGAGTTTTTCATCAACACTTCATTTTAAATTTTTTATATAAATATAATGAAATTGTTTGAATTTTGTGATTCCTTATCTTTTCATAAAAAATAAGCTGTTCTCAATGAACAGCTCACCTAATAATGCACGCCAGTTTGACGTTTTATTGTTTCAAGCCACTCGGTATCTCCGGTGCCATAGCTCTTGCCTTGCCCCACATCTCTCAAAGATCCATTGCTGTAATCAATTGAGAGAATGAAATCCGGAATGGCATCATACCCGGCTTTCACCAGTTTACTAAGCGCCAAACGATAGTGGGATATAGCATAGGGAGCCGTTTGTTTTTGGACAGGATCTTTTTCAAGCTCTTCTTTATAAACGTCTATTACGTCACGTCCATCAGGTGTTATGTACCGCCCGTCCATCACTTCTAAATCCTTCAACTGATAGCCTGTGACATCGTACATCTCACGAGCAGCTTGATACTTTTGATATGCCTCTTGGGAATATTGTGTCGAATCAGCGCTTAGGCTTTTCATGATATGTAAAAATAGCTCTTTGCTGTTGTCTCCAGATTGCAGCACTTGCTCAATTTGCTCAATCAGTGCCTCATCGTCTGTCCCGCTCACCTGTACCTTATAGTCAATCGGCGTAATCGTAAACGTAAGCTCCGTCCCCTGTGGAATGTGAATATCATTTCGGTTCAACAGCACTTGCAGCTGCTGGTTCACCTGGCTTCGCTGATACACCTTTGCATTCTCATCCTCCACTTCTCCATGAAACGTGACATGGCGAAATGCGGCATCCTGCAAGTTATAGTTTTGCGCCTTCCCTTTGAATAGCCATTCTGTTTCATTATCATAAGCAGCCTGTCTTTCCGCAGCAGACAGATCACTTCTGAAATAAGGAGACTTTGCATTTTGGTACTTATCCTTTATATAGCCTAATGGATCAGACTTCGTTTTGTTAATCGCATTGATCCTGCTGTATTTTTCATCTAGTATCTTGATTCTGACATCACTCTCAGACTCATAGGGGTTATTGGATTGAATCACTGTTTCCTCCCCTGTGTCCCTCACTGTTCGTTCATTCGCTGATCGATACACTTTGCTGAAAGTCCCGCTGTTTCCCGCCACACTGGTTTTCGAATAATTAATCTGATTAATCCCCTCATCATAAGACCGTGACTCGAGCTTGCTGTATGCCTTCTCCAGCACCGCTGCTGTTTTTTCAGATGCATTCTTGTGTGTACCAGCCACATTCCTATTCAATATGTTCTGTGCCATCAGCTGTGTGCGGATAAATTGCCGATTCAGACGCATTGGATTCCCTCCTGAACAATTTTCTCTTACTCTTTTTTATCGGCAAATCCAATGTATATATTAACCTATAAAAACATTTATTTACACAGGGGACATTATTATGTATGATGGAAATAAAAGGAGGTTGTTTGTATGACAAAAAAATGGCTTATCTCATTCGCGTTGATACTGTCTGTCTTATTCACCTTTACTTATTCGGCATCAGCCGCCGGGGTTACTGCGATTACAGGAAACAATTCATTCGATACCGCCGCGCCAATCGGTTATTGGAAATATAAGAATATCGATACAACGATTTTGGAAGCTGGGCAGGATGAAGCCTATTTCACGTTTACAGCTAATAAGGGAGAAAAAGTCTATGTGAGAAGTACATATCAAAGCGCGTACACAGGGATGAAAATTGAAATTTACGATAGAAACAGAGTACCTGTTTCACAAGGCACAGAAGTCATTAATCCTAATACGTACTCTTCTTTTATTTATGCCAATGCTGACGCCCAAAACACGACGGATACCTTCTATGTAAAAGTGTCACGCGGCTCCTATACTGGGAACATGTATTTCACACTTTCAATTGAAAATCGAATCAAATCCGGCAGCGGAACGTTCCCATTCAGCGGCGTTGCTGAAAATAAAGGAAACACTGCCCTTAGCCCCTCAGGTTCTGACTCCAGCGTGATCAAGGTTGATTTAACAAACCAAGCCGGAATACCACGCGATGCCATTGTCACTAGAGTACAAACAACCGCCACTCAAACACCAAGCCAGGGAAATACACGCCATCTGATCATGACAAGCGAAAACAACGAATGGCGCCGTGCTCTTGTAAACAGCTCGACGTCAGGGTCTTATGATATATCATTGTCAGATCAACTCAGTGTCGCAAAAGTATGGAGTTTTAAATATAATACATTAGCGACAGCCAGATCGACGATGAGTAATGTCAAAGCAAAAATAGATTATGAATACGATGTCACAAAGCAGTTTTAATTCATAATGAGCTGGTTCAAATTCCTTGAGCCGGCTCTTTTTCATGCTGAGCTCCCACCTGACTTAGCCTGGAATGCCATTGTTTTGATAAACTATAATCAGTACAACCAAGGGAAGTGCAGACATGGCTTTGAAACAGATAAAAAAACTGTTATTTGACCGCCCTCTAAAGGACGGCGTGATCCTGAACAACCAATACAAAATCGAAGAATGCCTCGGCATGGGCGGGTATGGCTTGGTTTATTTGTGCACCGATGTCCGTACGCAAACACCTTATGTCTTAAAACAGCTGCGGCAGACAAAAGCGAAAAAGGAAAAAGAAAGAGTCCGGTTCCAGCAGGAAATGAAGCTGCTCAAAAGCATTCACCACCCGCACATACCAGCCTTCATGGAAGATTTCATCATAGACGGACAGGCTTATTATGTCATGCAGTTCATCGAGGGAGAGAATATAGAAGAGTTATTATTTTTTCAAAAACAGCCGTTTACAGAGCTCATGGCGTTACAACTGTTTTCGCAGCTGCTTGAGATTGTAGAATACTTGCATGCGCGCCAGATTTTTCACAGTGACATCAGAACGCCTAATATCATCATCAATCAAGGCAAGCTCAGCCTCATCGATTTCGGCCTTGCAAAGCAATTGACTCCCGAAGAAACGGAGGAGGCACAGGTGAGAAAACAGGATGACTTCTTCGATCTAGGAGAAACACTATTGTTCCTGCTGTACTCTCAATATAAAGGAAAAAAGAAGAAAAACGGCACTTGGCTGGAGGAACTAACACTGACAAAAGAAGTAACCTTGCTGCTGAAAAAATTATTGGGCATTGATGAAGAGTACCAGCACACCGCTCTCATTCGCGAAGACCTAAACCGCGCCATTCAATCGGTCTCATAAAAAAACCCTTGTCCCAAGACGGAACAAGAACTTTTTTGATTAACTGCTGCTGTAGCTCCGGCGCTTGTAGCGATGACTGCCGCCATATCGGTCGTAGTGCCTTCTTTTGCCTGAGCTGCTGCTGTAGCTGCGGTGATATCTGCGCCGGCTGCTGCTGTAATGCCGATGTCTGCGATAGCGATCACTCGAGCTGCTTGAGAGACGCTTGATCGTTTTAATGATTTTTTTAAACATATGCTGATCACCCCTTTTCTTTCCTCCTATTATATATAGTTAATGGAAGAAAGAAAAACATCAGCGGGGTCACTCTTTTGAAAACAAGAATCCCGTTCCATTCTCATTTGTCTGCAGCTCATAAGTCATGGCGAGCAGCCTGCATATATCCTCAATAATCTTTAACCCAAGCCCCTCACTGTTCTCATTCTGATCAAATCCAATACCATCATCGCGAATAGAAACAGTGCCATTTCCAATCATGAATTCCATTTTTTAGCTTTTGAATGCTAAAAACCCCTTTGGCTATCCATAACCAAAGGGGCAATAGTTAATAGAACCTTTCCATTTCTATATCTTACAGACTTTTCTCTAGATCATTACATAATTTAAACACCATCACCCGTTCACCTGTCCGAGAGCTTAAATCAGTATGAAAGCTTTTCACTTCTTCTCCGGTTATCGTGAGGATAATATCCTTAAGGCCTTCTACCCCAGACTCAACTAACTCCGAACGAGTTTGTTTGATAGATAACAGCCCCTCTTTTGATTCACAAACTGCATATTCAGCTGGTGTTAAAATTCCTTTTAAATTAACAATGATCATGTCACGCAAGATATCAGTCTTAACAGATACAGACCCTCGCCCAAGATAATCCTTTTCCCATTGAGTAATGGACTTACTGATCTCTGATTCAAAAGAACCTTTCGATTTTTTCATATATAAAACCTCTCCTGAGCAACAAAAATTGCATATTCTATTTTGTGATTTCGTCTCATTAATATTCTCTTACAACATATCCTTCATATACATCTTCAATACCCAAATCAGTTTTTCCGTTCCTTGTGACCACTACCATTTTGGATAACATATTTTCTTCCATCATGGAGTGTATATGCAAAAATCGAATGCTTCCTAAATGGGTTTCCTCAACCTCTTCATAAGATTGCATATGATAATAATCAATTGCTTTTCTTATTATTTTTTTCATACATTCCATATTTTCACGATCAAACGGACCCATTTCCTCTATTGTTTTGGTTACAAAATCAGTTACATTCGAGGCCATACGTTCTCCTTAAAACTATTTTTTTCATATATGAGTACTGAGAAGTTAACCCTTCCATTTATCGTGACAAGCAATGATCAGGGTATACTTGATCTGTTTTGGTCGCAGAAACATCCACAATTGAAGCTGTTCCATCCTTTGGATTCACGATTAAACCTCTCACTTTCACATAGGATGGCACTAGTGGATGTTGGCGAATGATTTCAACACTTTTTTCAATAGTGTCACTGCTATTTCCATCTAGCCATTCATCAACCGTTCCACCTAAAAATTCAGGCCTGCAATGTTGAAAAAGATAATCCAACGTTTTTATTTTATCTTTCATTGTTTCAAGTTGAGTTAGTCCATTGCCTAAGGATGTTCTCTTATCTTTTGTTCCTACAACAAAAATCTCTTCAATATTTTCCTGATAAATGGCAATGATAACAGACCTCATGATTTCTCCATAAGGATGTGAGATAGCGGCACCGTAGCTTTGTAGAGTCAGCATATTTTCTGCTGAAGTGTTCGTCGCTTCTTGTAGAATAGGCTCTAAGCCGTTTTCAATGTCTGTCAAACATAATACTTTTTTATTTACATTCATACAGCACACCTCTTCTATATGTTTATCATGTTTATATTGAGCCCCAAATCCTTCTATAATAGTTACCAGTTTTCCCAATGTCCTTCTGGATCAACACTAGCCAGTCGAACCCATCCATTTTGAACTTTTTGCAGAAATACTGAATCATTGTTTAATAATCGTTCTACATGTTCTCTAGGTGCTTGAATGACAATCAGCAAACGAAGAGGAGAATGATAAACCTCATGATCTGATTGCATAACGGATTGCCAAGGCAGTCCGGCTAACAAGTCACTTGCATTCCCCTGCATAACGCCAAGACCTGCAGTAACGGTTTGAGTGGCTTTATTTCCGCTGCCATAATAATGAGGTGCGACCGTTGATGCGTAATATTGTAAATTAATCCATTGGGCCACAGTTCCAGGCCCTGCAATAATATTTGCTAGGAGTTCACCGCTTTCATCCTGCTTCCAATCATAATTATGAAGAAAAGCTCTTCCTTCCAAATCACAATCCTGGGTGAGTTCACGTTGGCCGATAATAAAAGAGGCATTACGAGCCAGTCCCCATTCCGGACGTATCTCACTCCAATCCTCCGCAAATCGGTGTGCCTCAGCCTTCGGATTTTTAAGTTTCGATTGGACATTCGGCAACTGGGCCAGACGCTCTGCGTTTACATGATGTCTCACTTTTGGCATAACAGCTTCGATACGTTCAAATGCTTCTTGTGCTGCTTCGGAAAGCTCTGGCACATAAAGCCAATGTAATTCATCCACCGTTGTATGATGTTCAGCAGCGGCAAAAACCGTATCTTCAGGGATGATCATTCCTTCAGTTGCAAGAGCTTCTCTTACCTCAGGAAGATTACATAAAGCAGCTAAAACTCGCGCATTGAATCCACCGGCCGCTCCACCGCAGGCACCACAATCAAGAGCCGCGGAATAAGGGTTATTCGTACTTTGACTGCCATGCCCGCAAATCACGACTAATGGCGCGAAATTCTCTTTTAACCCCATCATTTTTAGTGCTTGTCGAGCATAGCTCACTTTTTCCTCTTCAGTAAAACCTACAGGTATGTCTGCCACTGTATCGTACCCATGATGAAGCGAGAGTGTTGTTTCGGGTTTGCGCATCCAAGTCTCCCGAAGATGACGAATGAAACGATCTGCCCTTCTTGGCACAAAGCTGCGCGCTACCATTTGCAGACTAAGCCAAGGCCCGCTTAGCTCAGGCAGAAGTAAGCTCGTCAGTACATTCTGTTTCATCTTTTTAAATGTATGGCTTACGGAATGAACTGCCTGCTTGCGTTGATTGTATTTTTCGAGTATATCTTCATCTGCGAACTCTTTTATTTGATGTTGCGGTTTTAGGATGACCGGCAAGGAGGCATGACTGTGTTTGCTGCCAAGTTCACAAGTTGCAATCGGCATCCCGAAGAAACCAGCCATACCAATCGTTTCAAACGGACCTTCTTTTTCAAGGTGGCGCCGAAAAGGTTCTGATCGGACATCGATGCAAAATGCTAATTGAGCCAATGCAGATTTTTTATCCTTGATTTCACGTTGCTTCGAGATGATCTTCTGACTTAATCGATCTGTGTGTGTGTGTTCCCAAGCTTCTAGCCAAAGTTTCTTGCGAAGTTTCTCATCAAAACGATGGGCAAATGATACATATTTGTTTTGTACTGTGTCCGACATCTGAGACCATTCCTCTAATGTAAGGCCTCCCCAATGAATCCAAGCTGCTAAAAGGGGAGCAATCGACATTGGTTTCTTCTCAGATCGTTGATGAGCCAAAGGCAAATATGGCTGTATAAGGGCCCACTCCATGGATATTCGAACCGCTAAATATTCTGTTAGGAGTGCATGTTCTTGGCTCGATTGTTGGGAGCGCCAAAGCATCATCCCCGCCCACCCAGGCATGGAAAGCAAATGGCCTTCAAGATAAGTCTGGATGTCTGCTTCCGGAACTTCTAGTGCAAATAACGCTTCCCGCAAAGCCAAATGTGCCTCTTGCGGCCAACCTTTTAACCTTTCACGCTGCTTTTTACTAAGTGCTGGATCATATTGAATGAGATGCTGCCAAGCACGATAGAAACCTTCCTCACGATTAGGCATTGTCCAACCGGCTTGAGAATCATCGAGATATAATTTACACCATTTAATGACATGATGATCTAGTATATTGAGTAACCTTTCACCTTTTTGATTCTCTATATCTGAACTGATTGGCTGCATAAAAACATTCTCGATACGATCCACTTCACTACAGGTATGTTCCAATTCCTTCAGCTTGTCTGATGATAAAAGATCGGATGGCAGCGGGTCTAATGTTAATCCAGCTCGACAAAATCGTTCTGCCACGTCCCGCGGGATGTTAAAGGATTGTGAATCAAGCCAACGCTGCAGCCCCATTTCCACAAAATCTTCATCAATCTCACCTTTATTCTTTGCTGAACGGATCATAGATGCACTTGGGTATATATCAACATCGCGAGTATTTTTCAACCACCTTGCAATCTGATCAAAAGATTGGTTTTCTAGACCCATCCAAGGATTACGTGCAGCAAAGGTAGAAATAGGCCAAAGCGGCGCAATCACTCGGCTGGCAGATTCAATGAAAACGCGAATATCTTTTTCTTGAACATCAAGATCGATTTGTTTTACATTTTCTTTCGTTAATACGGATGTAATGCCCATCATTGATGACCTCCTTATGATAAATATTGTTTAAGGTAGTCTGGATGACTCTCTACTGTCTTTGGTTTTGCTTCACCTAATCGTACTAACCAAAGGTAGACAACTGCGGAGAAAACTGAAGAACGATGACGGGCAATCCACGTACCCAAAACACTGCCGAATAGTAAGAGAGATACGACAATGATGACAGCTGACATTGGAGGCTGAACACTTTGAAAAGCCATTGTATGCAACCACTCATAGAAAAGATGATGAATGATAAAATATACGAGAGCTGCTCCTCCTAAACATGTTAAACCTACAATTCGGCCAAGTCTCCCCTCTCCAAAAGCCACGAGCTGAGTCCAAGAAACAGACAATGACCACCCTAAGATTAGCGCACTAATGAACCGATATCCCTCACCAGGAGCCGTGAGCCAAAAAGAAACACCTATAACTAAGGATAAAATCCAGCCAGCTATGATCCATAGATAGGATGTTCCTTCATGAGCACGACTTGATATTTTATGAGACCGTACTGCTGAACCAGCTTGTAAAAACAACGTAGCTTTGAATAAACCATGTAAAATAAGATGAATAATGGCTGCGATATAGGCGCCTAATGCACACTGAATGAGCATAAACCCCATTTGGCCAATCGTGGACCCTACTAACTGGCGTTTATAGTCAACCTGGACCAAACTAATACCAGTTCCAATCAACACAGAGATGCCAGCAATCAAAAGTAAAATAATCGAAGCTATACCTCCATTAAATAGAGGTGAAAATCGGGCTAGTATAATCCCGCCTGCATTGACTAAACCAGCGTGCATAATCGCAGAAACAGGGGTTGGAGCAACAATAGACTCAATTAACCATCTTTGGAATGGCCATTGAGCCGCAGGAATGATCACTGCTAATACAATCAATAATTGAATACCTGTTCTCTCCCATACCCCCAGTTGAGCTAAGCTATCATGTGTTAAAACCAATGATAACTGCCATTGGCCTGTAACTTGAAAAAGCCAGATCATCGCGACAAACAACGATAACCAACTTAACAAAAATAATCGGCCAGAAACCTTGGCCGCTTCACCAGCCACTTGCCAAGCACTGTTTAACCGTATAAGCAAGGTTAAACCGACCAGAGTTGCTCCCCAACATATAATCATCAAGCGAAGATCACCACTTAACCATGCCATGGAAGCAGCACCTGTCGTGAAAGTGAAAAGCGGAAAATATTTTCGATAAGATCGATCCCCCATTAAGTAACGTACAGAAAAACGCTGAATGATTAGACCAATTGCCAAAACAAAGAAAGCCATTAACCAAGCTAACGAATCTAAGTGCCAAGGGCCAAGAGTTCCCCCCACACTGCGATTGGCAAGAATCACTAGGGAAACCAACAGCGGCAAAGCCAAGATACCAATATGAATGCGAACAAAACTCAAAGGTACGCGTGGATGTAAAAACACTAGTCCACTTATCCCAGAAGCAATAAGCATAATAAAAAATAATGTTAACAATGATGACGAAACAAACATTTCTAACTTCTCCCTTTTTAAATGTCGATATTGTTCAAAAGACCTTTATATCAGATCATATTTTTCTATCATGTATTACAACTTTTATTATTCTCTATTTTTTCCCAATAAAAAAACCGACAACTTCAAGATTCAATGATGATGTTAGTCATTGAATCTTGAAAATTGTCGGCTTCACTTCAACTAACTTCATCCGAAGTTTTTTGAAGAGCTACCTTATTATTGGTCATTTTCTATATGCTATGTTTTCATTTCCTCTAAAGGAATTATCGTTACGATTTTAATGCAGTTCGTTGATTATAGATTAAATCGATTAATGTTATTCTTCCCTTTTTATATTAGAATACTTTTTCATCCCGTCAAGATTAAAAGTTAATATTAAAAGAATGCTAAAGACCTAATGATCCAAAAGGGCAAAAATAAACATCTATACCGATTAATTTAGTTATGTATAAGATATGATAAATTTGAAACATTGTCAACACAAACTCATACTCTAATTAATTGATGATTAGAACAGGAAAGAAGGTTTACATCCTCTTTCCCTTTGGAATGATATCCTGAGTTTTTAACTAAAACTTGTCTTGATTTTTTTAGAAACCCAAGAAAAAATATATACATAACCGACCGGTCAAATATATGTATACAGTTCCTGCTTATAGCCTTTTGATACACAATCATTTCGATAACAGCTAGCCCAACCGATAGATAGAATCCTCGTTTATAAGCATTCATTTCGCTATAATAAAAACACACCTAGCCATTCTTTAGCGTTAGAACGCGTAATTAGTTACTCCCCCGTCAATAAAAAGATTTTGACCAGTAATATAACCTGCATGATCAGAACAAAACATGACAACAGGAGCAATAACTTCTTCTAATTGACCAAGGCGTTTCATCGGTGTCCTGCTTTCTAATAGACTGCGGAATTCCTCGTTTTCTAACGCTTTTGCATTTAATGATGTTTTAAAAAACCAAGGGCTTATCGCATTAACCGTAATTCCTTGAGTTGCCCACTCATTTGCCATTTGGCGAGTTAATTGAACGACACCTGCTTTGCTTGGTCCGTATGGTGTTCCCGATGATAACGTCAATGTAGATGCCACTGAGGCTACATTTATGACTCTTCCTGAATTTTGTTTCATCATATATCTTCCAACGGCTTTGGACATCAAGAAAACTGACTTAAAGTTAACGTCCATGACTTTATCCCAGTTTTCTTCTGATAAATCAAAAGTTGTTTCACGGACACTAATCCCGGCATTATTAACTAAAATATCAAGATGTCCAAAATACTCATACGCCGTGCTCACGGTATCATTCACAGCCTCTGCATCAGTAACATCACAAACCAATGCTAGTGTTTTACGACCTGTGTTTTTAGATATTTCATTTGCCGCATTATTCACTTCTTCTTCTGTTCGAGCAACTAGGACAACATCTGCTCCAGCGTTAGCCAAACCTTCAGCAAGTGTTCTTCCAATACCTCTCCCAGCTCCTGTAATGATGGCTGCTTTGCCACTTAAATCAAACATTTCGTTCATCTTATTCTTTTCCCCCTTATTTATTTTTCTTTTTATGCACCTTCAGTCATTCAATACCCATTAACTCAGAAATTAAAGAATCTCGACTGATTATCTGTCCAAACCGCAAAGGCTCTTTCATTTAAAATCGCCTGATTTTCATCATATCTTGTTC
Organism: Bacillus sp. MSP13; assembly: GCF_000815295.1. Classification (NCBI taxonomy): domain Bacteria; kingdom Bacillati; phylum Bacillota; class Bacilli; order Caryophanales; family Bacillaceae; genus Bacillus; species Bacillus sp. MSP13. The sequence continues at coordinate 350,892 of NZ_JXAQ01000013.1, forward strand.
GAAGCGGAACGGAAGGATATTGAATAAAGCCGATGTCTATAGTTTATTCGAATCCTTCTGTTTCAAATTCTTTAATTTTAGCATTCGGGCTTAATACTTTCTCAGGCTGGAACTCTGCTAAATGCTCCCCGTTTTTCACTTTTTCTACCCAGTCATGGTTCGCAAGAGCACCTTTACCTAAAGTAATTACATCCGCCTCCCCTTTTTCAATAATTTCTCTAGCCTTGGCTGGATCCTCAAGGTGACCATTGGCAATTACGGGCAAGTTACTATATGTTTTTGCTAAACGTGCCATTGAGGACCCACCATCACCAAAAGCTGAGTCGGTTGCAGTTGTCCCTTCCCCTTCCGGAAATGCTGGTTGCCATGCTTCATATTCCGTGACATGGATAAAATCGAGACCAGCTTGGCCTAACTGACCAAAGATTATTTCAGCATCCTTATCTTTACCCTGCCATTTGTGTGTGTAGTCATTCACTTTCCCTTGTGAAATTCGGATCCCAACGGTGAAATCCTGTCCAACAGCTTCCCGAACAGCTTTTGACACTTCCACCAATAAACGCACACGATTTTCGGCAGAACCGCCATATTCATCTGTACGATGATTGGTGTAATCTGTTAGGAATTGATCTAATAAATAACCATTCGCCCCATGAATTTCAACCCCATCAAAACCAGCTGTTTTGGCTTTTTTAGCCGCATTGACAAACCCCTTGATCACTTCTGTTATGTCTTCTTTTGTCACTTCTCTTGGTATCGAGAATGGCCCTTTACCTCCATAAAACTCCATCTGTTCTCCTTTTGGCTGAACAGAAGAAGGCGCAATCGTTTCATTTACAAAACGATTTCCTTGTGACAGTGCCCCTGCGTGCATGAGCTGCGCAAATATGCTAGCTCCAGCTCGGTGAACGGAATCCACCACTTTCTTCCATGCTTTTACTTGTTCTTCGTAGACAATACCAGGCTGATTCAAATATCCTTGACTATACTGATCATCCGGATAAATTCCCTCTGTAATAATCAGCCCAAACCCTCCATGGGCAAATGATGTATAATATGAAACCATTTGTTCGGTTGCATACCCATCCGGCGTGGCGCTCGTCCGTGTCATTGGGGCTACGCCTACCCGATTGTCTATTGATGTACTACCTAGAGTCACTTTTTCAAACAACAAGTCTTTATTACTCATAAGTCAAACTCCTTCTTCGTTAAATCATTTAGTATCGGTCAATAACGCAAGTTAGCCTCCCATTACTATTCGTTGTTTTTGTTTATTTGATTCATCTTTTAAGAATGTTCTAGCGTTTCTTCTGTATTCGTATCGATAAAATGTCTAAAATAGCAGCGGTTTTTGTTTTTTTATTGTTTGTATCTTGCTTAAACTTGGTAGGTCGACCTTAATTACTTTAGGGGAATGTAGACTCCGACAAATTTACAGAGAGGGAGGAGAAATGCCAATGGATCCATTTACTGTACATTCATAGCTTCTTCGTTTTCCGTATTGTTATATAAATTTCTTCAAAGGAACCATCTTTTTAGCGATGGAAAAGTAGCTATACAATTAAGTAAAAGCTCAAAACAGTTCACTCTAGCAGAAAAAACCCCTTTGGGCTTATAACCAAAGGGGTTAAACATTTATTACTCCACAGTAACACTCTTCGCAAGGTTACGAGGCTTATCAACATCACAGCCGCGATGCAGTGCAGCATAGTAAGCGATCAGCTGCAATGGAACAACAGAAACCAACGGAGCAAGCGCTGGGTTTACTTCCGGCAGTACGAATCTGTCATCCGCATCGTCTAGGCCTTTCAGTGAGATGATGCATGTGTTTGCTCCGCGAGCGGCAACTTCTTTGACGTTTCCGCGGATGCTTAGGTTTACGTGCTCTTGTGTTGCCAGTGCAATTACTGGTGTACCTTGCTCGATCAAGGCAATCGTCCCGTGCTTCAGCTCTCCGCCGGCAAAGCCTTCTGCCTGGATGTAAGAAATCTCTTTCAGCTTCAGTGAGCCTTCAACACATACGAAGTAGTCAAGGCCGCGTCCAATGAAGAAAGCGTTTCTGGATACAGTCAGGTATTCACGGGCGATCATTTCCATTTCGTCTTTCTGGTCGCAAAGGGCTTCCATTGCATTCGCCGCGATACCGAGTTCTTGAACGAGGTCAAATCCGATATCAATGCCGTTTTTCTCAGCAGCTACAGATGCCAGAACCGCAAGAACTGCGATTTGTGCAGTGTATGCTTTCGTTGACGCAACAGCGATTTCAGGGCCCGCATGAAGCAGCAATGTGTAATCAGCTTCACGAGAAAGCGTTGATCCCGGTACGTTTGTGATTGTCAGCGCTTTGTGCCCGAGCGCTTTGACTTGGACAAGAACCGCGCGGCTGTCTGCTGTTTCTCCGCTTTGAGAAAGGAAAATAAAGAGCGGTTTCTTAGACAGAAGCGGCATGTTGTAAGAGAATTCACTCGCTACATGCACTTCAACCGGCACGTTTGCCCACATTTCAATATATTGTTTACCGACAAGTCCTGCATGGTAGCTTGTTCCGCAGCCAATGATATAGATGCGGTCCGCTTCCGCTACAGCGGCAGCGATATCGCCAGGCACTGACAGTTTGCCGTTTTCATCTTGGTACGTTTGGATGATTTTGCGCATGACAACAGGCTGCTCATCCGTTTCTTTCAACATGTAGTGAGGGTACGTGCCTTTTTCGATATCACTAGCATCCAGCTCAGCGATATAAGAAGCACGTGTAATGACGTCACCATCAAGATTCTTGATGACAACTTGATCATCAGTGACGATGACCATTTCTTTATCCATCAGCTCTACGTATTCATTGGTTACTTGAAGCATCGCCATCGCATCAGATGCTACAACGTTGAATGTATCTCCAAGACCGACTAATAGAGGGCTTTTGTTTTTCGCTACAAAAATCGTTTCTCTGTTTTCGTTGTCGAATAAAGCAATTGCATAAGAGCCTTTTAACAGTGTAAGTGTTTTGCGGAACGCTTCTTCTGTTTCAAGTCCTCCGTTTACAAATTGCTCGATTACTTGAACAACTACCTCTGTATCGGTGTCACTTTTGAGCTCAACATCTTGCAAATACTCTTGTTTCAGCTGACCATAGTTCTCGATCACGCCGTTATGAACAAGTGTAAAGCGGCCCAGTGCGCTTTGATGCGGGTGAGCGTTCAGATAGCTTGGTTCGCCGTGAGTTGCCCAGCGAGTATGGCCAATTCCAGCTTTCGCTTCTGCATTGGCATCCACAACTTCACGAAGATCAGCAATGCGTCCTTTTTCTTTGAACACATGGACTCCCTGTTCGTTGGCAACAGCGATACCCGCAGAGTCGTATCCGCGGTACTCAAGCTTTTCTAACCCTTTCAACAAAATTTCCTTCGCATCAAGCTGACCGATATAACCTACGATTCCACACATATTTTTCTTCCTCCTAAGATTGTAAAAGGAGACGAAGAAAGTCAAATTTCAAGGGGACTTTCAATCGTCCCCTCCTACATGTTTTTGGAAGATCATGTAATTTCTCTTTGTTCAAGGAGTCACCCCCTTGGTTTGAAGAAATCCTTACGGCTGTGATCTGCATAGTCAGCCGGGAGGCATCCGCCGAAAATTCGATAACCTCCATCCTCGTCAACTAAGCCTTTTTTTCGGGCGCTTAGTCCGGGCGCTATCATTATAAGTGAAGCAATTATCCCATCTTTTCTTTCTCAGAGAAAATAAAAACAAGACAAGCTTGATTTTACAGCATGTGCCATGAACGGTCAATTGTTTTTTAAACAACTTTCCCACATGTCTCACAATTATCATATGTAAACCTCGCTTGTCTTGTTCGCTCTCTGATGATAGACTTCGTTACTCCAATCCCATTTCTGACCGCACAACTTCAGAAATGCGATTAACATACTCATCGCACAGCTCCTTCGTCTTCGCTTCAGCCATAACGCGCACGAGCGGTTCAGTGCCTGAAGGGCGCACCAAAATCCGGCCGTCTCCATTCATTTCTTTTTCAACTTCAGAAATAACAGCTTTTACTTTATCGTTTTCTTCGACTTTATATTTATCAGTTACTCTTACATTGACTAACAGCTGCGGGAACTTCTGCATTTCAGCCGCAAGCTCTGACAGCGGCTTGCCTGTCGCCTTCAATGTGTTCATCAGCATAATAGCTGACAATAATCCGTCCCCTGTCGTGTTGTAATCAAGGAAAATCAGATGTCCTGACTGCTCTCCGCCGACATTATAGCCGTCATTTTTCATCGCTTCCACTACATAGCGGTCACCGACAGCTGTCTGTACGCTTTTGATGCCTTCTTGTTCAAGCGCCTTATAAAAACCAAGGTTGCTCATCACAGTTGAAACGACTGTATCATCCTTTAAACGGCCCTCTGATTTCAAGTATTTTGAGCATATGTACATGATTTGGTCGCCGTCAACGATATTTCCTTTTTCATCGACAGCGATCAGGCGGTCACCATCACCGTCAAATGCAAGACCAAGATCGGCGTTTTTCTCTTTGACAAACGCGCTGAGCGCTTCTGGATGTGTCGATCCGACGCCGTCATTAATATTTAATCCGTTCGGAGATGTTCCCATAGTTGAAACATCTGCATCTAAATCAGCAAACAGGTGTGTCGCCAAGGACGATGTTGCGCCATGGGCACAGTCAAGCGCCACATGAATGCCTGTGAAATCTTCATCAGCTGTCTGCTTTAAGAATTGCAGATATTTTTGGCCGCCTTCAAAATAGTCATTTACAAGCCCTAGATCAGCTCCAACTGGTCTTGGCAGCTTATCCTCCGGTTCGTCCATCAGGCCTTCAATTTCATTCTCCTGTTCATCAGAAAGCTTAAATCCGTCTCCCCCAAAGAACTTGATGCCGTTATCCTGTACTGGGTTATGAGAAGCAGAAATCATGACGCCTGCCTCTGCATCCATCGCTTTTGTTAAATAGGATACACCCGGTGTAGAGATGACTCCCAGACGCATGACTTCTGCGCCAATAGATAAAAGTCCGGCGACAAGGGCCCCCTCCAGCATATGGCCGGAGATCCGTGTATCGCGGCCTATCAGTACTTTTGGACGTTGTTTATCTTTTGTCAGCACATACCCGCCGAAACGCCCGACTTTAAAGGCCAGCTCAGGTGTAAGCTCACTATTGGCGACACCTCTTACACCATCTGTTCCAAAATACTTGCCCATTTTATAATCGCTCCTTTTTTATTCTGATGAGGATTGTGAATCCGCAGCGGATTCGTCCTCATCCTGATCTTGGTTTTGGTCTTTATTTACGTCTTGTTTTTGATCATTGCTGTTTTTATTACTGTTCGTTGTATCTTCTTGCTGATTATGATCATTCGTTTGTTTATCTGTGCCATCCTGGTTCCCTGATGTATTGCTGTTGTCATGAGTTGATGTATTGCTTTTTTTAGACGTCAGCTTGATTTTGGCGCTTTTTCGCCCCAAGGACCAGGTTACATTCTGAGGCCCGTTTACTTCAAGCTTCACGCTATGCTCCCCGTCATCTAAATCTGAAACATTCACATACAATTCTATATCTGATTTTTTCAGTTTTTTTATATTGCCGGGAGAACCTTTAGCCGTCACGTCTATGGCTTGCGATTCAGGATCAAGAAATTCAATGGTTTGCGAGCTGTTCAGCCCTACAGTCTTAATAGGGACATTTTCAAAATTCTGATCCGCTTCACTATCAACCTCGATATGCAACGTCACCTTTGACGGCGAGATTTTTTTGACGCCGTCGGGAAGCGGAATATCTGCCTCGATATCTGAATCCTTGTTGATTTTGCTTAAATCTAAGCTGACGCCGTCAATAAATTCAAGAGAATCCAACACATCCTGCGAGCCGTAAACCGTTACCTCACTGGGGCTGGATTCTATATTCGCTATGCTGACACCGTCAGGAAGGCTTCCTGTCCGTTCAATTTTAAAGGGCACTTTTTTACTTGGGCTTGTCACCGGAACGGTAATCTTGATGACCGAGGGCTCCACATCCACTGGAAGCGCGTTACCATCTTTGTCATAGACAGTCACTTTCGCTTCCTTTTCAATCGTTTCATCAGCTTTTTCCAGATTCACCGAAGCTTTCACAAGAGAAATATGATCAATCACATCTTTAGATCCGGTGATCCGTACATTTTTCGGGCTGACAATCGGCTGCTCCGGAGAATAGCCTTTTTTCATCTTGCTTTTATTATAATACTCCACTTCTACAGGAAAGCTTTTGGTCGTTCGTTCTTGAATTGTAACTGTCGTAACCGATGGATTAATCGAAATTGTGAGTCCATCCGACACGTTTTTGGCCTTAAGCTCGACCTTATGTGTGCCGGTTTTCAAGTCCTCCATGTCGGCATATATTTCAAAGTTCTTTGTCTGTCTGGCCTTTTTCACGGCGCTTGTTGAACCTTTTATCGTGACATTCACTGTTTGCGGAACACCTGTCACGACGTAGTTTTCATCATCGTAATACGCTTTGACCGGAATGTCGGTCAGTGTTGCCTCATCAATCGTTGATGTCGGAAAGAAAGATTCACCTGGTTTTTTCGGAGTCGGTGCTTGATTGCTGTTAACCGCCACATAAAGCAAGAGCGCGAAAAGCAGAGCAATGATTTTTACAGCCCAGCGGTTGTTTAAGAATTTATCCATTTTTCTTGCCCCTCCAATACCAGCGGTTAGAAGAAGTGTCTCTGGTGTTTTTCTTAAACTCGGCTTCAAGCATTTCTTTCAGCGCTTCTTCAGTCAGCTCTCTGTGAAGGTCGCCGTTCTTTGCCACACTGACGCCGCCGGTCTCTTCCGACACAATAATCGTCAAACTGTCTGTCACTTCACTGATGCCCACAGCCGCTCTATGGCGCGTGCCCAGTTCTTTTGAAATAAACGGGCTTTCAGAAAGCGGCAGATAACAGGCGGCCGCGGCAATTTCATTATTCTTCATAATCACCGCACCGTCATGAAGCGGAGTGTTCGGAATAAAAATATTGATCAGCAGCTCGGAGCTGACTTTGGCATTCAATGGGATGCCGGTCTCTATATAATCGCCCATTCCAGTGTCCCGCTCAATGGTCAGCAGGGCTCCTATACGGCGTTTCGCCATATAATTGATCGCCTTTGTGATGGCCTCAATCGTTTTCTGTTGCGCTTCCTCCACAGGCGTGCCGCTCCTTGAGAAAAAGCGGCCGCGGCCAAGCTGCTCAAGCGCTCTTCTCAGCTCAGGCTGAAAAATAATAATAATTGCTAAAAATCCCCATGTTATCGCTTGGTCCATCAGCCATTGAAGCGTGCCGAGGCCCAAATATTGGCTTGCCATACGAACAAGCACGATCACGACAATTCCTTTTAACAGCTGAACCGCTTTCGTACCGCGTATGACCATAATAAGCTTATATATCACATACCAAACAAGGAGAATATCAACGGCATTGCCGAGGTACTGCAAAAAAGGGATATCCTCAAAAGCCATTTCCTCGTCCTCCAAGATTTCAGTCATTTCGTATTTTGTGTTTAACGTGTTACGCATATGTACTTAACATAGCGAGCCCATTATACCACATTTCGATTTGGCAAGTGAAATGCGCCAGCACTTTCACCCCGTAAAAAAAGAGCAAAGCGGCTGACTCGCTTTACTCTTTGTCATTCGGTTGTAATGCATTGAGTACACTTTTCCCCGTGGACTTCAATTTGTACCATGTCCAGTCGAATAATTGATTGATTTCATCAACCTGACCAGTGACTTGTCCAGCAGAGGCCATATACTTTTCGCCATTTACAACGGTTACATCCCCGTCTATTTTGCCTTTAATAATGAGCTTGCCGTTTTTGACAGTCACATCACCTTTGACCGTCTCACCTTCAGGCACGATTACAGTATGATTCTGCACCACAAGATTCGGCTGCTTGGACACGCTGAAGTTGTGGTCATTATGCCAGCTGTTTAAAAACCCCCCGCCCATCAAAATGATGAATACCGCAGCAGCTACGATAACAGGATGGGTTCTGAACCATCTTTTCACAGAAGCTCTTTTCTTCTCCTTAGGCAATTTCGCCATGACATTAGCGGTAAAATCCGCAGGGGCTTCGACATGCGATGTGCTCCGCACGAGCGCTATAGATTTTTCCATCTCATAAAAATGCTTTCTGCATTTCTCGCATGTCTCCAGATGTTCATTTAATACGCGTTCATCTTTCGGAAGGATATCTCCATCAAGATGCATATGCATAAGCTGCACAATTTGTTCAGGACAGCTCATTTCATCACCCCACTTAAAGATCCCTTAATTGTTTTCGAAGAGCCTCTCTCCCTCTGTGAATCCGCGTTTTCACAGTCCCCACAGGAATGTTCAGAATCTCGCCGATTTCAATTAATGAGAGTTCGTCAATATACTTTAATACGATTACTGTTCTGTATTTGTCAGGAAGCTTTAAAATTTTCTGTTGAATCGTGTTTGATAGCTCCAGCGACACTATTGCATCTTCTGGCAAAACTCCGTCTGCGGCGATTTGTGAATACATGGTCAAGCCTTCCGTACCAGCCACCTCTGCATCGAGGTAATAATCCGGCTTCTTTTTGCGAATGCGGTCAATCGTCAAATTGGTCGCAATTCGATAAAGCCAAGTTGAAAATTTCCGGTTCGTATCAAAACTGTCGATATTAACGTACGCCCTGATGAAAGCCTCCTGTGCAATATCCTCCGCCTCATGCACATTGCCGAGCATACGGTAGCAAAGCTGATAAATTTTATCCTTGTAAATATCAACGATGTCCGCAAATGCATTTTGGTCGCCTTTTTTGACTTGCTTAATTCTCTTTTTAATCATCATTTCCATATTTATCTAACCTCTGCCTTCACCGGTCTGTATGTATACGAGCTTCGTTTGAAAAGGTTTCAATTTTTTATAAAATAAGTTTAACAAATTTTTGGCAGGGTGTAGATGGTAATTCGCCAATAAACTACCTTAACATATGATTAAAATTATTATACAGACTGAACAGTTAGAAGTTGGAATAATCTTCACAAAAGAAAAAAGACACCTTTTGGTCAAAGGTGTCTGTGACTGGGCTAGCTGGATTCGAACCAACGCATGACGGAGTCAAAGTCCGTTGCCTTACCGCTTGGCTATAGCCCAATAATGGTGGAGGGGGGCAGATTCGAACTGCCGAACCCTGAGGGAGCGGATTTACAGTCCGCCGCGTTTAGCCACTTCGCTACCCCTCCACATAAAATTTTGAAAAAACAGTGCCGGCAAGAGGACTTGAACCCCCAACCTACTGATTACAAGTCAGTTGCTCTACCAATTGAGCTACACCGGCAAGATGGTGGAGGATGACGGGCTCGAACCGCCGACCCTCTGCTTGTAAGGCAGATGCTCTCCCAGCTGAGCTAATCCTCCAAATGGTGACCCGTACGGGATTCGAACCCGTGTTACCGCCGTGAAAGGGCGGTGTCTTAACCGCTTGACCAACGGGCCGTTTGTGTTCTCGTCGAGCTGACAAAAGTTATTATATACAGGTTGACCCCCATTTGTAAAGAGAAAAAATGAATTTTTTATTTTCAAACTTTTTAACCCCTTTTTTAAGTGAAAAAGCCTACCAACATTAGTCATTTATTTTATGATAGAAATAAGCGAATCCGAGGGAGGAGTAACCAAAATGATTCTAGTCAGTTCTTGTCTTGGCGGCATTGAATGCAGATACAACGGCTCTCACGCCGCATCAGAGAAAATCAGAAAACTAGTCGATGAAAAGAAAGCAGTCATGGCTTGCCCTGAGCTTCTCGGCGGCTTCTGCACGCCCCGTGAGCCTGCAGAAATCATCGGAGGCACTGGCGATGATGTACTCAATGGAACCGCGAAAATCGTGACGGCTTCAGGAGAAGATGTAACAGCATTATATATGAAAGGTGCCGCTAAAACATTAGCTTACGCAACAGAAATCAATGCTTCTGCCGTCATATTAAAAGAAAACAGTCCGTCATGCGGAAGCAATTTTATTTATAATGGCACATTCTCTGGCAAAAAAATCGCCGGCAGGGGAGTGACCGCCGCACTATTAAAACAAGCAGGCTACCGTGTCATTTCAGAAAATCAGCTAGACGACATATTGTAAGGAGGCCGCTACATGACTCTAGACATATCTTTATCATTCTATAAACCTGAACATTTGCAGGAACTTCAATCATTCACGTTAAACAACGATGACAAACGCTTTACCTCTCTTCCCAAAGAGGTGCTGACTCAGACCTTAGGCGTAAAAGACCGATATCCGGTTGTCATTCTAAAAAACGATCTGCCGGTCGGCTTTTTCATTCTATATACATCAAAAGAAACGCTTGCTCCCTATACTAACAATCCATTTGCTTTACTGCTCAGTTCCCTGTCTGTAAACGCAGCACATCATGGAAAAGGCTATGCAAAAAAAGCAATGCTTCAGCTACCCTCGTTTGTGAGCGGTTATTTTCCATGGTGTGATGAAATCATTTTGGCCGTCAATTACCTAAACACACGCGCAAAACACCTTTACATGAAAAGCGGATTCCTGGATAAAGGACGGAGAAGAATCGGGCCGCTAGGAGAACAGCTGATTCTTCATTATTTCTTATAGTCTCAGATGAAATAAAATTTCAAAAATAAAAAACAGAGTTGAAATACAATGACAGAAATGAATATACTGAATATTGAGATACTTATATTGAAACAGGGGGCATCCTCATGTCAGAACCATTAAACCTTCACCGTCTCACAACGGAATCACGCAATAGCCAAACAGCTGACATCCATAAAGCAAACACACTCGGCATCCTCAAAATGATCAACAACGAAGATTTAAAAGTCGCCGCCGCCGTTCAGCAGGTTCTCCCCAAAATCAAAACAGCTGTAGACTGCGCCTGCGACTCGTTTCAAAATGGGGGCCGGCTCATATATACAGGCGCCGGCACAAGCGGCAGACTCGGTGTCATGGATGCTGTTGAATGTCCTCCCACCTTTAGCGTAAGCCCAGATCAGGTCATTGGAATCATGGCTGGAGGCCCCGAAGCATTTTTGCAGGCAGCAGAGGGCATTGAAGACAGTGAAGAAGCAGGAGCCGAAGATTTAAAAAATATACAGCTTACATCAAACGATACTGTCATTGCCATCGCAGCAAGCGGCCGCACACCTTATGCCGCAGGCGCCCTCACATACGCCCGTAAAGTCGGAGCACACACCATCGCCCTTACCAGTAATGAAAATTCCGCCATCAGCAAGGAAGCTGATCACAGCATTGAGGTTGTCGTCGGACCTGAGGCTATAACCGGATCAACACGTATGAAAGCCGCATCTGCTCATAAAATGATTCTAAACATGATATCAACCGCTGTCATGGTCAAAATCGGCAAGGTTTACGAAAACTTGATGGTAGACGTCAACGTCAGCAACAAAAAACTTAAAGAACGCGCCATCAGCATCATCCAAAGCCTTACAAACGCTTCATACGATACAGCCAGACAAACTCTGGAACAAGCCGATCATCACGTCAAAACGGCAATCGTCATGCTCAAAACAAGCACAGATCAGGAGCAAGCTAAAACATTGGTTGATGAAGCAAACGGTTTTATAGACAAAGCTATCGAAAATTACCATTCAGGATAAGGAGAGACCGAGCATGGCAACAGGCGGTATAGCGATCATCCAATCAATGAAGCACAAGCTCCCTCCATCGGAGCGTAAACTTGCGGATTACATCCTAACTCATCCCCACAAAGCTATCGAAAGCACTGTCAGCGAAATCAGCGTCTTAGCCAATTCAAGTGACGCTGCCGTCATCAGGCTCTGCAAATCACTCGGACTAAAGGGCTTTCAAGATTTAAAAATGAGAGTGGCAGGCGATCTGGCAAAGCCTGCTACACAAGGCTACCGAGACATTTCGCCCCATGAACCGCTGTCCTCCATTTCTGAAAAAGCGGCCGGCAATGCCATTCAGGCCATTCAGGATACTTCAGACCTGATGGACTACAAAAAGCTGGAACAAGCGGTGTCTCTGCTTCTCAAAGCTCATACCGTGCATTTTATCGGCCTCGGGGCTTCTGGCATTGTCGCCAAGGACGCCCAGCAAAAGTGGCTTCGCATTCATAAACAAGCAACCGCGTTCACAGACACTCACCTTGTGGCATCATTAATCGCAAATGCAGATAAGGATGATATTGCATTCGCCATTTCGTTTTCAGGAGAAACACAGGAAATCATTGAATTACTCACGATGGCTAAGAAAAAAGGCATCAAAACGATTAGCCTCACACAATTCAGTCAGACGTCCGTCTCCGCGCTGGCTGATGTCCCATTGCACACAGCATATTCCAACGAAGCCCTGATTCGAAGTGCAGCCACTTCCTCCCGCCTCGCCCAGCTTTTTATGATTGATGTTTTGTTTTTAGGCATGGCGGCTGAGCGGTACGAAGAAACAACCGGCTATATCGATAAAACAAGAGCAGCCATACAATCTTTGAGAAAAAAATAAGGCAGCTAGAAGAGGAGGGGTTTTGATGAGCAAAGAAAAGAACTACCATCATCTCGCAAAGAAAATCCTTGAGCTATGCGGAGGAAGGGGCAATATTTCCTCGTATACGCATTGCATGACGCGTCTGCGGATTACGCCTTACGACAAAAGCAAAGCAGATGCCCATGCTTTAAGAGAGCTTGACGGCGTATTGGGTGTCGTTGAAGCTGAAACCTTACAAATCATTCTCGGAACCGGAGTCGTCAATCATGTCACAGCCGCTTTCTCAAAGCTCGTGTCAGCTGGAGAAGGTGTCGACGTCAAAGAAGCAGCAGCCAAAAAGAAAGCCGACATAAACCGAAAAAACGCCACTCCTTTTAAACGTTTCTTACGTAAAATGGCCAGCATCTTCATCCCTCTTATTCCCGCACTCGTCGCTTCCGGTTTAATCACCGGGATTACCAAGGCAATCATTCAAGCCGGCTGGCTCTCTGCAGAATCACAAGTCGCTGTTATCCTGACAGTCATCGGCTCAGGGTTGTTCACTTATCTCGGCATTCTTGTCGGCATTAACGCATCGAAAGAATTTGGCGGGACACCCGCTCTTGGAGCTCTGGCAGGGATCTTGATTATGAATCCGGAGATCGCAAAGATCAGTTTATTCGGAGAACAGCTTCTTCCGGGCAGGGGAGGTCTGATCGGAGTTCTTTTCGCAGCCATATTCATTGCTTACACTGAACAAAGTATCCGCCGTTTTATTCCTCAATCACTTGATATCATTGTCACCCCAACCGTTTCACTGTTAATCACCGGAATTGTAACATATGTCGTATTTATGCCTTTAGGCGGCTTCATTTCTGATGCTATTACAGACGGCCTTCTGTCCATCTTGGATATCGGCGGCATCGCTGCAGGCTTTATTCTGGGCGCTACTTTTCTTCCCCTCGTCGTGACCGGACTGCATCAAGGCTTGACGCCTGTGCACATGGAACTGATCCATTCAATCGGAAATGATCCTCTGCTCCCTATTTTGGCTATGGGAGGGGCGGGACAGGTAGGCGCGGCCTTTGCCATCTTTTTGAAAACAAAAAAACAACATTGAGAAAAGCGATCGCCGGAGGACTGCCTTCGGGGCTGCTCGGCATTGGTGAACCGCTGATCTTCGGGGTCACGCTGCCACTTGGACGCCCGTTTCTAACAGCCTGCTTAGGAGCCGGAATCGGCGGCGCCTTTCAAGCTTATTTTCAGATAGCTACCATTGCGATTGGTGTCTCCGGACTGCCGCTTTCCTTTCTCGTCCTATCTTCGCAAATCATTCTGTATATCATCGGACTCTTTATTTCCTACGCGGCCGGCTTTTTATTAACGTACGCCTTTGGCTATAAAGATGAAATGGCTTCTCAGTTCGATTAAATGGTTTCTGTTTTAAGGATAGTAAACAGGATAAACGCAAGGAAAGGAGCAAACCTATGAAAACAAAGACACTTTCCTTATTCAGTGCCATATTCATTCTATCTATACTGGCGCCCAACGAAACCTTCGCGCAAACAGCAGATAACCAGATTGAGCCGAAAACCATCAATGCAGAAATTGCACAATTCTCGTCGAAGAAACTAAGGAAGGTTGATCGGATGATAGAACGCGATGTTGAAGCAGGATTTCCCGGCGCTGTTCTTGTCATCGTGAAGGACGGCCGCATCATTAAAAAAGAAGCGTACGGCTACAGTAAAAAGTACGAAGAATCAGAGCTGTTGCACCGTCCGGTTAAAATGAGAACCCGCACGATGTTTGACTTAGCCTCAAATACGAAAATGTACGCAACTAATTTCGCATTGCAGCGTTTAGTCAGCCAAGGAAAGCTCGACGTCTATGAAATGGTTTCTGCATATTTGCCTGATTTCAAAGATCAGCCAGGAGACCTTATGAAAGGAAAAGACAAGATTCGTGTCATTGATGTTCTCCAGCACCAATCAGGGCTTCCCGCAAGCTTTTACTTTTACACACCGGAAAAAGCCGGTATGTACTTTTCTCAGGGGCGGGACAAAACAATTAAATATCTGTCGAAAATTCCGCTCGATTATCAAACAGGGACAAAACACGTATACAGTGACATCGGATACATGATCCTCGGCTGTATTGTCGAAAAGCTCACCGGAAAACCGCTTGATGTCTACGCTGAGCAAGAGCTTTACAAACCGTTGGGGCTCAAACATACCTTATACAATCCGTTGCAAAAAGGCTTCAAACCGAAGCAGTTCGCAGCGACTGAACGTATGGGCAACACGCGGGACGGCGTTATTCATTTCCCTAACATCCGCACAAACACGCTGCAAGGAGAAGTGCACGACGAAAAAGCGTTTTACTCAATGGGAGGCGTGTCCGGCCATGCTGGATTGTTCTCAAATGCTGATGATATGGCTATTCTGCTGCAGGTCATGTTAAACAAAGGATCATACCGAAACGTTTCTTTATTTGATCAGGACACAGCCGACCTATTTACAGCCCATTCAGCAACAGATCCAACATACGCTCTTGGCTGGCGGCGAAACGGAAATAAAAGCATGGAATGGATGTTTGGCCCTTACGCCAGCGAACATGCTTATGGACATACCGGCTGGACAGGGACAGTTACGATCATTGATCCAACTTACAATTTAGGCATCGCATTGTTAACAAACAAAAAGCATTCACCAGTTGCTGATCCAGAGGAAAATCCAAATGGGTTTGAGGGCGATCAATTTCCAACAGGCAGTTATGGAAGCGTCATTACCGCGATCTATGAAGCGATGGAATGAATGATTCGACGATAGGAGGAAGCTTTCTATGAAAACCGTATTTCCGCTTATCCTTTCAACCGTTCTCTTTCTATCATGTTTTCTCGGCGCCAGCCAGACAAAAGCTGCTTCAGCCAGCAGCTCAGCTGACGCCAAGCAGCTTGTCAATCGCATGACGTTAGATGAAAAACTCGGCCAGATGTTGATGCCAGATTTTAGAAATTGGCAAAAAGAAGGTGATTCTTCTCCTCAAGCCTTTACAGAAATGAATGAAGAAGTCGCTAGCCTTATCAACAAATATCAATTCGGCGGCGTGATCCTTTTTGCAGAAAACGTAAAAACAACAAAGCAAACCGTCCAATTGACAGACGCTTACCAAAGGGCCAGCCCCAACATCCCGCTCATTCTGAGTATTGATCAGGAAGGCGGCATTGTTACGAGATTAGGGGAGGGGACTAATTTCCCGGGGAATATGGCACTGGGTGCTGCCAGAAGCAGAATCAATGCCTACCAGACTGGCACCATCATTGGGAAAGAGCTTTCTGTCTTAGGCATTAATACAAATTTCAGCCCTGTCATGGACATTAATAATAATCCTGATAATCCGGTGATTGGCGTACGGTCATTCAGCTCGAATCGGAACCTGACAGCACGACTCGGTTTATATACGATGAAAGGGCTGCAGCGGCAAGATATCGCCTCTGCCCTCAAACATTTCCCGGGACATGGAGACACGGACGTTGACAGCCATTACGGACTGCCGCTTGTTTCCCATAGTCAAGAACGCCTTCGTGAGATCGAGCTCTATCCCTTTCAAAGAGCTATTGATGCCGGTGCTGATATGGTGATGACAGCTCACGTTCAATTTCCTGCCTTTGATGACAACACATACAAAAGCAAACTCGATGGATCGGACATTCTGGTTCCGGCGACACTCTCAAAAAAGGTGATGACCGGTCTTCTTCGTCAGGAAATGGGCTTTGACGGCGTCATCGTTACCGATGCCCTCAATATGAAAGCAATCGCAGATCATTTCGGACAGGAAGAGGCTGTGGTCATGGCTGTAAAAGCGGGCGTCGATATTGCCTTAATGCCCGCCTCAGTTACTTCTCTGAAAGAAGAACAGAAATTCGCACGTGTTATTCAAGCGTTAAAAGAAGCAGTGAAAAACGGAGACATTTCTGAACATCAAATCAACAAATCAGTTGAAAGAATCATTTCCCTGAAAATAAAACGCGGTATGTATCCAGCTCGAAACAACGACAGCATAAAAGAAAAAATAGTAAAAGCCCAAAAAATCGTAGGAAACAAGCGGCACCTGAAAGCGGAGAAAAAAATAGCCGAAAAAGCAGTGACCGTTTTAAAAAATGAACAGCATACCTTGCCGTTCAAGCCCAAAAAAGGCAGCCGAATCTTAATTGCCACGCCTTACGAAGAACAAACGGCTTCAATTGAACAAACCATTCACGATCTCATCAAGCGAAAGAAAATCAAGTCAGTCTCTCTCAGTAAAATCAGTTTTGCCAACCAAGTATTTAGTGCCGAGCATGAAAAACAAGTAAAAGAGGCTGATTATATCATAACTGGCTCTTATGTCGTGAAAAATGACCCTGTCGTCAACGATGGTGTCATCGACGACACCATATCGGATTCAAGCAAATGGGCCACCGTATTTCCGAGAGCTGTCATGACGGCTGCACTGCAGCACAACAAACCATTTGTCTTAATGAGCCTGCGCAACCCATATGATGCCGCCAATTTTGAAGAAGCTAAGGCGCTCATAGCTGTCTATGGATTTAAAGGGTACGCGAATGGCCATTATCTACAACCCAATATTCCCGCCGGAGTTATGGCGATATTCGGCCAGGCAAAACCTAAAGGCACACTTCCAGTCGACCTTCCGTCTGTCACGAAACCGGGAGACATCCTGTATCCATATGGCTACGGATTAAATATCAAAACGGGAAAACCGCTCTAATAAGGAGGGACACATGAGAAAAACAATATTCGCTTGTCTCACAGGGTTCATTATGTTTGGAACGATAACAGCTGCCTCAGCATCACCCGATTCCAAGAATCAAACAGTAAAAAAACCTAAAGTCCAGACCGGTATAGATACGCTTTTGCCAGCTTATAAAAAACAGCTCAAAGGAAAAAGAGTCGGATTCATCACCAATCCAACAGGCGTAAATGCATCTTTGAAAAGCAGTGTCGATATTCTTTACGAAAACCCAGATATCAAACTGACAGCGTTATTCGGCCCTGAGCACGGCGTCCGCGGCGACGCTCAGGCGGGAGACGAAATTGGCTCTTACATTGATAAAAAAACCGGGGTTCCCGTATATAGCCTTTACGGGAAAACGAAAAAACCGACACCAGAGATGCTGAGAAATGTCGATGTTCTTATGTTTGACATTCAGGATGTCGGGACCCGTTACTACACGTACATTTATACAATGGCCTACGCAATGGAAGCCGCTAAAGAAAATGACATCCCTTTTATGGTGCTGGACCGCCCCAATCCTCAAGGCGGAAAACATATTGAAGGGCCAGTCTTAGAACCTGAATACGCTTCATTTGTCGGACTGTATCCCATTCCGCTAAAGCACGGAATGACCATAGGTGAATTGGCTGTACTGTTCAACAAAGAATTTGACATTGGTGCCGATCTCACAGTAGTGAAAATGAAACATTGGAAACGAAAAATGGATTTTAACGATACCCGACTGCCTTTCGTCCTCCCTTCACCGAACATGCCGACTGTGGAAAGCACATTTGTTTATCCCGCAACCGGTCTGATTGAAGGAACAAATATATCCGAAGGGCGGGGTACCACAAAGCCATTCGAATTCATTGGGGCTCCCTTTATCAAAAGTACAGAGCTTGAAGAAATATTGAACAGTCTCAATCTGCCTGGCGTGACATTCAGGGCAGCTTCATTCACACCGACGTTTTCTAAATATCAGGGAACGCTTTGCCATGGTGTGCAGCTCTATGTGACAGACAGAGAAACGTTTGAAGCGACCAGAACAGGTCTGTCACTCATTAAAACCCTGCATGATCTCTATCCTGAGGATTTTGAGTTCCTTTCAACAGGTTCATTTGATAAACTGGCAGGCAACGGGTGGATCAAAACAGAAATTGAAAATGGCGCTTCTATAGAAGACATCATAGATCGCTATGAAAAACCACTCAAACAATTCAGCAAAATAAGAAAAAAGTATCTCATCTATTAGACGTTCGCATTGTATGTTACACGTGTAACATTTTCTACTGAACAAAAGACCCTTACCTTCAAACGAAAGTAAGGGTTTTTTCATGCCAAAAATTCACCCGCTTTATATAGGAAAACTTTCATTTATTTGGTACAATTTTATTGAAAATGATTATCAATTGAATGTTTCTGAAAAGGTGGTTTACTCTTGCAAAATACAGTCATTTATCATCCGATACAAATTGAATATCTTAAAAAAACAAGCGATCTCTTCTCAGAACAGCAATTAGCCGATTCATTCGTGCTGATCTTTCATTTAAGAGGAAACGGCCATATTTCGATCGGAACAAGTATCAACCCTCTGCAAAAAAAGACACTTTATGTTTGTCCGCCTAATGAGACCTTCGGCTTTTCACCTTCAGCCGAGGGAGATATAGATACTTGTCTGATCAGGCTTCAAAGCTATATCCAGAATTCCAGACAAGATCTCTTAACGCCATATACAGATACGGAATTAGCCAAACTGAAGCATGTGAATGTTTCACCTATCGAAAACCTAGCAGCCCGGCTTCATGAGCTTGCAGCGCTGTGGAGTGAGTCGTCTCATCTTTCTCAGTTAAAATGTGTGATTGAAGTACAAAGCCTGATTTATGACCTCTTCACTGCCAGTTTATCTGATCAGACGGATACACATTCAGCCATCGAAAAAACAAAGCAATACATCGAAACCCATGTCGATACAAAAATGACTCTTGCCCAGTTGTCGCAAATGGCGGGAATCAGCGCCAAACACTACAGCGAAATCTTTAAAAAACGGACGGGCCAGAGCGTAACAGAATTTATCACAAAAACGCGAATCACCCGAGCAAAACGGCTCATGGCAAGATCAAACTGCAAATTAAAAGAAATCGCTCATCAAACAGGCTATCAAGATGAGTTTTATTTCAGCAGAATCTTTAAAAAGCATACAGGTTGTTCACCTACAAGCTATATGAAAAATCGCCGAAAAAAAATTGCCGCATACGGAAAGGGCACAATGGGCCATCTCATCCCACTGAATCACATACCGATTGCGGCCGCACTCCATCCGAAGTGGACGTCTTACTACTATCAGCATTATTCGGCAGATATACCTGTCCATCTCAGCGCATACCGCTCTAATGAAAAATGGGAAGAAAACCTGCAGACGTTAGCTCAGGCTGAACCCGACGTAATTTTCAGCATGGATTCCATTTCTCCAGAAGAACAAAATAAGCTCAATCGCATCGCAAAGGTCATATATCTTCCTTCAGAAGAAAGCTGGAGAAATCACTTTCTGCAAACTTCCTTATTCTTAAGGGAAGAGTCCGAAGCAGAAAAGTGGCTTGCGGCTTATGACCAGCAAACGGAGACTGCAAAAAAAATACTCCACCACACCCAAGGCCTGCATTTTCTGTTTCTGAGGCTGCACAAGCAAAACTTCTATCCGGCACATCATCGAAGCGTCCGTGAAGTCTTTTTTGGAGATTTAGGATTCAACTCCGCATTAACAGCAGACACGCCTTCAGAGCAAGCGATTCCGTTAGAAAATATCGCAAACTGCGAAGCTGACTGCATCATGCTTTTTCTATTTAAAGAGCCTGAAACCATCGCTTACTTCAAGCAATTACAGCAGACAGAAGTGTGGCAAAACCTAAGCGCGGTGCGTAACAAACGAGTTTATCTTCTATCCTTCGACCCTTGGAATGAATACTCGGCTTTCGGGCACGAACGGATCGTAAAGCAAGCCATTTCATTACTATCCGGTGAAAGTCCATGATAAATATGAATTTTATCCATGGTGTTATATCCGTTCATTCTCTATAATTCCAATTGA
This sequence comes from Bacillus sp. MSP13, assembly GCF_000815295.1. Taxonomy (NCBI): domain Bacteria; kingdom Bacillati; phylum Bacillota; class Bacilli; order Caryophanales; family Bacillaceae; genus Bacillus; species Bacillus sp. MSP13. The sequence goes on from NZ_JXAQ01000013.1 coordinate 371,240, forward strand.
TAATAGTTATCAATTGAACAGGAGGCTCTATAGATGAAAAAGATTTCTCTTACCTTATTAATCTTGCTTCTCGCGCTAACGGCGGCAGCTTGCGGCAGCAAAAACGAATCGGCTGCCAGCAAGGCAAGCGGTTCAGCATCTGAGAAGAAGACAATTGAATACCTGGATAAAACCTATGAAGTATCTGTACCAACAGACAAAATTGCCATTACGGGAAGCGTCGAATCAATGGAAGACGCGAAATTGCTTGACGTTCATCCGCAAGGCGCGATTTCATTTTCCGGCAAGTTCCCTGATATGTTCAAAGATATCACTGATAATGCCCAACCAACCGGAGAAAAAATGGAGCCAAACATTGAAAAAATTCTTGAAATGAAGCCAGATGTCATCCTTGCTTCAACAAAGTTCCCGGAAAAAACACTGCAAAAAATCAGCACAGCCGGCACGACAATCCCGGTCTCTCATATCTCTTCAAACTGGAAAGAAAACATGATGCTGCTTGCCCAGCTGACTGGAAAAGAGAAAAAGGCGAAAACAATCATTGCAGACTATGAACAGGATCTAAAAGAAACAAAAACAAAAATCAGCGATAAAGCAAAAGATTCAAAAGCGCTTGTCATCAGAATCAGACAAGCCAACATTTACATTTACCCTGAACAGGTGTACTTCAACTCCACTCTTTATGGTGACTTAGGCCTTAAAGCGCCGGACGAAGTAAAAGCGGCAAAAGCGCAGGAGCTGATTTCGTTAGAAAAATTAAGCGAAATGGACCCGGACCATATCTTCGTCCAATTTTCTGATGATGAAAATGCAGACAAACCTGAAGCGTTAAAAGATTTAGAGAAGAATCCAATCTGGAAAAGCCTTAAAGCAGTCAAAGAAGATCATGTTTACGTCAACTCAGTGGATCCTCTCGCACAAGGCGGCACAGCGTGGAGCAAAGTCCGCTTCCTGAAAGCGGCTGCTGAAAAATTGACACAAAACTAATTCAGAGTAGGTTTTTTGTATGTATTCAAAACAGTGGACACGTATCATATTGATTACTTCTCCATTTGCTATCGCACTATCGCTGTTGCTTTCGATCCTATACGGCGCGAAGCATCTAAACACAGATATTGTTTTTACATCTCTTATTCATTTCGATCCGGGAAACACAGACCATCAAATTATATGGCATTCCCGGATTCCAAGGGCTGCCGGCGCTCTGCTCATAGGGGCAGCCCTTGCTGTTTCTGGAGCGCTTATGCAAGGCATTACACGAAATTACTTAGCTTCGCCTTCTATTATGGGCGTTTCAGATGGTTCTGCGTTTATTATCACGCTTTGTATGGTTCTGCTCCCGCAATCGTCTTCGTTTGAAATGATCATTTACTCTTTTATCGGCTCAGCATTAGGAGCTGTGTTAGTATTCAGCCTTGCCGCCATGATGCCTAACGGGTTTTCCCCCGTACAGCTTGCCATCATCGGCACAGTCACAAGCATGCTGCTCAGCAGTTTATCAGCGGCCATGTCAATTTATTTTCAAATTTCACAGGATCTCAGTTTCTGGTACAGTGCCAGACTTCATCAAATGAGTCCGGATTTCCTGAAGCTAGCCGCTCCGTTTTTCCTAATTGGCATCGTGATAGCCGTTTCTCTCAGCAAAAAAGTGACCGCTGTATCATTAGGCGAAGACATTTCTAAAAGCCTGGGACAAAAGAAAAAAACCATTAAGATCATGGCGATGCTTTCTGTCATCATTTTAACCGGCAGTGCCGTAGCGCTCGCCGGTAAAATTGCGTTTGTCGGATTGGTTGTTCCGCATATCACAAGATTTCTTGTTGGCTCAGATTACAGCAGGCTGATTCCGTGTTCATGCATTTTGGGCGGAGTCTTTTTAACCTTGTGTGATCTCGCAAGCAGATTTATCAATTATCCGTTTGAAACACCGATTGAAGTCGTGACATCCATAATCGGCGTGCCTTTCTTCCTTTATTTGATTAAACGAAAAGGAGGGGAGCAAAATGGCTAAAAAATATGCAGTATTCATTGCTTTGATTCTCGTTGTCAGCTATTTCAGCTTAACAAGCGGATCATTTTCCGTTCGTCCGGCTGAGCTGCTCTCCACTCTTTTTCAGATTGATCCGAATCCGCAGTATGAAATTTTGCTGTTCGATTTAAGACTGCCGCGAATTGTCATGGCGGCCATTATCGGACTCGGTCTGGGCATTGCGGGCGCCGTCATCCAAGCCATCACACGTAACGGTCTCGCAGATCCGGGAATACTCGGGATCAATGCGGGGGCAGGAGCTGGGATAGTCGCGTTTATGCTCTTATTCCAGGGCCAAAAAGAAGTGACATCCTTAGCTGCGGCGATGGGAATGCCGATCTTCGGATTGTTAGGCGGACTGATTGCAGCGATTCTGATTTACATATTTGCATGGCACAGAGGCAATTTAGATTCAGGAAGAATTATTCTGGTGGGAATCGCGATCAATTCTGGATTCAGCGCCCTGTCTTTGTTTTTATCATTAAAAATGGACCCGCAAGACTATCAAATGGCCATGGTGTGGAAAAACGGAAGCATCTGGTCTGCCAATTGGACTTACATCACAGCCGTTCTCCCATGGATGCTGCTGTTTATCCCTATTCTTATCGGGAAGTCCCGCTTGCTGGACACCATTCGTTTTGATGAAGACACAGTCAGAAGCCTCGGTATTTCATCAAATAAGGAAAAAACCATCCTGCTCGTCGCCTGCGTAGCAATCATCAGCGCCTGTGTCTCCGTAGCGGGAAGCATGGCGTTTGTCGGCTTAATTGCTCCCCATATTTCAAGGAGACTGGCTGGTGTCGAACATCGTGACATTCTGCCGCTGAGCGGTGTAATCGGCATGCTGCTTGTCATAAGCGCAGACTTTGCCGGAAAACTGTTTTTTCAGCCCGCGGAAGTGCCCGCAGGCATCATTTTGGCGATCCTCGGTGTTCCTTATTTCTTATATCTGCTTTTCAAGCAAAAAAAGGGGGGGAATGCTTGAACGGGTCCCTCTCTGAACACAAAGCCGGCAAAAGGAGGTTCTATTTGTACCTCCCTCCTTCCTACAACCCAAACAGCAGAGGATTTCCTCCTGTCTACGTGCAGGATGGAAATTCTTTATTTCAAGACCAAATCAAAGTATTAGAAAGCGCATTTCAACAGCGAACGCTCCCAGAACTCGTCCTGATCGGTATCGAACCTGAAAACCGGCTGGATGAATACACCCCTTGGCCAGCTGCTTCGCTTAGTGATCGGTTCCCAGATTTCGGGGGCATGGGTTATCACTATCTGTCTGACATCATAAACCGGCTCATTCCATTTATTGAAGACAACTGGAACGTTAGCAGAGAATCTAGAGGGTTGATCGGCGCCTCATTAGGAGGCCTCATCTCAATGTTCGCTTTATTAAAGCATGCGTCAGTGTTTGAAAAGATAGGCTCTATCTCAGGCTCCTATTGGTATGAGAACACAGTGGAAACCATTCGTTCATCTTCTTTAAAGCCCGGCACTGCACGTGTCTTTATGTCTGTCGGCAGTGAAGAAGGCCGTGAAAAACAATCCATTCAGCGACATATGCTGCTGAATACAAAGCAAGTGCATCAAAGTTTAAAAGAAAAAGGGTTCACTGATGATCAGCTGTGTCTTTCTATAGAAAAAGGGGCAGTGCACCACCACAAGTACTTCTCCGAACAGTTCATCATCGCGCTCGAATGGCTATACGGAAAAACCCGCTCACACAATTGAGCGGGTTTTTCATGCTTTCTGCAATACGGGTTTTAACTCAAAACGATTCAGCATATAGCCAAACAAAGCAGCCAGAATCTGCTGAAACAACATGCCGATCACCACCGGAACGGCAACCTGAGACGGAAAGAACGTAACGGCAAGAACTGCGCCGGCACTAATATTTCTCATGCCTCCCGTAAAAATAAGAGATACAATTTCCTCCTGGCGCCTTTTCATCATTTTTCCGATCAGCCAAGCAACAGCATAGCCTGTTAACGCGATAAAGAAAACCGTCGCCGCTATTCCTACGAATCTCCAATCAACGGCTTTGAAATAAGGGGCAATCGCAGCACTGTTAATCGCAATCACTGCCATCAGGCAAAGTTTTGAAAAAGGAGACAGCGCACTGCTCATAGATGCAGTTCTTTCTGGAGATGATATCTGATTAAACAGCATACCCAGAAAAGAAGGAATCACGACCATCACAATCAATCCTTTCATCATTCCCCACACATCCATATGAACCTGAGCGCCAGCGAGCAATGAAAGGCTCAGCGGAACGATCAATGGAGACAGTACCGTATCAACTAAGATAATTGAAAGCGTCAATCCGACATTCCCTTTGTACATCGCTGCCCAAATCAAGCTTGTAATCCCCGTAGGAATCACAACAGCCAATGTTAAGCCGGTGATCGTCAAAGGATCGCCTTTAAAGATAAGATGGCCGCTGACCCAAGCAAAAAGCGGCATAAAAATATGAAGAACAAATAATGCAAGAATCATAGGAAGGGGATGTGACAATGCATGCCTCAAAGATTGAAAGTTAGCACTCAAACTGCCTGCAAACGTAATAAAAGCAAAGATCCAGGGCACAGCGCTTTCATACTCATTTAAAAATTGAGCCAGCAGCACGCCCAGCACCACGCTAGTCGGCGTTAAAAGCGGCATTACCCTCCCCAATATACGGTTAAGCTTCTGAAGCATCATACGCAAGTCCCCTATTTACATTTCTTTTCTCTCTATTATATCAATGCTGTTCAGCCGTATGTTATATAAAAAAGCCCAGATCTCATCAATCTGGACTTTCACACTTTATGTCATTTGCTTCATAAGAGCTTTACTAGCTTTATTTAAACCCTTTACTTCAGCTTCAATTCCTTGCTCTTTAAACTTCGCAACAATCTTATCAAGCGCTGCCGCTCCTGAATCATCCCATACGTGGGCCTCAGTTAAGTCAATCACGACTCGCTCAATATCCTCTTGGTAAATAAACGCATTCGTAAGATCAGTCACTGAGGCAAAAAAGATTTGTCCCTTTACTCGATACGTTCTTAGCTTTTGGTCCTCTGCATGAGAAACGATTTTCAGCTTTGAGATTTTCGCCACAAAGAACACCGCACTTAAGATAACGCCGACGAATACACCTTTAGATAAGTCATCCGTCACCACAACCGTAATCACAGTCACAATCATGACAATAGAGTCAGTGAGCGGCGCTTTCTTGAGGCCTTTTAAAGAAGACCAATCAAATGTACCGACAGAAACCATAACCATAACGGCCACTAACGCAGCCATAGGAATTTTCATGACGACAGTACTCAAGACGGCAATTAAAAACATAAGAAAAGCACCGGCAACAAATGCTGATAAGCGCCCACGCCCGCCAGCTTTTGTATTAATGACAGATTGTCCGATCATAGCGCAGCCTGCCATGCCGCCAAAGAATCCAGTCACGATATTCGCAATTCCCTGTCCGCGGCTCTCTTTATTTTTATCACTGTCCGTATCCGTCATTTCATCAATAATCTGTGCTGTCAACAAAGATTCAAGTAATCCGACAAACGCTAAAGCAATCGAATAAGGAAAAATGATTTGCAGTGTTTCAAACGTAAATGGGACATCAGGGATTATGAAATGAGGCAACGAACTAGATATATTGCCCATATCGCCTACGGTCCGCACATCCACATGAAACATGACCGCAATAATCGTCATCACAACAATCGCGACAAGCGGAGACGGGATCGCATTTGTAAACCTCGGCAGTACATAAATAATAACCAACGATCCGGCAAGCATCGCATACATGCTCCAAGAAGCACCTTCAAACTGAGGAAGCTGCGCTGAGAAAATAAGGATCGCCAGCGCATTCACAAAACCGATCATCACAGAACGCGGAATAAATTTCATTAATCTCGCAATTTTACTGATACCTAAAATCACCTGAATAATTCCTGTCAAAATCGTAGCGGCAAATAAATACTGAAGCCCGTGATCTGCAACCAACGATACCATCACAACCGCCATTGAGCCAGTAGCAGCTGAAATCATGCCAGGTCTGCCGCCAAAAATAGAAATGATAATGGCTATACAAAATGACGCATAAAGACCGACCATCGGGTCAACACCGGCTATAATCGAGAAGCCAATCGCTTCAGGTATTAATGCTAACGCAACTAAAATGCCAGCAAGTATGTCTTTTCGGATATTCCCGAACCATTGCTGCTTTAATGTAAAACTATTATTCAAATATAACGACTCCTTTTTTAAAAAATAAATCCGCACCGTATCTGTTATGCTGGAAGCTTTCTTTATTTTACGGAAGAAAAAGAAAAGGTAAACGACCGGAGAAAAAGGGGAAACGTTGAGTATATTGAATTGAGGTAAGGAGTTGCCATACAAAGAGTATCATAATAAATTTTAATCAATTACGCAAGATGAATGCTGAAGAAATAATGACTTACACTAACTTTTGAGTCATTTTTGAATGATATCATATCCGGATGAAAAACGAGAATCATCTGTATAGCAGTAAGAAATGTTCTCTCATATAGACAACGGATCTCTTTCCATCAGTTCTTAGATCGCAGCCTCATAGTTATCAAGCGAGATTTTTTCAATCAGTTCAGTAAGCTGAAGCATATCCGCGACACATGATACGGGCATCCTCCATAATTTGGTGATCCTCTCGGATTTCAACAATACAAATATGAAAC